>JANNNO010000400.1:0-14544 GCA_031398585.1 Myxococcales bacterium | reverse complement strand
GCGGCGGCACGGCCATCGCGACCTCGGCAGAGGTCGGTGGCGGTGGCGGTGCGGGCGGCGGCATCGGTTCGGCAACCGGCGGCGGCGGCCTGCGAACGGCTGCGGCGGTCCGTGGCGCGGGACGGCCGGCGCGCGCAGGCGCGATGCGAGCATAGCGGCCACGCCGACGTTTCACGAAGGCGCGTCGCCGCGCGGGCGGCCGCGCCTTGCGAACCACTGTGCGAGTCGCTGGCGCATCGGCCTTGGGCGTGGCGGCTTCGGCCGCAGCGAGCAGCTCGTCGACGGACGCGGTCGATGGAAGTGCGGTGGCGGGGGCCGACTCGGCGGCAGGTGCTTCCGAAACAGCGACCGGGGGCGGGTCGGGGGGCGCCGCCGCGACGGCCGCGGGGACGGGCTCGGGAGCTGTCTCCGACTCTGGCTTGGGAGGCGTCTTGGCTTTCGGCTCTTTCAGCTCGGAGGCCGGGACATCCGCCTTGGCGGTCTTGCTGACGCCGGCAGCCTCGCCCTTCGCAGCCTTGGCCGCGGCCCGTTTGGCGGCGGCGAGAGCGCGCTTGGCCGAGGCCGTGGCGGTGGCACCCTCGAGCTTCACGTTCGGATCGCGATCCAGCGCGGCCGCCATGTGGGCGACCGCCTTGTCGCTCTCCTTGAGGGGGCCCGCGTAGACAGCGCCGAGGGTCACGTGGGTCCGAGCCAGGACCTCGTCATCGATCGCGTTGGCTTTGCCCACCCTGACCGCCTCGAGCAGGCCCTTGCGGGCGTCCTGCGGTTTGCCCTTTTTCAGGTCGGCCAGCGCCGCCTGGCGCAGCCGCTCCACGTCTTCCGTCGCCTGCTTGCGTGCGTGGCCGCACCCGCCGCCCGTCACGATCCCGATCGTCAGCGCCACGGCAACGGCCAGTGCACGGCCTTTACCGACAAACAACTTCGAGCGCGTCATCCGGATGCTATTAACGCCCCTCATGGCCCCCGTGTCTTGCGGAAACCGCTCTCGTTTTCCTGCCCGCAACCGCTTTTTCCCAGCGCGGCTCAGCCCCCGCAGCCTCCTCCTTCCGACCGTGACCGCACCTGCCCCCAGGGCGGGTGCGACCAGCCATTTTCGAGCCATAACCTCGTGGACACTTTGAAACCCCGTACCCCTTCTCTCGCGCCGCCCTCAAACGCGCCCACTGCCACCGGCGCTCGCCGACGCGCCCCCTGGGGAGCAGCGGTCGTCGTGCTTCTGCTGGCCCTCCCGCATGGCGCGCGCGGTCAGGCCGCGACCGAGCCGACGTTCACGTTGGAGCGTATCGTCGCTCTGGCCGCGCAGCGCAACGAACGGGCCATGAGCGCGGAGGCGGAAGCCGAGGCCGCGGTTGCGCGAACCGACAGGGCCCGTGCCTTTTTCTTTCCCGAGCTGTCCATCACCGGCCTTTACACCCGCCGCCTGAACGAGACAGTCCGCCGCGTGGGTGACGGCGAAGTCGCGATCTCCCGCTACAACGCCCTTTCGGCGCAGGCGAACCTGGTGGTTCCGCTCATCGATGCGCGTCTCTTTCCCCTCTATCGCCAAGCGAAGTTCGAGGGCGAGTCGGCCCGACACCTGGCGGTCAACACCCGCCGCCTCATCGGCTTCGAGGCGGCCGACGCCTTTTTCAGCGTCGTCGGCCAGGAGCAGGTTCTGCTCGCGGCCACCCGCCGCGTCGACTTTTCGCGCGTCACTCTCAAAGAGGCGCAGGCGCGGGCCGCCGCAGGTCTCGTCAGCAGCAACGACGTCACCCGCATCGAGCTCGAGGCGGCCACCGCCGAGCGCGAATTGTTGCGCGCTCGCGCGGGTGCCATGGTGTCGCGCATCGAGCTCGGTCACCTCGTCAACAGCGAGATCGGACAGGCCCGGCTCGTAGCGCCCGAGCCTCTGCTTGCCGAGGCGGAGAGCGCCCCGACCACCGCCGATGCTCTCATCGCAGCCGGGCTCGAACGGCGCCTCGACCTCGCCTCCGACAGAGCACGCCTGCTGGCACAGGAAGCAGCCGCCAGCGAGCCGGCGCTGCGTTTCTTGCCCAGCGTGGCGGGGGTGGCCCAGTATCGGGTGACCAACGAGCAGGGTTTTGCCGGACGGATCGGTGATGGGTCGGCAGGCCTCTCGCTCAACTGGTCGCTCTGGGACGGGGGCGAGCGCCTCGCCGAACGCAAGGAGCGTCGCGCGCTCAGCCGCGCTGCCAGCGGGGTCGTTGCCGGTCGCACCCGCCAGGTGGCGCTCGACGTTCGTTCCGCGGTCGTCTCACTGGAGACCGCACGGACGGTTCAGGCATCGGCGGTACGCGCGGCCGAGGTGGCACGGCGCCACGTCGACGAGACCGGGCAGCTCTATCGCCAGGGCTTGGTGCGGGCGCTCGACGTGGCCGACGCCAACTTGCGATTGTTCGAAGCCGAGGTGGCGCTGGCCCGCGAGCGAAACGCGCTGGCGCTGGCGTTCCTCGATCTGAAAGCGGCCACGGGCGCTCCGCCGCCGGGAATGGAAGGGAAACCATAATGGCGACGGCAAGGGCAACGGCGGAAGGGCAAGCGATGTCGAGGACGCGGATGCGGTCTTTTCCAGGTCGAGGACGGCTATGGGTGGTCGCCCTGCTCCCGGTGATCGTTGCTTGTGACAAGAAAAACGCCGGACCGGCGCCCGCGCGGGAGAGCGGTGCGGCCCAGGCTGCCGCCGGGGGCGGCACGCGAGCCGGCGGAGGGCGGCGTGCCCTGCAGTTCCCGGTCGAGGTCGCCCCAGTCGTTGCCCGAGACGTCGAGTACACCGTCTCCGCCGTCGGTTCGATCGAGGCGTTCGAGACCGTCCAGGTCACGGCGCGCGTGGCTGGCGTGGTCGATAGAGTACGGTTGCACGAGGGGCAAAACGTCGTGCCCGGCGCCATCCTGGTCGAGGTCGAGCCACAACGATACAAGCTCACCGTCGATGCCGCGCAGGCCTCTTTGCAGAAGACGCGCGCGGCCGAGGCTGACGCGCGAGCGGGCGTCGAGCGACGCGAGAAGGCCGTAGCGGCAACGCCGGGGCTGATTCCCGACGAAGAGATCGCCAGCTGGCGAACGAGGCTTCTGACCGCGCAGGCTGACACTGGTGAAAAGCGCGCCGCGCTCGCGCAGGCCGAGCTGAACCTGCGCGACGCCTACGTGAGGGCGCCCGTCGCCGGAATCATCGAAACCCGCCGCGTGCAGACCGGGCAATACGTGCAGCCCGGCACAGTGCTGGCCACCCTCATAAGGCGCGATCCTCTCTTGCTCCGCTTCTCGGTGCCGGCGCCCGAGGCGGCATCGCTCAAGGCAGGCATGGTCGCGCGCTTCCGCCTGCGCGAAGCCAACGAACCAGGCGAGGCGAAAATCACCCACGTCGCGCAGGCCGCCGATCCCATCTCGCGCATGGTCACCGTCACGGGAGAGATCCGCGCCGCGGATCGCTCGGCGCTGCGCCCGGGGGCCTTTGCCGAGGTCTCGGTGCCGGTCGGATCGACGAGGGCCGCACCTGTGCTGCCGCCGACCGCGGTACGCCCCACCGAACGCGGGTTCGTCGCCTTCGTCGTCGAAGGCAAGGTGGCGCGCGAGCGATTGCTGACGCTCGGCCTGCGCACGGCCGATGGCGCGGTCGAGGCGAAGTCAGGGATCAAGGCCGGCGAGAGCCTGGTCATCCGTGGCGCCGAAGCTCTGCGTGACGGCGCGGCCGTCGTCGTGGAGAAGCCCAGCGCCGATGCCAAGGGCGCTGCACCCGCGCCGGCCGCGCCAAAGTCCGGCAGTCTCTGAACCGCCACAGGTCGAAGGCAACGCCATGAACATCACCGAGACTTGCATCCGCCGCCCGGTCCTCGCCTGGATGATCATGGCG
Source organism: Myxococcales bacterium (assembly GCA_031398585.1). Lineage (GTDB taxonomy): Bacteria > Myxococcota_A > Polyangia > Fen-1088 > Fen-1088 > JANNNO01. The sequence goes on along the minus strand of JANNNO010000400.1, from coordinate 10,694 downwards.
GCGACGATCGTGTTCGGCACGGTCGCCGCCAGCCGCATCGGCATCAGCCAATTTCCCGACGTCGACTTTCCCAACATCGAAGTGCAGGTCTCGTGGGAGGGCGCCGCGCCCGAGGCGATCGAGACCGACGTGGTCGAGATCATCGAGGAGTCGCTCGCGCAGGTCGAGGGCGTGCAATCGATCTCGTCGAGCTCGCGCGAGGGCAACGCTTCCATCGTGGTCGAGCTCGACCTCGGTCGCAACGTCGACTCCGCCCTCCAGGACGTGCAGACCCGCATCGCCCAGGCGGTACGGCGCTTGCCGAGAGACATCGATCCGCCGGTGGTCTCCAAGACCAATCCCGAGGACCAGCCGATCATGTGGGTCGGCCTCGCTGGTCCCTATTCACCGCAGCTGCTTGCCGACGTTGCGCGCTACCGCCTGAAGGAGAAGTTGCAGACCATCGCCGGCGTCGGTGAGGTCTCGATGGGCGGCTACCTCGAGCGGAACATTCGCATCTGGGTCGATGCGGTAAAGCTCGACGAACGCGGTCTGACCGTTGCCGACGTGATCTCGGCGCTGCAGCGTCAGCACGTCGAGGTACCCGCCGGCCGGCTCGACGCCGAGGGGCGCGAGATTTCGGTGCGCATCCTCGGCGAAGCGCTCGACCTCGACACGCTCAGGAAAATCGTAGTCTCGGAGCAGGCGGGCGCGCCGGTCTATCTGGCCGACGTCGGCCTGGTCGAGGATGGCTTCGAGGACGTCCGGCGGCGCTCCCGGGTAGATGGCCAGCCCGCGCAGGGCCTCGCGATTCGCAAACAACGCGGGGCCAACGCCGTCGCGGTCGCGCACGCGGTGAAGCGGACGCTGGCCGAGGTACAAAAGACGCTGCCTGCCGGCATGGAGGTCGGCCTCAACTTCGATTCGACCGGCTTCGTCGAAGAATCGGTGAACGAGGTTCAGTTCGAGCTGTTGCTGGCGGTCTGCCTGACGGCGCTGGTCTGCTGGATGTTCCTCGGATCGCTGTCATCGACCTTCAACGTGATCTTGGCGATCCCGATGTCCCTGATGGGCACGGTCGCCGTCATTTACTTCCTCGGCTACACGTTCAACACCTTCACGCTGCTCGCGATGTCACTCGCGGTCGGCATCGTGGTCGACGACGCGATCATGGTGCTCGAGAACATTCACCGTCATTTCGACGCTGGCAAAGATCGGGTTACCGCCGCGCGAGAAGGCACCAAGGAGATCACCTTCGCGGCGCTGGCAGCGACGCTCGCGGTGGTTGCGATCTTCATCCCTGTCGTCTTCATGAAGGGCGTCACGGGCAAGTTCTTCCTCCAGTTCGGCGTCACCCTCTGTGTGGCGGTGTTGCTCTCCTACCTCGAGGCCATCACGCTGGCGCCGGCGCGATCCGCGCAGATCCTCAAGCGAGGCGAACAACATCGCAACTTCATGGGTCGCTTCGTCGACCGTGGATTCTCGGCGCTCGAGCGCACCTACGCTGCCACGTTGACCCGCGCGTTGCGCTTCCCGATCGTGGTTCTGCTCGGCGCCACCGCCTTGATGGTGGGAGCCGGCTTCGTGGTGGCCAACATGCCGAGCGAATTCGTGCCCAGCCAGGATCAGAGTCGCCTCAATGTCCGGCTTCAGACGGCCGTCGGCTCGGATCTGGAAGAGACCGACACCTTGCTCAAGCGGGCCGAGGCCTTCGTGATGTCGCGGCCCGAGGTGAGCCGCGTCTTCCTGGTCGTCGGCAGCTTCCGCGGTGGCAACATCAACTCGGGGCTCATGATGTTGACCCTGAAACCGCCTGGCGAGCGCATGAGTCAGGCCGAGTTCATGGCGGTCCTGCGCAAGGAGCTCAACTCCTACCCCGGCCTGCGCGCGGTCGTTCAGGACTTGTCGCAGACTGGCTTTTCCGCTGCTCGTGGATTTCCCATCGACCTCTCGGTCCGCGGCGGCGACTGGAACAAGCTCGTCGAGGTTTCGAACGAGCTGCGCGAGAAGCTGACCCGCACAGGCACCGTGGTCGATCTGGATACCGACTACCAGGTCGGTCTGCCCGAGCTTCGCATCGCCCCGGATCGGGCTCGCGCTGCGGATCTCGGCGTCTCGGTGGAAGAGGTGGCGACGACGGTCAACGCTCTGGTGGGGGGGCTGCGTGTTGGCAAGTACAGCTCCGCCGGACGTCGGGTCGATGTTCGGCTCCGCTTGCTCGCCACGCAGAGAACGCGTCCCGAAGATCTCGCGCGGCTCAAGGTCCGCGCGCGAAACGGCGCCCTCGTGCCGCTGTCGGCTTTGACCACGCAGGAGGAGCGGCCGGCTCTGCAGGCGGTCACCCGGCGCGATCGTGAACGCGCCATCACTGTATTCGGCAACGTCGCCCCCGGGCAGTCGCAGAGCGCGGCGCTGGCTGCCGTCGAGACACTTTCGCCCAGTCTGCCCGCGGGCTATCGCGTGGTGCCGAGCGGCGCGAGCGTGACCTTCCAGGAATCGATGGGCAGCCTGATCTTCGCCCTCATCCTCGGAATCCTCGTCGCTTACATGATCCTCGCCTCGCAGTTCAATTCGCTGCTCCATCCCATCACGATCCTGACCATCCTGCCGTTGTCGGTCGCAGGTGCGGTGATCGCGCTGTCCGCGGGTGGATTCACGCTGAACATCTTCAGCATGATTGGACTGTTGCTCTTGATGGGCATCGTCAAGAAGAACTCGATCATCCTGGTCGACTACGCGAACCAGCTGCGGGCCGAAGGCAAGTCGGCTTCCGAGGCGATGCGTGGGGCAGGCCCGGTACGCTTGCGGCCCATCCTCATGACGTCGACTGCCACTCTGATGGCCGCGGTGCCCTCCGCGCTGGGCCTCGGATCCGGAGCCGAGGTGCGGGCACCCATGGCGGTCGCGGTCATCGGCGGGCTCCTGGTCTCGACTGCGCTCAGCCTCCTCGTCGTACCTGCGTTTTATGTGGTCGCCGACCGTGTGGTGACACGCGTGCGAAACCGGCGCCGACCCGAGGCCCTCGGTGACGGCGAAGAGATCACCCAGACCGATCATCCCCAGCAGCCAGCGCGTTCGCCCGGCTGAGGCCGCTCCTTTCAGCGTGTGACGACTATGCGCGCGTCGAGCTGATTGATGCCGGCCTCGGCGTCCCAGCTGGTGCCGCCGAAGATGCGCACGGCAAACCTCGAATCACCGCTCAGAGTCGGCTCGGGATCGGGCAAAGCGATGCCGACGCGGTACTCGCCCGGGGGAAGGTCAGCGGGCAAACGCGCACCAAGACAGGCCTTCACCGCGGTGCCGGGTGCCCAGGCGCGCGCGTCCTGCCCGCTGGGCAGCCGCACGGTGACGGGACCCGTGAGCGTGAGCATCACCGGCCGCGCATTGTAGGGACGTGCAAAGCCATCATTGACCAGATCAATGGCCAGCGACAGCGTCTCTCCTGCACGAACGGTCGCCGGCGTACCGTGGCCACGCAACACGAAACGATGGCCAAGGCGACACGCGATGGTGGCTTCGCACCCACCTGACCGCCACTCGTCGATGACTTTGCGATCGTAGTCGGCGTTGAGAAAGCTCCAGTGATGCCGCTGCAGCTCGGCGAGCGCGCTGGCACATTGGCTGCGGGGCGGATTCACACCACAGGTCTCGCCCCCCACGGCGGTGAAGCGGGAGTCGAGCAGGGCGTAGCCGCGTTCCTCGTCGTCCTGGTAGGTGCCGACGTCGTCCTCGCTCGCTAAGAAACAGTCGTTGAGATGACCGACCCGTGCCAGCGCGGTACCCCCATAGGCGTCGAGAGGATTGATCGGCCCGCCGACGACGTCCCGCTTGAACGACGGGCGTCGCACGAGGACCATGCGTGAAGACGGCAGCGCTGCGAGAAGCCCCTCGAGCACACGCCGTCGATCGCCGGCCGCTACCGGCCGCTCGCGATGCCATTCGCCCCAGTAACCGAGGAACCCGGCGTGCAAAGCCGCAATGACGTCGGCGTTCTCGCGCAGCAGCGGCGTTAGCTGCGCGATGTGCGCCGCGGTTCGCTCGAGACTTGGATCCGGATCCCCCTGCCCGGCAGCGTAGTAAAAACGCGGCAAGACCTTCCAGCCACCCCGCCGTGCAGCCGCGAAGCCCGCGCGAAAGCGATCGATCAGCGTGGCGGGCAGATCGCTCTCGAGGTGCTCGGTGAGAAGCGCCCGTGCGTAGACCAGCGAGTGCCGGCGACGCCCGGGATCATCTTCACTGAGCTCGCCCAGATCCCGCGTCGTGAAGAAGCCACGCTCGGGATTCACCACTGCGCATTCGGGGTCGGCCGATGGATCGGCGCCCGCACTGAAAAGCTTCACCCTGAAATCGCGTCGCACCAACGTGCTGTCGTTGGCACAGACCGAGGGCGCCGCAGGGGGCAGACCGTCGCCGCCCCCGCCGTCACGTCGTCCACCGGCATCCGGCCGGTCTCGATCAACCGCCGGCGCAAGCACCTGGCCGTCTATGCACGCGAACGTTGCCGACAACAACGCCATCGGGATCGCGCGCGATCCCGGGGCAAGTCGCCTAGGCGCCCTTGCCGGCGCTAGCCGTCTAGCCGCCTTTGATGGGGTGCAGCCCACATTCCTTGCTCTCGGGATTTTCCCACCACCAACGGCCGGCGCGCGGATGTTCGCCCGGTTTTACCGCGCGGGTGCACGACGAGCAGCCGATGGAGGGGTACCCCTTCTTGTGCAGCGGATGCACCGGCACCCGGTGGGTGTCGGCGTAGGCCCAGAGCTCGGCGTCGCTCCAGCCGATGATCGGGTTGAGTTTCGCCATGCCGCCGTGGCCGCCATCGAATTCGATGTTGGGCGTATCGGTTCGCGTGACCGATTGATCGCGACGGAGCCCGGTCACCCAGGCGTCGAGCGTCGACAGCATCCGGTTGAGTGGCCCCACCTTGCGAATGCCGCAGCACTCGTGCCGATTGTCGAGCGACTCCATGAAGCTATAGAGGCCCTTCTTGCGCAGCAGCGTCTCGACCGCTACCCGTTCGGGAAAGAGCCATTCGATCTCGATGCCGTACTTGTCGCGCACCCGGTCCGCCGTCTGGTAGGTCTCTTCGGGCAGCCGGCCGGTGTCGAGGGCAAAGACCCGCACCTTGGGATCGACCTTGTGCGCGAGGTCGATGACGACATTGTCTTCGATCGAGAACGACGAGGCGATCGCGAGCCCCTGGCCGAAGCGTGAGAGTGCCCAGCGCAAGACATCGCCGGCGGGCGATTGCCCGAGCTCGGTGACGGCGGCGCTTACCTCGAGAGGGGTCGGTCTCATCGGCGGTGCTTATAGCGCAACCGCGCCCGTGACGCACGGGAGCGCAGGAACGACATCCCCCCCTGCGCGTGTTACAACCTGCGCCTCATGAAGGTGCATCTCCAGTACGGCCAGAGCGGCCTCGAGATCGACGTTCCGTCCGACAAAGTGAGGGTCATCGAGCCCTCGTTCGTCCCCGGCTTGCCGGACGAAGGCGCGTCTTTTCGCGAGGCAGTACGCGCCCCGCTCGGTGGACGCCCGCTGCGAGAGATCGTCGCTGCCAACGAGAAGGTCGCGATCGTGATTCCCGACATCACCCGACCTCTGCCGAACGAACGCCTCTTGCCCTGGATCTTCCAGGAGCTGGCCCACGTGCCCCCCGAGAACTTCACCATCGTCAACGGCACCGGGTCGCACCGGATCAACACGCCCGCCGAGCTCGAGCGCATGGTTGGCAAGGAGGTCGCCTCGCGCTACCGGATCGTGAACCACGATTCGCACGACCGTTCGGGCATGGCACCGGCCGGCAAGACCCGCGACGGCAAGGACGTCTTGATGAACCGCGCCTACGTCGAGGCCGATCGTCGCATCGTCACCGGTTTCATCGAGCCGCATTTCATGGCGGGCTTCTCCGGCGGCTACAAGGGCGTCTTTCCGGCCGTCGCCGATATCGACGCCATCATGCACTACCACCGGGCCGACGCCATCGGCCACCCCAAGAGCACCTGGGGCGTGCTGGACGGAAACCCGACGCAAGAACAGATCCGCTGGGGCGGCAGCCTCTTGCCGGTCGACTTCCTGGTGAACGTCACACTCAACCGCAAGCGACAGATCACACGCTTTTTCGTCGGCGACGTCGCCACCGCCCACGCCGCCGGCTGCGCTTTCGCCAAGCAGACCGCGATGGTTGCGTGCGAGCAGCCCTACCCCATCGTCGTCACGACCAACGCTGGCTATCCCCTCGACCAGAACCTCTATCAGGCGGTCAAGGGCATGCACGCCGCCATGCAGGTGGTGGAGCAGGACGGCCTCATCATCGCTGCCTCCCGCTGCAACGACGGCTTTCCCGCCCACGGCAATTTCAAGTCGCTGCTCTTCGATGCCGCAAGCCCGCGCGCGCTGCTCGATACGATCACGGCGCCAGGGTTCTCGGTCTACGACCAGTGGGAGGCGCAGCTGCTCGCCATCATCGCGCTCAAGGCGCGGGTCGCGCTCAAGAGCGAGCTGTCGCCCGATGACGTTCGTCGCGCGCACATGGAGCCGACCGAGGACATCAGCGCGCGGATTCGCGCCGAGCTGGATCGCAGGGGCGACGTGCCAATCGCGATTCTGCCCGAAGGTCCGATGACCATCCCCTACGTGGCCTAGCCGTCCGTCGCGCAGAGCAAACGATGACCCCACGCCCACGTCCCGACATTGCCTCGATGGCCGGCTACACCCCGGGCGAGCAGCCCGCGGCAGGTCTCCGCGTGGTCAAGCTCAACACCAACGAGAATCCGTTTCCGCCGAGCCCGCGCGCCGTCGCCGCCATCCGCGACTACGATCCCGACAGCTTGCGCCGCTACCCGGATCCAACCGCGGATCAGTTTCGCGACGCCGTGGCCAAGCGACACGGCCTCACGCGCGGGCACGTCATCGCGGGCAATGGCAGCGACGACATCTTGTCGATCGTCCTGCGCACGTACGTCGGCCCTGGTGAGATCATTGCCTGGCCCAACCCGACCTATTCGCTCTACCCAGTCCTGGCCGAGATCGCCGGAGCGAAGATTGCGTCGGTGCCCTGGGAGACCGGTTGGCGACTGCCCGCGCAGGCGCTGATTGCCACCGGCGCCAAGGCGATCTTCTTCGCCAACCCGAATGCTCCTTCGGGCACCCTGGTCCCGAACGGCGAGATCGAGACGTTGGCGCGACAGTTTCCCGGGTTGGTTCTGGTCGATGAAGCCTACGCAGACTTCGCTGGGATCGATGCCGTCGGGTTGCTGGCGAGCTGCCCCAACGTCGTCATCAGCCGCACCCTCAGCAAGGGCTATGGGCTGTGCGGCATTCGGCTCGGCTATGCGCTCGCCGCCCCCGCCATCGTCGATCAGCTGATGAAGGTGAAGGACAGCTACAACTGCAACGCGCTGGCGATCGCAGCCGGTACCGCCGCCATCGAAGATCATGCATACGCGGAACAGACCTGGCAGGCCGTGCGCAGCGAGCGCGCCCGGGTCAACGCCGAGCTCGAACGCCGAGGCTTCGCCGTCATCCCGAGCCACGCCAACTTCCTGCTGGCGACCGTGCCCGCCGGACAGGACGCGCGGACGCTGTATCAAGGACTCAAACAGCGCGGGATCTTGATCCGCTTTTTCGACAAACCAGGTCTCTCCGACAAGTTGAGAATCAGCATCGGACGCTCGGACGAAAACGACGCGCTCCTCAGCGGACTCGCAGCGCTGGGGGCCGGCTGATGCCGAGCGAGGGCGAGATCAGGTCCGCCGAAGCGGCCGTCGCCGAAGCGGCCGTCGCCGCTGACGACAGCACGCCAACTCTCGGAGGCAAGCTGCTCGGCGCGCTTTTGCGCCTCGGGGAAGATCGCCACCTCACCGCACTGGTGGCCGTCCACCATGCTCCCGTCTCGCTCGTCTTGCTGCCGGACCTCGGCTGCGGTGTGGTCATCGTCGACCGCGGGGACGACGACGTCGCCTCTCTCGAGACGCGCCTATCCGCCCTCCTGCGCGGTCATGGCGACGGCATCCTGCATCTGGTGGTGGCGGGCGCACGCGAGGCGGATCGCCCTGCCCTGCTCGCCGCCGATCGAGGAGCTCCGGATCCGAACCGACTCGGTGTGCATCTGCTCTCGCCGGAAGGAAAGCTCACGCGCATCGCTGGCCGACGGCTGCGCCTGCTGGCGGAAGCCACGGCGCTGCTGCCGCAGTCCCGGCCACCGACCGTAGCCGATCTCAGCGAGCACAACACCCGGGTCGAGGCGCGACGCCAAGAGGCGGGGGCCTTCGCGGCCGCGCTCGATCATCGTCCCCAGCGCGCGATCCGTGTGCTTGGCGCGGCCTGCATCGTGATGTTCGCGCTCACGACCTACTGGGGCCGTCGCAACTTTCAGGTCACTCTACTCAATGCCGGCGCCAACAGTGCCCCTCTGGTCGAGGCTGGCCAAATCTGGCGGCTGATCTCGCACGCCTTTTTGCACGCTGACCCGATTCATCTCATCGTCAATCTCATCGCGCTGTTCAGCTTCGGCGGCTTTCTAGAAGGCATGCTCGGCTGGCGGCGCATGGCGGTTCTTTACACGCTGTCCGCACTGGGAGGAGGCCTCGCCTCGGCGTTCATCGGACGCTCGAGTCTCTCGGTCGGCGCGTCCGGTGCCATCTGGGGACTCATGGCCGCCGGCATCGCGATTGTGCTGCGTCGCGAGGCGATCGTCCCGCCCCTCATCAGCGCGCGGCTGCGCCCCCGCCTCCTCGGTGTGCTCGGCCTCAACCTCGCTCTCTCGCTCTTGCCGAGCATCGACAAGTGGGCGCATTTCGGAGGTGGCCTCGTGGGAGGGCTGCTGGCCGGGACGGGGCTGCTGACGCTCGGGCTGGCCGCTGGAAAGCCGCCCAGCGACGGGCCGAGCTCGTTAGGGCTGCGAGCCGCCTCGGCCATCTGCCTGGCGGCCCTGCTCGTCGCGATCGCCACGGCCCTGTCGACCGGGCAGCCGTGGCACCCGCAGATGGTGCTCGAGCCGGATCAGCTGGTCTGACCGGGGACTTGCGGCAGCGCCTTTTCGCGAGGCCAGCCGACCTGACCTGCGGCTTCCGACGCGTTATAACCAACCGGCACGTCTCATGGCCAAGTCCGCTGTCCGCGCCTCGAAGGCTTCCCCCCCTGCCCGCGCCCTCCCTCCGCCCACCGGCGAAGCGGGGGAGCCCGCCGCGGCGGCGACCGTCGTCCGCAATGAAGACGAGGAAGAGAGCGCAATCGAAGCCGAGGCCGACGTCTTGACCGCCCTGCCGGTGGCGGAAGAGGCGCTGGCGCCCATCGTCGCCGAGGCCGAAGTCCTGCCGCCGCCACGCCGAGCTCGACGCAAGGGCGCCTCGAGCGCGCGCGAGTCGTCGAGCGAGGATGGTGACGATGCCGATACCGACGCCGACGAACCAGTGACGGCCTCCAAGACTGGCCTCGCCCCCCTCCGCAGCCCGGTGCAGCGCTTCCTGGCCGAGGCGCGCGCCTATCCGCGCCTGTCCGACGAGGAAGAGAAGCGCCTCATCCACGAGGTCCGGGAACGCGGCGACACGCATGCGGCGCGCACCCTCGTGGTGCACAACCTCCGGCTGGTGATCAGCATCGCTTACCAGTACCGGCAGGCGTGGACCAATGTGCTCGACCTGTTCCAGGAGGGCAGCGTCGGACTGCTCGAGGCGGTCAAGCACTGGGACCCGACCCTGGGCACGCGGTTCGGCTCTTACGCGGCCTATTGGATCCGGGCCTACATCCTTCGCTTCTTGATGACCAATGCCCGGCTGATCCACGTCGGCAACACCCGAGCGGGCCGAAAGCTCTTCTTCCGCCTCGAACGTGAGCGACAAAAGCTGCTGGCAGCCGGCGTCGACGTGACGCCGAAGCTGCTGGCCGCCAAGCTCGACGTTCCGATTGAGGACGTCGAGGAAGTCTCGGCTCACCTGGCTTCGCGCGAGGTCTCGTTCGACCCGCCGCCCGGTGACGAGGGGCTGGGCCTGGAAGAGCGGATCCCGGGGGCCACGGTCTCGCCCGAGAGCCAGGCCGCACGCAGCGAGATGTCGACGGCCATTGCCCGACTCATGAGTGAGTTCGCCGCCACGCTGAGCGACGCGCGCGAGCGCGCCATCTGGCACGAGCACCTGGCCGCGGCCGACGAGGCGCTGCCGCTCGGGGCACTGGGCGAACGATTCGGCGTCTCCAAGCAGCGCATGGGACAGATCGCCGACAAGGTGAAGAAGCGCTTCCGCGAGAAGATCCTGAGCGATCTCGGCAGCGATATTCAGCTCGAGTGGCAAAAAGAGAACGAGTGAAAGCCGAGGCGCGCGGGGAATGAAGTACGTCGAGGAGCGGGAGTTCGTGCTGCGATTCGATCTGCGCTGCGAGTTCCCCGACGACTACGAAGGCGACGACGACGGGTACGCCTGGGCCGAAGCCTGGCAGCCCGGCGCCGCGGAGATCGCGCGGGCAGCGGCAGCGGCGATCGCCGCTCGGCCGGGATGGCGCGTGCGCATCGGCAACCGCGGGCGCCCAGCCGACGAGGAGATAACCTTGATCGTCGAACGCGACGTCGCGGGCGATCGGGATCGCTGAGAGCGGCCCCGGACATGAAACGGCCGGGTCCGCAGCGAGCGGCTTGTACATGAACCGGCCGGGTCCGCAGCGAGCGGCCCGGACATGAACCGGCCGGGTCCGCAGCGAGCGGCCCGGACATGAAACGGCCG
>JANNNO010000352.1:0-2891 GCA_031398585.1 Myxococcales bacterium | reverse complement strand
CCATCAGCAGCTGCGTGCGCGCGCCCCAAGACTGGCCGACTCCGCTCGGCCTGGCATCGCCGCGGACGGCGAGCGGCCTGCGCACGAACGCCCAGTCGACTTCCCCCCCTCCTGCACGCCCCCACTACGCCCAACTCCTTCCAGCCCAGCCCGTTCAGCGAGCGCTCGAACGCCCGCTGCAAACCGACGCCCCTCACCCCCGCCCTCTCCCACTTTCGTGGGCGAGGGAGTCCGCTCCACTCCCGCCCCCGTCTCGCTTGGTGCCCCCGACAGTACCGATTCGGTGGGCGCGGCGGTTCCGGGAGTCTCGCCAAAAATTACTCGCGCCGCGGATCGCTCAGATGTCAGAGCGAACGCAGAGAGCGGGTCCAAGCAAGCAGGAGGCGCAGGCTTAGCCTGCGCCGGCGATCATCCCAAGCACTCTGCCTCCGGAGGGGAGGGCTCGGGAGGGGCCTTCCTAGGCCCTTCCCGCGAGCGAAGCGAGATCGATGAATCCGCGGATCCAGATGAGGTTGACCTCGTGGCAGGCGGGCATGGGGGCGCTGGTGGTGGTTTCGATGGCGGCGGTGTAGGGGACGCCGCGGCGGAGGAAGTAGTCGGTGACGCTGCCGTCGTGGAGTTGGATGAGGCCGTCCTCGTCGGTGAAGACGTCGTCGTCGACCTGGGCGTTGCGTGAGACGTGCATGATCCGCTCGGTCTTGGCGACCATCGGGCGGTAGGCGGCGGAATCGCCGAACGTGTACGCGTAGGAGAGGGGCTCGCGGATGTAGGGATCCTGATGGATGTCGAGCGCGGCGTGAGGGGTGGCGAGGGTTTCGATCTCGGCCGCCAGTGCGCGCGTCTCACGCGGACCTTCGCGGTAGAGCGCGTATTGCAGGAACTCCTGACCGGGCTCGAGCTCACCGACCCAGACGTCGGGTCGGATCTCGTAACGAACGAAATCGTTGTTGGGTGATTCCTTGCCGCGGTTGTACCGAGTGCCGTCCTCGAATCCCGACGGGTTCAAGCTGGGATAGATCGTGAGACCGACGTCGCGTTCCTTGGCGTACGCGATGATTTCGGGCAGATGCTCGGCCAGCGTCAGTGGCCCCGCGGTCTCGTCGCCGTGAAACCCGGCCGTGATCACCAGGCGCCGGCTGCCCTCCGTGTCGGCGCGCAAGAGGGGATAGCGGCGCCCTCCTTCCACGACGTCGGCGAAGGGACGGATGTGAGCGAGGCGGCTGTGGCTGGAAAACCGGGCGAGGTATTCTTCGAAGTTCATTCCGGGTGGGCTCCGATGTCCTACCTATTATTGGTGAGGAACTCGTGCGAAGCCCAAGCAAATCGCTGTGGGTTTTGCGGGAAAAACCGCGGCTTTTCTTCGTGAAATCGCGGTTTTTGCACCCCACCGTCAACGGGCGGCGTGGTCGTCGGCGAGCGCCAGGGCAGCCGCCAACGCACGGCCCCGGGGACCTGTGCCGCGCAGCTCGAGCCGCCGCGTTCCATCGACGGCCGTGTCGAACACGATCGCCAGATGATCCGCGGGTAGGGCGTTCGGAAAGCGTTCGGCCCATTCGAGAGTCGCTGCCGCTCGGTCGTACGCCTCGTCGAGGCCCAGCTCGGCGAGCTCGGCTTCGTCTTTGATCCGGTAGAGATCCGCGTGAATGAATGGAACTCGTCCGGGGTGCTCGTTGACGAGCGCGAAGGTCGGGCTGGCCACATGCCTGTCGCTCGCCACGCCGAGGCCGACCGCGATCCCCTGCGAGAAAGTCGTCTTGCCGCTGCCGAGCGGGCCGGTAAGGCCGACGACGTCGCCAGTCTTCATCGCGCGTCCGAGCCGCGCTCCCAGCGCCTGCATCTGTTCAGCGGTTGGTGCCTGCAGGACGGCGAGGGAACGATCGCCATCGGCGCCGGGCGGGTCGCCTGCCGTGACGGTGCGGTTGCTATCGGGGTTCGGGTTCGGGCTGCGCTCGGAGCTCATCGGAGGGTCCGCATGCTATCCTGCGCGCCCGATTTCAAACAACCGAAGTGGCCTCCGGGCCACGCCAGCAAGGAGACAGAGATGATTCGTAAAGCCAGCGCGATTTGGAAGGGCGGCCTCAAGGACGGCCAGGGCACGGTCTCGACGGAGAGCGGCGTGGTCTCGTCGGTTTCGTACAACTTCCTGCAGCGGTTCGAGAACTCGCCAGGCACCAACCCCGAAGAGCTGATCGCTGCTGCTCACGCGTCCTGCTATTCGATGGCGCTGTCCGGCGCCCTCGGCGGCTCGAACCTCAAGGCCGACAGCATCGAGACCAAGGCCTCGCTCACGCTCGAGAAGCTCGACCTCGGCTTCACCATCACGCGCATCCACCTCGACGTGGTCGCCAAGGTGCCGGGCGCGACGCCCGAGCAGTTCCTCGCCGTGGCCGAGACCGCCAAGCGCACCTGCCCCATCTCGCGCCTGCTCAACACCACCATCACGCTCGAGGCCAAGCTCGGCTGATCTTCCGCCGCGCGGGCTGCTGTTGCGGCCGCCCGCGCGTTTGGTTCCCGCATCCCGCCTTCCGCTTGCACCAGGCAGGCCCGGGCGTGACAGACTGCCGCAAATGCCGAATCGCTCTCGCTTGCCAAGTTGCTCTCGCTTGCCGAGCCGTGCCGCCAACCGAAGAGGCGAGCGAAACGTTGCCGCAGGCCGGGCTTTCGGAGCCGCGTGGCCGCTCGCGATGGCCGCTCTCGCTCTGTTGACGCTGTCGTCATCGTCGCCCGCATTTTTCGCGAGCTCTGCGCTCGCCAGCCCCGCGGCCCAGCCTGCCGAGGGATCGCCCGCCAAGGCCGCCCCCGCTCTGCCCAATCTAGCGGAGCTGCGAAAGCTCTCGGCACGGCTGGCCCCCACCGATCTCGTCGTCGATCTGGGCAAGCTCCCCGCCACC
>JANNNO010000348.1:0-13890 GCA_031398585.1 Myxococcales bacterium | reverse complement strand
TCGGCGAAGCTCTGGTCGTGCCGGACCGAGAGGCTCGCGTTCAGCGCTGGAACTCTTGGGCGCAAAGGGAAAAGGAACCCATACTTTACTGTGCGCGCGGCGGAATGCGTTCTGCGATTACACAGAACTGGCTAAAGGAATCCGGGGCGTCCGCGAATAGCGGTGAAAGCCCTTTATGGTGCTGGTGATGGCGGCGGTGCGATCGCTGTTCAACTACCGCTATTCCATCGCGGTGGGGCGCCTGCTCCAGCTCGACATCGTGCCTCGCCTGCGGGCGCAGGTCTTCGACAAGCTCCAGCGGCTCGACTTCCGCTTCTTCGACGCCAACGCTTCGGGGTCGATCATCAACCGGGTGACCAGCGATGTGCAGTCGCTGCGCTCGTTCGTCGACGGGGTGCTCATCCAGAGCGTGATCTTGCTGCTGTCGCTCGGGGTCTACCTGGTCTACATGACGGGCAAGAACGTCACCTTGACGCTCGCCTGTCTGGCGACGACGCCGCTGCTCTGGATCGGGACGACCCTCTTTTCGCGCTGGGTGCAGCCGGCCTACGCCGAGAATCGCGGGCTGGCCGACAACCTGGTGCTGGCGCTGTCGGAAGGGGTGCAGGGAATTCACGTCGTGCGTGGCTTTGGCGGCGAGAAGCACGAGCTGGCGCGTTTTTCCGCCCGCAACCGCGCGCTGCAAGAGCAACAGGGGCGGATCTTTCGCCGCGTGAGCGTCTTTTCGCCCGCGATCAGCCTCATGGGGCAGCTGAACCTCGTCGTGCTGCTGTTCTATGGCGGCTGGATCGTACGGCGGGGAGACCTGTCGCTCGGCGATCTGATCGTCTTCGCGGGCCTGCTGCAGCAGTTCTCGGGGCAGATCACCAACCTGGCCACGGTGGTGAACACGTTCCAGCAGAGCCTGATCGGGGCGCGGCGGGTGTTCGAGGTGATGGACGCGCCGATCTCGGTGCAGAGCCCGGCGGCCGCGCCGATGCCGGCGTTGACCGGGGCCGTCCGTTTCGAGCGGGTGTCGTTCGCGTACAAGGCAGGCCTTCCGGTGCTGCGTGACGTGAGCCTGGATGTGCCGGCGGGCGTGCGCGTCGCCATCCTCGGCGAGACCGGGGCGGGCAAGACGTCGCTGCTCTCGCTGATTCCGCGTTTTTACGATCCCTCGGCGGGGCGGGTGCTGCTCGACGGCCACGACGTGCGCACGCTGGATCTGGCGGGACTGCGCCGGCAGATTGGCGTCGTCTTTCAAGAGACGTTCCTCTTCTCCGACACGGTGGCGGGCAACATCGCGCTGGGGCAGCCGGACGCCAGTCGCGATGACATCGAGAGGGCGGCGCGGGTCGCCAAGGCGCACGACTTCATCAGTGCGCTGCCCAGTGGCTACGAGACACGCATCGGAGAAGGGGGGCACGGGCTCTCGGGCGGGCAGCGGCAACGACTGGCGCTGGCGCGGGCACTGCTGCTGGAGCCGCGCATCTTGCTGCTCGACGACCCGGCGGCGGCGCTCGATCCCGGCACCGAGGAGGAGCTCTGGGAGGCGCTCGACCACGCGATGCAAGGCCGAACCACGTTCGTCATCGCGCACAGGCCGAGCACGTTGCGGCGCGCGGATCGCATCCTCGTGCTCGACGACGGGCGCATTGTCCAGGACGGCAAACACGACACGCTGCTGGCCGAGGTGGGGCCTTACCGGCGGGTGCTCGGCTGGGGGGAGGCGTCGTGAGTGCGGGCGAACGGCGAACCACTGCGGGCAACGCGGCGGTTGCCGGCAAGCCGGTGGATGACGAAGAGGACGCGGTGGAACGACCGCTGGATCTCGGCATCATCCGGCGGCTCCTGACTTACACGCGCCCTTACGCACGCAAGCGCAACTGGCTGCTGCTGCTGGTCGTCCTGCGCGCGATCCAGATCCCGGCGCTCGGCTGGGTCGTCGGGTCGATCCTTTCGGGGCCGATCGCGCGGCACGACGCCGCGGGTACGGCCTGGGGCGTGGCGGGCTTTCTGGCGCTGGCGCTGATCACCGAGCTGGTCTTCGTCTTCCGCATGCGTTTTGCCCTCGAGCTGGGCGAGGCGGTGGTCCATGACCTGCGCAACCAGATCTACGGGCATCTGTTGCGCATGCCGATCTCGTACTTCGAGGCTCGCACGGGCCGGGTGGGGCGGCTCATCAGCCGGACCATCTCGGATGTCGACACGATCCGAGTCGGGGTCCAGGACGTCGCCTTCGTGGCGGTGGTGCAGCTGGGGTCCATGGTCGGCGCCGCCATCTTGATGATCTATTACGACTGGCTGCTCTTCCTGGTCGTGGTGGCGATGGTGCCTCTGCTCTGGCGGCTGCTCGCGCATTTCCGCAAGCGTCTGGGACGTGCCCACCGGGCGGTGCACGAGAGCTTCTCCAAGATCACCTCGACGCTGGCCGAATCGGTGACCGGCATGCGGGTCACGCAGGGCTTCGTGCGCGAGGACATAAACGGCGGTCTCTTCCGTCAGCTCATCGATCAGCACTCGCGCAACAACATGGAGGTGGCCCGCCATGCGGCCGTCTTCCTACCGATGCTCGAGTTCAACGGGCAGCTCTTCATCGCCGTTCTGCTGGCGGTGGGTGGCACGCAAGCGCTGCTGGGGGACGTTTCGTTACAGGCTCTGGTGCAGTTCCTCTTTCTGTCGAACCTCTTTTTCAACCCCATCCCGATCCTGGGCAATCTCTACAATCAAGCGCTGACCGCGATGGCGGGGGCCGAACGGGTCTGGAAGCTGCTCGATACCGAGCCGAGTCTTGCCGACCCTCCCGACGCGATCGCGCTGCCGCGGTTGACGGGAAGGGTTGAGCTGCGCGATGTGGAGTTCGCGTACGGGACGGGACCGCGCGTGCTCAAGGGGATCTCGTTCGTGGCCGAGCCCGGGCAGACGGTGGCGCTGGTGGGGCCCACGGGCAGCGGCAAGAGCACCATCTTGGGCCTGGTCGCGAAGTTCAACGTGCCTTCGGCGGGAGCGGTCCTGTTCGACGGGCACGACACGCGGCTGGTGTCGGGCGATTCGTTGCGACAGCAGATGGGCAACGTCCTTCAGAACAACTTCCTCTTCTCCGGCACGGTGATGGACAACGTCAGGCTCGGGCGGCCGGTGGCCAGCGACGCCGAGATCCTGGCGGCGGCCGAAGCGCTCGAGGTACGGGATCTGATCGAGGATCTGCCGGCCGGCTGGCAGACGCGGGTCGGAGAGAAGGGCGGGGGGCTGTCGCTCGGGCAGCGGCAGATCGTCTGCTTCTGTCGCGCGATGCTCGCGGATCCACGCGTGCTCATACTCGACGAGGCGACGAGCGCCGTGGACGCCTTCACCGAGCAGCGCCTGCAACGGGCGTTGCGACGCCTGCTGGCAGGTCGCACCAGCTTCGTGGTCGCCCATCGCCTGTCGACGATTCGCCACGCCGACCAGGTGCTGGTGATCGAGGCGGGGCGGCTGGTGGAATCGGGGACGCACGACGCGCTGATGGCTCGTGGGGGGCTCTACGCGTCCTTGCACCGGGCGTTCGCGCGTTCGGCGTCAGCGGGGCCACCGGCTGAGCCTGGGTAGCCGCAAGCGGCGGCGCGGGAAACGGAGAATGCCCCGGCGAGCGTTGGGCTCACCGGGGCTGTGGTGTCGACGAATGACTAGCGAGACCGCCGAGCTCAGTCGGCGCGGACCAGCTTCCACTTGCGCGTGATGTGGCCGTAGTCGTCCCAGAGCTGCACCCCGCAACCGTTCTGGTTCACGCAGGCATTGAAGGAATCGAGGTAGCGGCCGCTGAAGATGTTCTTGATGGTGTAGTTGCCGTCGCTTCGTTTGACGAACTTCCACTCCTGATTGGTGCGCACGGAGCCGAAGGGCAGGCGCGAGGCCACCTGAACCTTGGTGCCGTTGCCGCCGATGCTCCACATGTCGGCGTCGAGGTACTTGTCGTTGATCTCGACCTGCAGGGTGTAGCCGCCGATCACGCCGTCGACCTTCTTGAGGCGCCACTTGTTGTTCGAGGTCGTGTTGCCGAGACCGTACGTCTGGACCTTGCAGAAGGCGTCGTTGCGGCAGGCATATTCCATGTCGAGGTACTTGCCACTGCCAGCCGCGCTGCGAATGTAGTAGACGCCTTCGGTCAGCGTGTCGTCGGCGGTCGCGCCGATCACGTCACCGATGGAGCGCATGGGGTTGGGGCGCAGGCCGAAGAGGTCGGTCGGGGCGAAGCGGAGGTTGCCGTCACCGGCGACCAGCGGGCGCGAGGTCTGGAACTTGTTGTCGCCCCTGCGGCAGCCATAGTCGGCGTCTGGCGGCGAGTAGTAGTTGGTGACGAGACCCGCGCCCAGCCACCAGAGACTCGCCTCGTTGAAGGATTCCTCGGCGGCGGTGTGCGCGCTCTTGTTCTCGAGCACGAACTTGTTGATGAAGAGGGTGATCATTGGTTCGGCCATGTAGTTGATACAGGCCGACCCAATCGAGGTGTTGGCACCGATGGCCGTCCAGTCGTCGTTCACCGTCGAGCCGTAGCAGTTGCACATGTAGACCAGGCGCAGGTTGAAGCTGAACTTCGCTCCCTTGCGGGCACGCGCCTCGGTCAAGAGCGACCGGATGTTGCCATCGACACCGCCGGTGAGCACGGCATCGTCGTGCAAGTAGAGGGTCTCGGGACCGCCGTGGCCAAAGACGTAGAGATCGATCTCGTGGCCGGCGACCGTCTCGGCGATGAGCGTCTCGAGCAGCTTGGCGCGGGTGCAGTTCCTGTCGGTGAGGTGGATGACCTTCTTGTAGCGGGTGGGGCCCTGGAGATCCGACTTCACGTCCTCGAAGGTCTCGGCGATGGTGTCGACCGCGGCGAAGACCGCGTCGCGCACCTCGGGAGCCGTGTCGTCGGGCAAGACGTCGATGCGGCCCGAGTTCTCCTGGAGGATGACCATCACTTTGTCGGCGGCGGCGGCCTGGCCGACGGGGGCGATGAGCGAGGCGAGAGCGAGGGCGAACAGAGCTGTACGTCGTTTCATGGCGAGATCCTTGGTTGGGAAAGCGATGGGCTTTCGTGGTGGTTCGCAGTTGGAAGTTCGAAGGCTGTGCCGTCGTGGCGGACCTTCCCTTCAGCAGCTGGCGTGCCAGGACCCAAGAGGCGCAAAAGCCAGGGATCTTTTCAGTCGTCTTGGCGGCGGCGCGCGGAATCGGCGGCGGCAAGGGCCGACGGGGCGCAGACGCTGCGGCCGCTCCCGCTGAACCTGCGGCGCCGGGGCTGCGAGGACTGGGGCTGGCACCCGGTGATATGGTTGCTGTCGTGAAGATCGTCGGCGTTTCCACGCGTGTGCATGCGATCCCGCTGGCGCGGCCTTACACGATCACGTTTCGCACCATCACGGCGATTGAACCTGTGGTGGTGGTCCTGCGGGACGATGCCGGGCGGGTGGGCGTGGGCGCGGCTTCGCCCGAGCCTTTCGTGACCGGCGAGAGCAACGAGGCCTGCCAGGCGGCGCTGGGCGAGGGGGCGCTCGACTGGCTGATTGGCACCGACGTGCGGACCTTGCCCGCCTTGAGCCGGCGGCTGACCACGGCAATGCCTCGCACGCCAGCGGCGCGGGCTGCTGTCGACATGGCGCTCTGGGATCTTCTGGGACAGGCGCTCGATCTGCCGGTCTGCGATCTCATGGGACGCGCGCACACGTCGATGGCGACGTCGGTCACCATCGGCATCCGCACGACCGAAGAGGCGCTGCGCGAGGCCGACGAGTACCTCGGGCGCGGGTTTCGCGTGCTCAAGATCAAGGTCGGCAAGGATCTCGAGGCGGACATCGATCGCCTGCGTTCCCTGCGCGCGCACGTGGGGCGCGAGATCACTCTGCGCGCCGACGCCAATCAGGGTTACACGCTCGACCAGACCCGGCGCTTCTTGGCCGAGACCGCGCCGCTCGACCTGGACCTGGTGGAGCAGCCTGTGCGCGCGGCGCAAACGCGCTCGCTGCTGGCGCTCGACGATGAGGTGCGGGTGCGTCTGGTCGCCGATGAACGCCTGGTGAGCCCGGCCGACGCTCTGTCGTTGGCCTCCGTGCCGCAGCCTTGTGGTCACTTCAACATCAAGTTGATGAAGGCGGGCGGCATCACGGCAGCGCGAGCCATCGCCGAGATCGCAGCGACAGCGGGCATCGGCCTCATGTGGGGCTGCAACGACGAGAGTCGGATCTCGATCGCGGCAGCCCTGCATGCGGCGTTTGCCTCGCCGGCCACGCGCGCGCTCGACCTCGACGGCAGTTTCGATCTCGCGCACGACATAGCTCGCGGCGGCTTCGTACTGGAAGAGGGCAAGCTGCGGCTGACGGACGCCGCTGGGCTCGGGGTTACGCTTCTGGATTGAGATGGCGGCGCGGTTCTCCCTGCGGTGGCCGAATCGCGCGTTGCCGCTGCTGATGGCCATCGGCATCGCGGCGGTCATCGCGCCGCTGCTCATGACCCGGGTGCTCCCCTTTCACGACGCCTCGGGAATCGTGGGCCTGGGCGGGGCGCTCGCGCTGCTGGACGATCCCAGCGCGGCCATCACGCAACACTACGACATCGACATCCGCGCCTATCCCTCGGCGCTCTATTTCGGTTGGGCGTGGCTCGCGGGCGCCCTCGGTGTCCCTGTCGAGATCGCTTTCAATGCGTTCATCGCCATCTTCTGCATGGCGGGTCTGCCGCTTGCGACCTGGTTCTTGCTGAGTGCCTTTCGCCGGCCGGGTGCCCTCGCGCTGTTGACACTGCCGGTCGCCTACCACCATCAGATCTGGCACGGATTTCTCGGCAGCAGCGCGGCCAACACCGGCCTCGTCCTGGCGCTCGCCTTCACCCGCCGGCTCTTCGATGCGCCCAGCTTGGCCAATCATCTGGGCCTGGCGGCGTCGTTTCTTTTCGTGGCGGCCGCGCACCCGTTCCCTCTCGCGCTCACGCTGGCGGTCACGACACCGCTTTTGCTCTGGCCGCCGGCGGGCGATCGCCGCTTCGTCATCCGCGCCGTGGCCGCACGCCTCGCGACGCTGGTGCCCGCGGGCGTCTTCCTCGCCAATTGGGCCGGTGGCTTTTTCGGCCGTAGCGATGGGCAACGATCGCTCTGGAAGACCATCCGGACTTCCTTTGCCTTCGAGCTGCCCACGTTTGGCCATGCGCCCGAGTTCATCGAGTGGCTGGGCAACGGCTATCTGACGACGGCCGACGAGTGGATCCCGGCAATCGCGGTGCTGACGTTGCTCACGTTGCTGGTCACGGGCATCGCCGGCGCCGCTGGCGTGCCTAGCGCCGCTGGCCTCGGCGTCACCGGCGGTGAGAAGCGCTCGAAGGCCGCACCGCCGTCGCGGCAAGCACCGCCGCAGTCATCGCCGCAGTCATCGCCGCAGGCACCGTCTTTGCCGCGGCGGGATCGCATCACACTCCTTATCGCCCTCGGCTTTCTGGTGGCGGGTTACCTCTTTTTGCCCATGCGTCTCGTCTGGCCTGAGCTCTGGTGGGGCGTGCGAGTGCGCTGCGTGCTGCCGGCTTTCCTCGTGGCGCTGGTTTTGATTCGCCCCCGCCCGCGCGGTCTGCCCGTGCTCGCGCTCGCGCCCGCCTACGCGCTGGGCGTCGGCTTCGCATTGTTCGTCGCCTACGACCTTGCCGCCTACTTTCGCGGCCGCGTGCTCGCCGGCTTCGACGAGGTGGCGGCGGCGCTGCCGCCCGGCCAGTCGGTTCTCGGTATGACTGTCATCCCGGATCCTCACTACACGCGCCCGCATCCCTACCTGGTTCAGAACCTGGTTGCGCGCAAAGGCGGACGGGCGGTCCCGCATCTGCGCGGCCATCGCGGCTCGTACTGGATCACGATGCGGCTCCCGCCCGATTCACCACCTTGGGGCGATCCCCTGCGCTTCGATTTCGCGCTTCACGGCGACTGGGACTACTTTTTGATCGAACACCCCCTCGACGCTCCCCGGGTGGAGCCCCTGCGATCCGCACCGCCCGGGGCGGTGGAACTGACGAAAGCCGCCGGCCAGTTCGAGCTGTGGCGGCGGCTTCGCTAGACGGACGAATTCGGACCGAGTCCAAAATGGGCCGCCGGTTCTGGAGACGGAAACTTCGTCCGAGGGCTGCTAGGCAGGCGGCAGCTGATCAGGCCTCGCCCGCCTCGGCCAGCAAGCTGGCGAGCTGCGCCTGCAGAGTCGGGCTACAGGGAAGCAGCGGCAGTCGCAGCCGGCCGTTGCCGATTCGCCCGGTCTTCTCGAGAGCCCACTTCAGCGGGCTCGGGTTGGACTCGGCGAACAGCGCATCGACGATCGGGCGGATCCGCGCCCACTCGCGGCAAGCCTCGGCCAGGCGCTGCTCTCTCACTGCTCGTGAGATCCGCGCGTAGGCGCCGCCCAGCAGGTTGGCGGCGGCGAGGATCCCGCCTTGCGCCCCCACGGTCAGGCCGGGCAAGAAGAGCGCGTCTTCGCCGGTGAGAACCGCCGTCCCGGTGGCGGCCAGCGGCGCGACGTTGGCAAGCCCTCCCGAACTCTCCTTGATGCCGATCACGCCCGGCAAACCCATCAACGCAACGAGGGTCTTCAGATCGAGCGTGAGACCCGTCCGGTAGGGGATGTTGTAGACCAGCGTCGGCAACCCGACATTGGCGATGGCGCGAATGTGCTCGATGACGCCGGCCGGGGAGGGACGACTGTAATACGGCACCACCGCTAAAGCCGCATCGGCGCCCGCGCGGGCAGCCGATTCGGTCCGTTCGATGGATTCGGCGGTGTCGTAAGTGCCGGTTCCCACCACGATCGGGACGCGCCCCCCCACCACTTCACGGAGGCGTGCGAGCAGGCGCAGGACCTCGGGCCAGCGCACGGTCGGGCTCTCGCCGGTCGTGCCGTTGAGCACGAAGCCGTCGATTCGTTGCAAGAGCAACCATTTTGTAAGGGCCACGAACGACGGCTCGTCGATCGCGCCGGTTTCGTCGAACGGCGTGACGAGGGCGACGTAGACGCCGTGCAGATCGCGGGACGTGAGAGGGCGTGACGACGGGGCGGGGGCGGGACTCGGCGCGGTCATGATCGGCTCCAGGGTGGTTGGCCACAACCTGGGCGAGCTCACGACGAACCGCCCAGGTGGGGGCGGTTCGGCAAGGCGTCGGCACTCAGGCGTGCGCGACGTCGAGCGAGCCCCGCCCGCTGCGCTTGCCCGAATTGGCGCAAGTCACGCCCGCGCGCCCGGAGGCGACGACGAAGCGGCAGGGGATGACGGGGTTCGACATCGAAGCTTCAGTTGTCGATCCGCCACGGGGCGGTGTCAACGAGGAAGCGCCGGGGCGCCTGCTCTTACGCCCAGCCGTCGGTGAACGAGTAGACATCGGGGTGGGCGCTGGCGAGGTCGAGACGGTCGCCCGAGACGGGATGGCGCAGACCCGCTTGCGCCACGTCGGCGAGCGGGACGCGCACGAAGGCCCGCAGCAGCAGACCCGGGTGCGGCAGCTGCAACCCGGGCTCGTCGATGACGGAGGCGCCGTGGAGGATGACGTCGAGATCGATGGTTCGGGGGGCCTTGTCGCGACCGGGGGGGCGGGTGCGGCCGGCGGCGCGTTCGGTGGCGAGGCAGAGCCCGAGCAGCTCACGCGCAGTCAAAGTCGTGTCGATTCGCACCACCGCATTGAGATAGGGGGGCTGCGGCGAATCGGCGACGGCCGCGGTCTCGTACATTCGACTCTTGGCCACGATCTGCACGCCGGGCGCACGTCCGAGCGCAGCGGCCGCAGCGCGCAGGAACCCGGCGCGATCCCCGAGGTTGCTGCCGAGGGCGACGTACGCGGTCGCGGCCGGCTGTGAACTCACGTTGGCAGTCTACCGTGTTAGAACGCCGCCCGTGCGCGACGCCCTCCTCGCCGCTCTGCCCACCGGCCTCGCGACCGGTCTCGGGGCGTTGCCGATCGTCTTCTCTCGAAACCTGCCTCGCCGGGCGTATGACGGCGTGCTCGGCCTGGGTGCCGGGCTCATGCTGGCCGCGGCCACCCTCGGATTGCTCGCCGAGGCGCTGGAAGGCGTCAGGTCGGATCATCGTGGCCTCGGCGGCCTGGCGCTGATCACGGGCGGCTTTCTCACCGGCGTGCTCATCGCCGTGGCGATGGACCGGCTGATCCCCCACGGGCACGCGCGCGGGCACCACGCCCACATCTTTCCCGACCGGACCGATTCGCGCGCGGTCGATCTGCACGGACACGCTTCGCACGGGCATGGGACGCGTAGCCAAATGGCGCGGGCCCAAGCCGAGCCGGCGCACGACCACGACCACGACCACGACGAGGCGGGCTCGCTCGCGCCGGGTGGACCCGCTTCACATCGCGAGCCGCGCAGTCTCTACTTGCTGCTGGGTGCGATCAGCATCCACCGGCTGCCCGAGGGGCTTGCGATCGGGGCCGGTTTCGCCGTGGAGGAGGGCCGTCTGGGCTGGATGCTGAGCGCGGCGGTGGCTCTGCAGAACGTCTGTGAAGGCATGGTCATGGGCGCGCCCTTGCGCCAGGCGGGGCTCTCCCCGGTGCGAAGCCTGGCCCTGGTGAGCGCCACTGGCCTGATGGTGCCGCTGGGGGCCGTGATCGGCTTTGGCCTCTCCGGCCTTGCCGTGACCGCATTGCCCTTCTTGCTGGCGCTGGCCGCCGGCACGTTGATCTACGTGACGTCGAACGAGATCATCCCCGAGTCCCACAGCCATGGGCACGAGGGGACCGCGTCGGCCGGCCTCGTGATCGGCTTTCTCCTGACCATGTTGCTCGGCGCCGTTCTCGGCTAGCCGCCCATTCACCCGCGGCTCGGGCGATCGCAGCCGCAAAAGCGGTTTGGGATTGCGCCACAAAGCAGTAAAACCAAGCCCGTGACACGAACGACCATCGCCCTGCTCGCTGCCGTCTGGATCGTGGCCTCGGGCTGCGGTCGCCAGATCGGCGACGAATGCAAGGACAGCCTCGACTGCAACAACGAGGACAACACCCGCACCTGCGACCTATCGCAGCCGGGCGGGTACTGCACCATCGAGGGCTGTGACGAACGTTCCTGTCCCGAGGAATCGACCTGCGTGCGGTTCTTCCCCGCGATGGAGTTCCTCACCAAGCCGTGCGATCCCGCGGTTCTCACGAGCTGTGAGGCGAACGAGCTTTGCCTCGTCTTCGCGACGGGTGCGCGCTGCGCTCCGCGTTCGACCGAGAAGCGCAACTGCGTCCTGCGCTGCGAGGAGGACGGAGACTGCCGCGACGACTACCGCTGTCAGGCCACCGGGGGGACCAACGCGCTCCCTCTCACCCCGAATCCCGGCGAGAGCCCCGGTTTCTGCGCCCCGCGCTGACCGCGAGTCGTGATGCCGCCCGCGCTGCGGTTCGTGATTCGGCGTCTGGGGGGCGCGCTGCTCACGATCGTGGGCGTCTCGCTGGCTGTGTTCTTCTTGCGGCACGCCGTGCCGGGCGATCCGGTCGACGCCATGCTGGGCGAGCAGGCGAGCGAGGCCGATCGGGAAGAGCTGCGGCGCTGTCTCGATCTCGACAAGAGCTTGCCGGCGCAGCTGGTTGCCTTCGCGGGTGACGTCGCGTCGGGCACGCTCGGCATCTCGTGCCGCGACCGGCGCTCGACGGTGATGTCGCTCATCGTGGACGTCTACCCACGCACGGTCGAGCTGGCGCTGGTGGCAGTGGGGCTTGCGTTGCTCATCGCCTTGCCCCTGGGGACGCTGGCGGCTCTACGTCCCGGCTCATGGCTCGACAGCGTCGTGATGGGGGCTAGCCTGCTCGGCATCGCGGTGCCGGCGATGTGGCTGGGGCCGCTCTTGTTGGCGTACTTCTACGTGAAGCTCGGCTGGTTCCCGGGTCCCGCGGATCCCCCGTCAGCGGCCGGCGCGCTCGTGCTGCCCGCGGTGACGTTGGCCTCGCACCTGGCGGCGATGCTGGCGCGCATGACCCGATCGTCGCTGCTCGACACAGCCGCCGAGGACTTCATGCGCACCGCCCGCGCCAAGGGGCTGTCGCGCATCGGAGCGCTCGTGCGGCATGGGCTGCGCAACGCTCTGTTGCCGGTGGTGACCGTGGCGGGCATCCAGCTCGGCGCCTTGTTGGCGGGCGCCATCGTGACGGAAAAGATTTTCGCGCGGCCCGGGCTCGGCACGTTGTTGCTCGAAGGGATCGCTGTGCGTGACTGGAAGATCGTGCAAGGCGCAGTGATCGTCATCGCGATCTCGTACATCCTCATCAACCTGCTGGTGGATCTCGCCTATGCCATGCTGGATCCGCGCATTCGCGTGCAGTGATGGCGCAAGCGGCAAGTAGCGCCCTCCGCTTCCTGATGCGTAGCCGCGCGGCCACGCTGGTGGGTGCGGTCTGCGTGATCGTCTTTCTGGCCGCGGCCTTGATCGGCCCGTTCCTCGCGCAGCATTCGCCGATGGCACAAGATCTCGACCTGGTGCTGGCGCCGCCTTCGGCTTCGCACCCGCTCGGGACCGACGAGAACGGCAGCGATCTGATGGCGATGCTCCTGCATGGCGCTCGCCTCGCGCTGCTCACGGCGGGCGTCACGGTGCTGACCTGTCTCGTGATCGGTTCCATCATTGGAGCGTCGGCGGGATACCTCGGCGGCATGGTCGACGAGGTGGTCATGCGCATCGTCGACGTGCTGCTGTCGTTCCCAGGCATCTTGCTCAACCTCGCCATCGTCGCGCTGGTGCAAAAGCCCTCGGTCGGCTTCATCATCTTTGCGCTGTCGATCAACGGGTGGGTTGGCTATGCGCGGGTCGCGCGTGGGCAGACCCTGGCGGTGCGGGAGCGGGAGTACGTGCTGGCTGCGCGGGCCGCGGGGGCCAGCTTTCCCCGCATCCTGTTTCGGCACATCCTGCCGTCGATCGTTGGCCCCCTCATCATTCAGGCGACGTTCGGCTTCGGCGGCGTGATCCTGGTCGAAGCGAGCCTGTCGTTCCTGGGGTTGGGGCCAGCGGTGCCCTATACCTGGGGCTCGATGTTGGCGCAGGGGACGACGTATCTCTGGCGGTCGCTGCACCTGGCCGCCGTGCCGGGGGTCGCCATCGCGGTGGTGGTGCTCGGCTGCAACCTACTGGGTGATGGTCTGCGGGATCATCTCGATCCGCGCAGCCGCTGAACGGGGGGCGGGGCACGCAACCGTGGGGGCGCGGCGCCGAAGAGGGCGCCATGTCGACTTTGAAGATCTGGTTGAAGAGACTGCCGATCGTGGTGTCGAGCTTGCTGCCGATCGTGCTGCTGATCGGGTTGGCGTCGGGCGAGCTGTTGGCTGCTCCACGGCGCCCGTTTGTTGGGGTTATCAACCTCAATAGCGCGTCGGCGGAGGAGCTGCAGATGCTCAGCGGGATCGGCCCGGCCAAGGCGGAGAGGATCCTGCAGTACCGTCGTAAGCAGGCGTTTCGCACGGTGGAGGAGCTCGGGCGCGTCAAGGGGATCGGGCCCAAGACGGTGCGTAAGTTGCGGCTGCATTTGACGGTGCGGGGGCCGACGGTGCTTGGCGGGGGAGGCGGGGATGCAGTGGGCGTCGACCCGAGGACGGGGAAGGCGCCGCCCGCGTCGGTGCAGCCGTCGCGGACCTCGGCGGTGCCGCCGGTGGCGCCGCCGGAGGGATCGCCGGTGGCACCGCCGGTGGGATCGCTGGGGAGAGCCACGTTCGATTGATGGCTTCGCGGTTCTCGCAGTGGCGATGTTCGGCTGCGCTCCACGCGCCGGGCAAATGTTGGCCTGACCGACGCTCGCTTGGCGCGCGGTTGCGCTTCGTCGGTGTAGGGAGCGCCAGCCCCAACCCCACCCCACCCGAGCACCCTACACCGCCGAATCGCCCTTTTTCAGAGGGGGGCGGGCGGGAGCGCGGTGGACAGCGACGCTGGATGGCCGCTTTTTCAGAAGGGGCCGCGAGGGAG
>JANNNO010000282.1:0-15460 GCA_031398585.1 Myxococcales bacterium | reverse complement strand
GCTTACCGACAGTTGCTGCTTCGCCCCGCTGGCGACAGGTGGCCAGAGTCGCCTGCGGGACGACAGCCCTTGTCGCGGTCGTTCTCGCGATCGTCGTGGCCGCCGTCTTGCGCCCTTACCCGCGCCAGCGGCTACACGGTGGTCCCGGCCTGGTGATCACCGATCGCCACGGTGAGCCGCTGCGGGTGGTGCCGGGAACCGAGGGCGCGCGCGGTCGTTTCGTGACGCTCGATCGGGTACCACCCGAGCTCGTCTTGGCGATGCTGGCAGGCGAAGATCGCCGCTTTTACGCCCATCCGGGCGTCGATCTGCGCGCGATCGGAAGGGCCGTGGCAAGCGTCCTGCGACAGGGACGCGTGGTCTCGGGCGCATCGACCATCACGATGCAGCTGGCCCGCACCCTCGAGCCGCGTCCGCGATCGCTGTCGGGCAAGTTGCGCGAGATGATCGATGCGCTTCGGATCGAACGGGCGATCGACAAGAAAGCCATCCTCGAGCAGTACCTCAATCGCATCTATTTCGGCGGTGGCGCCTGGGGAATCGAAGCCGCTGCCCAGCGCCGTTTCGGCAAGAGCGTCGCCGCCCTCGGCGCCGGCGAGGCGACATTGCTGGCGACCTTGCCCCGAGCGCCCAATGGTTACGATCTGGACCGGCACCTGCCGCGGGCGTTGCTGCGACGCCAGTATCTTTTGAGCGCGATGGTAAGCCTGGGCTGGATCACACCCGCGGCTCTTCGTCGCGTCGAGGCCGAGCCCGTGGTGCCGCGGGGCGCGCCCTTGCGATGGCCGTCGGAGGCGCCCCATTTCGTCGACGCGGTTCTTCGCCGGGTACGGGGGGGAGCGCCCCATGAGATTCCAAGCGCGTCGGTCTCTGCGACGCGAGCGTCGATCTCTGCGACGCGCGGGTCGATCGCGACAACGCTGGATCTCACCTGGCAGCGCGACCTCGAACGCTCAGTGCGAAACCACGTGACTGATCTGCGCGCGGCAACCGGCGCTCGGATCGAGGCCGGGGTCGTCGCTCTCGAT
Source organism: Myxococcales bacterium (assembly GCA_031398585.1). Lineage (GTDB taxonomy): Bacteria > Myxococcota_A > Polyangia > Fen-1088 > Fen-1088 > JANNNO01. The sequence continues at coordinate 14,432 of JANNNO010000282.1, read as the reverse complement.
CCGAGCAGCGGCGCCGTGCGAGCGATGGTCGGCTCGTTCGACCACGCGGCTTCCTCCGCCGGCCAGGTCAACATCACGACCGAGCCGCGCCATCCCGGTTCGACGCTCAAGCCTTTCGTCTACGGCCTTGCGATCGAGGCGGGAGCCAGCCCCGCCACCATTGCCCGCGACGAGCGAGCCGCGGTGCCGATTCGCCATGGCCCGACCGTCGTCGAGCGCGGCCCGGTTCGTTATCGCGAGGCGCTCGCTGGCTCGTTCAACCTGGCGGCGATGGACGTGACAGCGAAGCTCGGGGTTGCGCCGGTCCTCGAGACGCTCCGGCGCGCCGGCCTCGGACCCTTGCCCGGCACGGCCAGCAGTTACGGCCTGCCGCTGGCGCTGGGGTCGGCCCGCGTGCGGCTGGTCGATCTGGCCGCGGCCTATGGTGCTTTCGTGAATCGCGGTCTCGTGGTGGCCGCGCGCTACACCGAGGACGATCCGATCGTCGAAACCCGGATCTTCTCGCCCGCGGCCAGCCATCTGGTGATGGACATGCTGGCTGATCCCGCGGCACGCCGAGCCGCCTTTGGTGCTCATCTTCCGCTCGACCTGCCTTTCCCCGTCGCTGCCAAGACCGGCACCTCCTCCGGTTTCGCCGACACCATCTCCGTCATCGCGACCCGCGAAATCGTGGTCGCCGCCTGGACCGGCTCCTTCGACGGCTCCGGCACCCGCGGCCGACTCGCCATGTGGAGCGCCGCCCCCCTGGCCCGCACCGCGATCTGGCAGCTCTCGGAACGCCTCGGCCGTCCCCTCACTCTGCCGAGCGCGCCTGGCGGCCTCGTCGCTCGCGAGGTCTGCCGTCTCACCGGCGAGAGCCCGAGCGCGACCTGCCCGCGAAAACGCGAGCTGCTGCTTGCCGCCCAGCCCGAATCGCCGATCTGTGCGGGGCACTGACTCCTGGGGCTCCCTCACTTCACGGTCGTCGCGCTAGACCACCGGCGCGTCCCCGGTCAGCTCGAGCTTCCTCCAGGCGCCCCTGCGGAACCTCACGAACAACAACAGCGCCAGCAAGCCCAGATACAGGACCACCCACGACACCGCCCCGACGTCGCCCCAACCGAAATAGCGAACCGTCACGTACGACCCCGGCATGAAGACGACCCAGGCCACGAACAGGCGCGCCCAGAGCGTATACGTCGTGTCCCCCGCCGCGCGCAGCGCCTCGGCCAGAGTCGTGGCGGCGGCATCGAAGAGCTGCCACGCCGCTGACAGCATGAGCAGACGCACCCCGACCGCGCGCAGCTCCGGGATATCGGCCTGCCCCCGGGCGAACGCCGACACGATGAGCTCGGGTAGAAAGACGTACGACAGCCCGACGGCTCCCTGCCAGAGCGCGCAGGCCACGAACGTCCGACGCACGATGCGGGGAACGTCGTCCTTCCAGCCAGCGCCGATCGCCTGTCCCACCAGGATCGATCCCGCGCTCGCCAGCCCGAACGCCGGCATGAACGCGACCGAGTTGATCTGCATGACCGACATCATCGCCGCCAGCGCCGTCGTGCCGAGCCCGGCCACGATCAAGTTGATGAACAGATTGAACGCGTAGAACTCGAAGAACCAATTCAGCCCCGAGGGCAGACCGAAGCGCATCATGCGCCAGAACTCCCGCGCCTTGAGCGGGTTGACCGTACGTGGCCCCCGGCGCCCCTCGAGGAGGAAGTAACCGTAGAAGATCAGGAACGCAACCCAGGTTCCGATCGTGCTCGACCACGCGGCCCCCGCGACGCCCATCGCCGGCGCACCCAGATGGCCTCCGATCAGCACCCAGTTGCCGAAGATGTCGAGGGTCATGCCGATGATGTTGATCACCATCGGCAGCCGCGTGTTGCCGAGCCCGCCGTAGTAGTTGGCCAGCGCCTCGAGCCCGATCGCCGCTCCCGTCGAGAGCAGGCGGATCCGCATGTAGACCTCGATGGTCGAGGCAACTTCGGGGGCAAAGGGAAACCAGCCGAGGATGATGCCCAGGAAGGGCAACGCCGCGAGCGACACCACCTGCGTCGCCCCGGAAAGGATGACCCCGTAGTGACCGTAGCGCCGGGCGCCCGCCAGATCACCCCTCCCGGTCAGCTGCGACGCGAAGCTCGAGACGAGAACGACGATGCCCATCGGCAAGATGAACGCGGCGAACGTGTTCATGGCGCCGGTGGTGGTCGCGGCCAGCGCCGCCGCACCCAGATCGGCGACCATCAGCGCATCCGCGATGCCGACCACGACCTGGGTCGATCGCGACACGACGATCGGCCAGGCCAGCCCGAGCAGGTTGCGGTATCCGGGATGGGGGCGGGGCGGGGGCGGCGCGAGAGCTTCCATGGGTGCGCGTCTTAGGGCGCTGTTCTACGCCGACCCTCGATGACGATTGCGTGAAAGCGGCGTGGTCGATGACCACTTTCGCGGTCAAACGAATCGCCGTCGTCGCTGGGTTGTCGCGTGCTCGCGATCTTAAGCGGTCAGTGCCCCGCCACGCGCTTTTCACCCGCCTCGATGCGCAGGCGCAGGCGGTTCTCCGGCGGCGGTAACGGGCACGTGGCGAACGCGGTGAAGGCGCAAGGGGGATTGTAGGCCTTGTTGAAGTCGACGATGACGTGGCCCTGCTCGGGCAGGCTCTCCGTGTAGACGAAACGACCCGCGCCGTAGGTCTCCTTGCCGGCCGTCTGATCCTTGAAAATGAGAAAGAGTCGTTTGTCGCTGGGCTGCTCGAGCACCGCGGTCAAGCTTCGTTCCGCGCCGCCCAGGGAGAAGACCACCTTGCCGGGACTCTTCATCTCGCTGCTCTTGCCGAGCACGTTGGGCACGTCGATGCTGGCCTTGGCTCCCGGTGGATGGGGCACGAAGCGAGCCTTGACCCGGTATTCGGGTCGCACCGGAAAGCTCTCGATGCCGGCGAACTTGGTTCGTTGATCGCTGCGCAGATCTCGCAGCCGGATGCCGATCTCGCCGTCGCGCTCGATGACGAAGAAGCGAAGATCACCGAGGCTCACGACGTCGGGCGGCCCGGGATCGTCGGCTTTCAGTGCCTGGCCGGCGGTCACCGGCTTGCCCGCGATCGTGAGCGTAACGCCCGCGGCCGGCTCGATGGTCACCGTCTTTTCCTTGCGCGTGAGCCAGCCGGCCTGCGCTGGCGCCGAGTGGGCGGGCAGCTTGACCGCGGCATTGGCCGCGCTGCCAAAAGCCGTCTTGCCCTCTTTGAGCCAGAAGAGGCCGGCGACGGTCAACCAGCCTTCGTCGGATTTGAGCCGCGCAATCCGACCCTGTCGCCACGTCTCGACCTGCTTGGCGTGATCGGCGGGCACCGTCTCGGCAGCCATCGCGCTACCCAAGGTGAGACCGCCAGCCAGGAGGCAGCATGCCCACAACCGCACCTGACGTGACCATCGCGCCGACCGGGAGAGATCGCGAGGCTGCATCCCGAGGGCTTAGCTCAGCGTGGGGCTTGCGGCAACACGCCCACGAACGAGGGCTTGTCCCCGGCGGGCGTCGGTTCACCGGCCAGCGTGAGACGGCCTGTGCTGGGATCGATGCGGAAGATCGAGATGGAGGCGCCCTCCTGATTGGCGACGAGCGCCAGCTGCCCGGTCGGATCGAGGTGGAAGTTGCGCGGCTTCTTGATGGTATCGCGCACGTGACCGACCAATGTGAGCCGCCCGGTCGACTCGTCGATCGAGAACTGCACGATGCTGTCGTGCCCGCGGTTCGAGCCATAGAGCCACTTGCCGCTCGGGTGCACGTGCACGTCGGCCGTGGAGAGGCCCTTGCGATCCTTCACGTCGGCGGGAATCGTCGGGACCGTGGCGATCGGCGTCAGCTTGCCGTCCGCCAGCGTGTAGCTGGTCACCGTCAGGTCGCTCTCGTTGATCACGAAGGCGAAGCGACCGTTGGGATGAAACGCGAGGTGCCGGGGACCCGCTCCCTTGGCCGCAGCGACGCGGTCGGGACTCGCCGCTGTCAGCTGTCCGGAGGTCGCATCGAAGCGGAACTGCCCCACGTAGGGACCGCCCTTGCAAGGCACGAAAACCGATCCGTTGCTTGGATCAACGGAGATGAAGTGCGGCATCGTCGCAGGGCCAAAGTCGTGGCGTGCGACGGGCTCACCCAGGCGGCCATCGGGCCCGATGGGCAGAACGCCGATGGTGCCTGGGCGCGGATCCGCGTAGTTGGCGACGAGCACCCATTTGCCGCTGCGGTCGACCGATAGGTGAGCAGGTCCAAAGCCGGCCGACGACGCGTCGTTGATACGCGTGAGCGCGCCCGTCGCGCGATCGACCGAAAAGGCAGTCACGCGGCCATCGCTGGTCTCGTTGGCCGCGAAGACGAAGCGCCCTTCGGGATGGAACGCCAGGAAGGACGGCGACTTGCCGCCATCGGCTGACCCGACCTTCTCCAGCCGAGCGCCGGCCAGATCGAGTCGGAAGATGGCGATCTCCGAGCGATAGCCACCGACGTAGACCAACGGCCGCGTGTCAGCCGTTGCGGTCGCGGGGACGGCCGGGCTCGGGGAAGGGGCAGGGGGAGGCGCCTGGCTCGTGGTCCCCGCGCACGCGGCGAGGACGACGGTCAGGGCGAGTTTACCGACTAGGTGGGCAACAGCGACAGCGCGGCTCTTCATCGGGCGGCATCATACCCGCGCGCCTCGCTTCGCAACGCCGTTCGCGCGATCACCACCACCGTGGTCCAACGGCGCGGCCTCCGTGCTTGGCGTGACCGGGCGCCGCGCCGCCCGCATCAGCGGCGCCGTTGGCGGCAAACTTCCGGTGACCAGCTCGACGGCCCGGGCCGCCTGATGCACCAGCATCGGCAAGCCATCTTGATACCACCGCGTGCGCTGCATGACGAAGCGCTTGAGGGGCGTTTCGTCGCCGTACGCCATCTCCAGCACGGCGGTCTTGCGCGAAATCGCCTCCAGACCGGCGGTGGCATCCGGCGCCGCAAAGACGTCAGCCGGCACCGACGAGATCACCGCCTTGGCCCCCTCGAGCTGGGCCGCCAGATCCGCCGCGGTCCAGGGCGCCACGATGACGCGCGAGCGGGCGCGTACGGGCAGCCGCCTTCGCAGCGCCTGCGCAAGCTGTGGCCGCCGCGCCACGATTCTCACCACGGCCCCGGTCGCCAGCAGGGCTGCCAAGCCCCCCGCCGCCGCTCCCCCGGCACCCAACAAGACGACCGCATCGCCCGCCGCCGGCCGCGCCCCCAGCTCACCCAGCGCCTCGATGAGCCCATACCCGTCGGTATTCTCCGCCCTGATCTCGACACCCGCGCGCGTGCGGCGAAAGACGAGTGTGTTGGCCGCCGCCACCGCCTTGACCAGCGGCGAGGCCCGATCGGCGAGGTCCGCCGCCGCCTTCTTGTGCGGAATGGTGACGTTGAGATACCGGTAGCCCTGCGCCCCGAGAGCGCGCACCAGCCGGCGGAATCCGGCAGCATCGACGCTGAACCGTTCGTAGCTGCCTTCCATCCCGAGCGCCTTCCACGCTGCGAGATGAATGCCCGGCGATCGGCTGCGACTGACATCCCCGCCCAGCACCGCGCCCCGCATCGGCTCGCCCAGCGCCCCCGCGTTGCCTTCCTCTTGCCGCGAATCCCGCCGCGTGCTCGTGTTTGGCTTCATGACTGGGCCTTTCCCGTCGTCACCACGCTCGCCTCTTTCGGTTCCGTCGGGGCCGTCTGCGCCTCTGCCGGCTCTATCGTCGCTACCACCTCCGCGCCGACCTCCCCGTCGCGGAACCTCACCGCGATGGCATCTCCCACCTTCAGACCCGCGGCGCCGGTTACCACGTGCCCGTCCGCCCGTCGCGTGAGCGTGTATCCGCGCTCGAGCACCGACAGCGGCGACAAACTCTCGAGCTTGCCCTGCAGCCCCTCGAGCCCACGCCGCCGGCTCGCCATGCGCGCCGTCGCACCCGTCGCGAGCCGAGCCGCCAAGGCCGCCAGCTGCGCCCGCTGCTCGGCGATCCGCCGCTGCGGATGCGCCCGCAGCAGGCCCGCCTCCATCGTGGCGCGTGCCCTGTGTCGCCGCGCGATCGCCGCTCGCAGCGCGACCGCTCCTCTCGCCAGCAGATCGTCGAGCGCCTGCCGTCGGCTATCCACCAGCCGACGCGGATCGCCCACGCGCCGTCGCGCCCGCTCGATCACCAGACGCCGCGCCGAGATCTCGGCCGTCGTCGCACGCGCGATCCGCTTTCGCAGCACCGCCAGCTCGGCTTGCAGATCGGTCCGCATCGGTACCGCCAGCTCGGCGGCCGCCGAAGGCGTGGGGGCTCGCACGTCGGCGACGAAGTCCGCGATGGTCACATCTGACACGGGCCCCACCGCCGAGATCACGGGCACTCGGCAGGCCGCGATGGCACGCGCCAGACCCACGTCGTTGAAGCACCAGAGGTCTTCCATCGAGCCGCCGCCGCGCGCGAGGATCACGAGATCGACGTCGGGCACCTTCGCCACCAGGCGCAGCGCCGCGATGATCGACATTGCTGCCGCCTCACCTTGAACCGGCGTCGGCGCCAGCAAGAGCGAGATCGGAAAGCGACGGTGAGCCACCCGCACGATGTCCTGAATGACCGCACCGTGGGGCGATGTCACGATGCCGATCCGGCGGGGCAAAAAGGGCAGGGCGCGCTTGCGGGCCGGCGCAAACAGGCCCTCGGCGGCGAGGCGCTGCTTGAGCTCCTCGAACGCCAGCGCCAGCAGGCCGGCCCCCGCAGGCTCCATGGCGACGATGGTCATCTGGAAGCGGCCACGGCCTTCGAAGATGGTGAGCCGCCCGCGGCAGCGGACCTGCTGCCCTTCGGTGACCTTCCATTTGAGCCGCCCCGCCTCGCGCGAGAACATCACGCATTCGATCTGCGCTTCGCTGTCTTTCAAGCAGAAGTAGAGGTGTCCCGGCCCCGACTTCTTGAGCCCGCGGATCTCGCCTTCCACCCGGACATCGGCGAAACGCGACTCGAGCGTCAGCCGCGCCGCCCGCACCAGATCGCCCACGGCGAAGATGCGTGGCTCCTCGGGCTTCGGCGGCTCCGGCTTCACCGGTGAGCTCGGCTCGCTGCCGCCAGGCTGCGCTGATGTCCTTTCGGCCGCGGCACCGGTGCCGTTCGGAGATTCCCCGAGCTCGGTCGGCCCGATGGGAGCGATCTTGATCGCGCGCCCCCGCCCCTGCACCGGCAAGAGCGGCTCGGGCTCGGCGGGATGCGTGGGCATCGTGATGGTCGCCGCCGACACGATGGCCGCCGCTGCTTGTCGTGTGCCCGCTGCGCTCTCGACCGTCACCGCTAACGCACTCGCCGCCTGCACGGCGGCCATCGCTTCGGCTTCGGCGTCGTCTTCGCCGCGGGACTCGGGCAGCGCAATGAGGCTGGCGACGAACGACAGCTGCGCCTGCTCTCCTCCGGCATCCCCGCGTCCGCGCCCTCGGGCCATCGCGGCTGCCTAGTTCCCCGACCGGGTGGCGGCGCGCTCGAGGTCGGCGGCGTTGCTGCGCGTGACTTCCAGATCCGCGGCGGCGCGACGTTTGGCCTGCTCGGCCTCACCAGCTAGACCCGCGAAGCCCCAGCCGCCGTCCTCGCCGCGACGAAAGGGCAGCGAGCGACCACCGGGCAGAGGGATCTTCGCTTCGGTCTCGCTGATCGGCTGGGGCACGACGTCCTTGGGCAGCGGGCCGAGCTCGTTCCATCGCTCGGCGGGGAAGATCCGTTCGAACATCGCCGCTTCATTGTCGGCCAGAGCGCCCGCCTCGAAGCGGCGCAGCTGCTGCTCGCGCGCGGCCCCCTCGGGCACGTTCGACAGCACGATGTCGTAAGCTTCCCGGTGCGCGCGTCGCACGCTCATCCACGACCAGCGGGTCTCGAGATCCAGCGCGGCGTAGAGCCGCTGAGCGTCCTTGGCCGCGACCGCCTCGGAGAAGCGCTGATACGCGGCCGCAGGTGTCTTTGCTCGCTCCTTGCAGGCGAGCGCGCCCGAGACGACCATCGCGAGCACGAGACCCAGCCGCCACCCGCTCGTGGCGGTCTGCGAGACGAAACGCACCTGCCCGAGATAGCGGAATCCGCCCCTCGGAGCAAGGGTGTGTCCATCAAACGACATCACGCCTTGGGCAAGCTCTCGCCGAGCATCTCGGTGACGCGGCCTAAGATGGTGTGATCGCGCAGCACCCGAGCGCGACCGGCGGCCGCCATGCGCGCTGCCTGCTCGGGGTGCTGAAGGTAGTGGCGAACCTTCTCTAGCAGCTCATCGCGATCGGCATAGACGTCGAGCTCGACGCCCACCGTGAAGAGCTCCCCCAGCGCCGGCGACCGCTCTGCAAGCAGAAATCCGCCGCACGCGAGCACGTCGAAGACCCTCATCGTCACGATATCCATCTGATAGAGCCGCCCGATGTCCACGTTGATCGCGGCGACTCCGTAGATCTTGTTGAGCTCGATGAAGTGCCCCGCCGACCCGCGATGAGCCGCCCCCGTGCGCGGGTCTCGCCAGCCTGGATCGCCCCAGACGCCGAGGCCATGCGGCACCAGGGCCGCGGCGTAGGTGATGCGCTTTTCCCCCGCCGCCAGCTCGCCCGCGATCTGCTCGACATCACGCGCGCCCGCGTTTTTTCCGGCTTCCCGAAAAGCCGGCGCCCACGCCCGTAGCCGATCCGGCACGAGGTAGCGCGAAAAGTCCTCCCGTTGCGCCGCCAGCAGGCGATCGAGCAGGGCGGCGCCTTCCCGCGCAGCATCGCTGCTGTCGCTCCTCGCAGACCCTCCATCCGTATGGAAGTCGATATAGGCGCCGATGAACTCGGCACGAAGCTCGTCGGTCCGATCGACGAGGCTGGCGCCCACGTAGGCCACCGGCGCCCTATACCGTTGCCGATCCTCCTCGCTGAGCACGGGCGGCTGACGACGAGTCGGGTTGCTGGCGAGGGGAAGAAATCGGGTCCGTGGCCAGCCGGCCGCCTGGAAGTCGGCAACATGGGCGCGCCGGTAGGTAAAGACGCGAGCGCCGTCGATGGGACCGCCCGGGGGTGCCAGGCGCTCGAGGGTCGGATCGATCTCCCAGCAAATGAGCGGCACGCCACGCGCTTCGCAGAACTCGGCCACGCCGGCGGTGTGATTGATGATGATGACCAGCTCGGGGCGGACGCGGGCAAAGAGCAGGGCCGACTCCTCCACTGCCAACCGTTCGGCGTCCCAGATGAAGACACCGTAGCCGCAGGCCCGCAGCGCCTCCGCCACGTCGTCCACGAAAAGTCCTCCGGCGCCGACGAGAGCCCGCCGCGCCTCGCCCCCCTCCAGCAGCGCGCGTTCGTTGCGATAGAGCCGCCCCAGCACGGGGTGGTGAATCGTCGTTGCGCCGCCACGACGCCCAAGAGGCAGCTTCATGAGATCGCCGCCCAGCGCGAGGCGGAGCCGCCCCGCCGCCAACGCCCCTGCGAAATCGCCAGCCGCCAGCATCGCGCGGAGGATCGCGGGATCCCGATCCCAGACCGTCACCACGCCTTGCCGGTCTGCCAGCATTCGCGGGATCTCGCCAAGGCCTGCGCCGAAGACCAGCACGTCGCTCCCCTCGGGCACCGCCTCGACGAGCGCTCTTGCCTCGTCGTCACGCAACGACAGTCGAACCCGGCTCTGCTGGATCGACAGCTCGACTTCGCCCCCGGTCGTCGTCACGACGTGCGCGGTCACGACGGGCAGGCAGAGGCGTTCGGCCAGATCGGGGTCCACCGCCGCCAGGGCGGTCAGGTTGCCCTCGAGCCAGTCAAGAGAGTCCGCGTCGCTCATGGGCCGCGCCGATCGTCGCCCGGCGTTGGCGGACGGTCAACGTGAACGCGGGGATCGCCCCCTTCGGCGTCGATTGCGGGAACCCAGCGGGGTGCTCCATTGTCTAGCCAAGGTCGCCTTTGCCGCGGAGCTTCGAAAGCGCCGCGGGCGTGCGACACTGACCAAGAGGAATCGGTGAAGGACGCCCCCCAATCACAAGCCAAGTCGAACGCCGGCGGACTACCCGCCCCGCCGGCCAGCGCCGGAGGTCCGGACTTTGGCCCCGAGCTCGACGAGTTTGCCCACATTCCCGCGCGCACCGGCCGGCCCCCTCTGCTCACCCTCGGCGCCGCCGCGCTGGCGCTCTTCCTTGCGTCACAGGTTCGTCGCGACGTCGCTTTTGCGCTTTCGCCGTCGGCGCCGCTGGCGCTGGGGGACGCGCGGGCTCTGGCCGGGCGGGGCGCCGATGTCCTGCCCCTCAACCGTGTCGTCACGCTCTCGGGTCAGCCCGAACGCGAAAGCGCGGTCGTGCTCGACACCCAGGGCTCCTGGCGGTTCACGCAGCTGCATCGATTGCGCGGGACCAGCGGCAAGCTGTTCGTGCGGCGGCAGTCGGATCCGTTGCCCGTGGCGCTCGCCGAGCGGGACGTCTTCACCGGACGGCTGGTGCGCTTCGACGATCTTTCGTTCGCCCAGTCAATCGCCAGGCACTTCGCCGCCCGCGTGACCGCAACCCACCTCTTTGCCCCGGCGGCGCTGATCACCGCCGCTGCTGCGCCGCCGCCCTGGTCGTTGACCGACCTCGGCGGGTCCAGCGTCACCATCGCGCCCGCGGATCGTCTGACCCTCGACGTCGCCCGGCCCAACCGCTACCGGATCGAGATCCCGGTCGAGGTGATCGAAGGGCGCGCCAAGACCGACGCCACCGCGGTGAAAGCGGCACTGGAGGCGATTGCGGCGCGGATCACCACCGCTCTCGCCGGGCACGGCGCCAGCGTCAAGACCGATGGCGCGCAAGAGGATCGGGCGATCGAGGTCGAGATCCCCGCCGCGGCTCGCGACCGCGCGCTGGGGGCAGTGGAGGCCATTGATCGCCGGCTCCGCTTCCGCCCGGCGCGCGATACGGTGGAGGTACTCGCGAGCGATATCACGCGTCTTGCGAGCGGTGACGGCGTGAGCCTGACCATCGCGGGCAGCGCCAGAGCCGTGCCCGTCGCTGAGTTGCTCGCTGCACGCACGCGCAGCGCGGTCGAGATCCCGTCCGAGGCGGTCTTGTTGATCGAGGGCGAGACCCCAAGCTCGGCCTGGACATCGCTTCTCGCGCTCGCGTTCCTGTCGGCCTTCGCCGCCGTCAACCTGGTTGGCTTCTGGAAATCCGTCCGCCGTCGACCGACCGCTTCGCCTCCCGTGGGATGAGCGCTGGGTTCACGGGCCGGCGTGGCGCTGGACGAGCCCGCAGACGGATCTCACCTGGCCGTTGACGCCGATCAAGAGCTCGTCGGCGACCGGCGAGAAGGCGACCGACGCCCGTGGATTGCCGTTGGCGTGCTCGGGGAAGGTGGCGAAGCTACGGTCAGCGAGTTTGACCAATTGCATGCCCGCGCCACCGCCCATGGCCACCGCGCGTGAGTCGCGTGAGAACGACAGAGTCCCGCGCGGCATGTGGTAGATGCCGAGCGGTACCTTGATGCCCGTGACGGCGTCGAACAGATGGAAGGTTTCGAAGCCGCGGTTGGTCAGCCCGACGAACCGGCCATCGGGTGAAAACGAGATGGATAGATGGACGCCGTCGCTGACGCGCGGGGGCTCGGGACCCCAGACCAGGCGACCGTCCGACGTCTTGTAGATCGAGAGCGCCGCGTACCGCCCTCCGACCGCGACCGTGGCACCCGAAGGTGAGACCGCGATCGCCGACGGCGGTGCGGGCAGTCCCGCGATGAGCGGAGACATCGCGCCGTCGCTCATACGGTAGGTGCGCACGGTGGCGTCGGATGCGCCGGCATAAATGAGTTCGCCGTTGGGCGCTGCTGACACGCAGTGGATGCCACTGCCGAACGTGCTGAGCACGGTGCCGTCGTCAGTCCGGTGAACGCGGATCACGCCCGCGGTGGTGACGACGATCAGGCGCCCTCCTGGCGCGAAGCCGTAGGCGTGCGTCGAGTCCGCCACATCGTGCAGCACGAAGCGGGGCGCACGTGTGACGGCGTCCCAGATGATGAGCGTGGTCACGCGGGACCCGTATGCGTTGCCCTGCGTGACCACCGTCGAGCCATCGGGCGAATACGCCACGCCCACCACATCGTGCGGGTGGCCCGTGCGAAGCCGCGCCTGGTGCAGCGGCTGGCCCGTGGCGATGTCGAGCACCGACAGAGTTCCGTCGGCTTCCGTCACGATGACTCGCCCTGGATCGGCAGCCGCGCTCATGCGCAGGGGCGGCGCGGACCGCGTCCAGGTCGATTGGAGGGTCCAGTCCGAGACGCGCCAGACCGTGTTCGACGCTTTCCCCAACCCGTCGGAGGTGCCCATCACGACCTTGGCTCCGTCGGCCGAGAAAATCATCGGCCAGTGGGTCGCCGGTCCCTGATTCAACGGGCGGGTCTTGGTGAGCGTGAAATCGGCGGTCTTCAGCACGACGAAGGATGCGTCCTCGGAACCGCCGATGATGAACTCGCCGTCCGGCGTGGGCACCGATGCGAAGTTCATCAGTCCGCCCGCGTCGTTGCCTGTCGTGCGTCGCACGAGGCGCCCCGTGCCGGGCTCATGAGCAGCTACCGCCGTCTCGGTGACGATGAAGAGGCGCGTGCCGCCCGCCCCGAAGAAGGCGCCGTTGATCACGTCGCTGGTGAAGCGAAAAGTCACGCGTCCGCTGCTCACTTCATGCACCCGCACGTCGTTGTAAGACCGCACGAGCACGAAGGCGCCGTCCTTGCTGAGGGCAAGCCCTTGCTCGGCGTCGACGCTCGCTTGCGACCACAACTGAGTTCGTTGTGGCAGCGACCACATGCGCAACTCACCCCCGACTGCCGTCGTCGCCAAAAGCTTTCCGCCGCCGTCGACAGCGACATGGCGAATCGCCGCCTTATGAGCTTCGAAAGCCACGGCAGACGAGAGATCGGGCGCGCTGATCACCCCGCGCCCGTCCTGGTAACCGGCCGGCGTCACGGCTCCGCCGGCCGCCAGGCTGCGCACGCCCGCCCCGAAGTTCTCGCCGATACACGTCGAGGGAACGACCGGTGGCGCAAGCAGATCGCCTCCATCGCCTGCGCCGTCCGCCGGGGACGCGTCGGGAGTGAGGATCACTGTCTCTGCAGCGGCATCCGGCGCGCCGTCGGAGTGAGAGCCGGGGGCTGCGTCGGGCATTCCAGCGTCGGCAGGGGCAACATCTTTCGGCGCGACGCCAACCTCGTTGGGTATCGAGACATCCGCTCTGCTGCCGGCGTCCGGCGTGGCACCTCCGCCCTTGCGGCCACCACCGCAAGCTCCGCTCACTGCGACGACCAAAGCGACGCAGGGTAACCACCCACCCAGCGATCTCAGCGGCGCGCTCGTTCGGGGGGACGGACGGGGACGGCGCGCGGCTGAGGTCATGCCCGCATTATGGCGTCGGCAGAGCCGCGGACGAGGGTCCAGGCGATGAAAATCGTCGCAGGTCGTCGCGGCTGTGCGTTAGCCCACGCCGACGTCGCCGCTGCCGACCCCGCGCGACAGATAAGCCATGATGACCTCGTCGAGGCTTTGGCTGTCGGCAGCGGATGCGGTGGCGGTGGGAGTCGCGCCGAGCTCGCTGGCCGTCAAAGGGGCGGTCTGAACGTTGGCAGGCAAGGGCGCTATCGGGATGGGGGCGGTGGCAACAGGCGACACCGGCGGCGGAGTCACGACCGGATGACTGCCCTCCGAAACGACGTATGGGATCGATCGTGCGGGCCGGCGCGCGCGCGCTTCTCCCGGCAGAGGTGTCGGGGTCGGCGTGTTGCCGAGTGAGACCACGCGGCCGACGCGAACCGTGGACCCTAGCGCTGGCGTTCCTCGTCGTCTGGCGACGGCAGGCAGACCGTCGACCTCGGCAGCGGGGATCGCATGGACTTTGTCCGGGTTGGTCGGATCGTCGTCGAAGCTCCCCTCGAAGACGATGGTCGCGGGGGGAACCGCGGTGGCTTCCGGGTGCGCCTCGGCAAACGGAATCCCGACGGCCGTCGGCATGCCCAGCAAGGTGCCAGGGGTAGCGGCCGCGACCGTGTAAACCATGGCGACGCTCGGCACCGGGGCCGCGACGGAAGCGGCGAGGTGGTTTGGCGCCGATGCGTCGATCGGGATCGCCGATGCCGACGTCACTGGTACGAGGAGGGGCTCGGGAGTAAGGGGACTGTCGTCCGCGGCTTCACCGGCATCCTCATCGATGAAACCGCCGGCCGCGGGTTCGAGCGTCTCGCCCCGCGCTGCGAAGAAGTCTCGAAGTTGTGCGTCGTGCCGGCCGTTCTTGAGGTCCTTGAGGATCGACTTGTGCTGGCTCTGCATCAAGGCGCGCACGATCTCGGGCGCCGCTCCACCATCGTATTCGTGTCGCTTCGAGGCGAGAATGGTCCCGCCGAAGTACAGGTGGGTAAAGATGCGAGGGTTAACCGGACCCGAGTCTTCGGTCTGCACGTGGAAGACGCGCCCGCGATA
>JANNNO010000215.1:0-12370 GCA_031398585.1 Myxococcales bacterium | reverse complement strand
GAAATCGACGGTGCGTCCACGCCCATCCGTCAATCGTCCATCCTCGAGCACTTGCAAAAGGAGCAGCAGGACCTCGCGGTGGGCCTTCTCGAGCTCATCGAGCAGAACCACGCTGGCCGGGCGGCGGCGGATGGCCTCGGTGAGCTGCCCGCCTTCCTCGTGGCCGACGTAGCCGGGCGGCGATCCGATGAGCCGTGCCACCGCGTGCGGCTCGCTGTACTCCGACAGATCGACGCGCACGAGCGCGGATTCGCCGTCGTAAAGCGCGTCCGCGATCGCACGCGCCGTCTCGGTCTTGCCGACCCCGGTGGGGCCAAGCAGAAGAAACGAAGCCAGCGGACGGTGCCCGCGAAAACCGGCGTAGCTGCGGCGAAGCACATCGGCGATGCGCGCCCGGGCGTCGCCGTGACCGACCACGCGTTCGGCGAGCCGTTCGTCGAGTCGGGCAAAACGGTCGTCATCGCTCGACAGGAGCCGCGAGACGGGGATGTCGGCGGCGTCCGCGATCACTTCTGCGATGTCGGTCTCTGCGACCAGTCCGCGACCGAGGCGAATGGCGCGCGCCACGGCGATGCCGGCAATCGTGAGCGCCCGTCCTGGCTGTTCGAGCTCGCTCGGGTAGCGCGGGGAGAGCCGCAGGAGAGTCCGGCAGGCGTCCGCGGAAAATTCAATCCCCGCGTGATCGGCGAGCTGTTCGAGCCCACTTTCGATGATCTCGGAGAGCACCTCGGCGGGCGGTAGCGACAGCGTCACTGTCTCCATCCCGCTGACCAGCGTCGGTGCCAACGCTTCTAGCTTGCGCAGGTCGGCCGGGGTCGCCCCGATCACCCAACGTCGTCCCGCGCGTGCGGTGGCGATGAGCTGCGCGGGGGCGTCGCTGCCATCTGCCGTGATGGTGGTAGCGCCGTCGATCACGAGGGCGACGCCGGGAGGCGCTTGCCGGTGCAGCCCTTCGAGCCAGGCGCCCGGCGAGCTCCCCCCCGCCGGCGCGCCCACGGGCGCGAGCGGTTTGTCGGGTAATGCATGGGCCAACGCGGCCAGGACGGCGCTGCGCCCGGCTCCCGACTCGCCGATCAAGCAGACGATGCGGTGGCTGCGCGCGGTGAGCAGATCGAGCAGCCGGCCGATCTCGCGATCGCGGCCGATGACCGGCGCATGCGGCGGCTCGAGTGGGGCGAGATCGACGAGGGCATCGGAAGCGGGTGCCGGGGGCCGCGGCTCGGCGCGGGCGGCAAGCGGGGCGCGGGCCGATCGCGGCTCGTCCAGCGTCGGTGACGGGCGCATCCCCTCTCGGGTGCCGAGGCCTCGCGGTACTTCCCCGAAAGGACTGCGAACCGGCGCAGAGCCTTCGGCCAGAAGACGAGGACCGGTCGCGGCGGCACGCGCCACCGGGATCGTTGTGGAGGGCAACGGCAAACGCGGGGCAGGGCCGACCGCCGTCCTTGCCATCGCAGACTCTTCATCGGTCGGTGGCGACGGGATCGGGGAGGCCTGTTCGCTGACTCGAGGTCCTGTCAGCGCGCGCAGCACGAGGGCGCGCAGGCGGGTCGGCTCCTGCCCGCCCAGGCGAAGCAGGTCGGCAGCGCCCGGCCCGATGCGCAGGAGTGCCAGCAGCAGATGTACCGACGAGGTCTGTCGGGCACCCAGGCTGTGCGCGATCTCGAGACTGACGCGACCGAGCTCGCCGAGGCTAAAAGCTGGCTCGGGCGGGGCTGGCTGCGCAAACGGCTCGAGCTCGGCGGCGACGAGACCCCGTTCCCGCAGCAGGCGCCCCGCCGCGCCTTCCCCCGCCAGCAGGGCGAGCAGGACATCGGACGAGCCGACGGGGCGTCCGGCGGCGGAAGCGCGTCGCTGAGCCCCCACGAGGGCCGCGGCGTGATCGCCACTGGGAGGCGCGAGCAGACCGGAGACCGTGGGGGTGAGCATCCGACATCCACGCTATCAACCACCCGCCAGGGGTCAAAAAAACCGCTTCCTCGGCCGACCTTCGTTGGGCGATCCTGCCGGCCGTTTCGGCCCCGGGATCCCTGACTTGCCAACGAGGTGTTTTTCGATGTTCGACGCTCGCTCGTCCCGTTCCCGCCGCGCCGCGCTTTTCGCCCTTCTTTCTGCCCTCTTGGGGGTGACCCTGACGGTGGGCACGTCCGGCCCCGTCGCCGCGGCCAAGCCCGAAGATGTGTTCAAGGGCAACATCATCCTCACCAAGGATCGTCTGCCGACGCGCTTCTCGTCGGAGTCGGCCTTCATCGCGGCGGTCCGCAAGGCCAGCATCGACAAGATCTGGCCGACGGAAGAGAAGGGCAACGATCACGCGGAGTGGACCCTCGAGTACATCGCGTTTTTTGCCCGCCCCCTCAACGACACCGAGGTCGCTGTGAAGTTCTGGGAGGCGACCGGCGGCTCGCAACGGTTCATCGCCGGCGACCAGCAGTACATCTCGGACAAGAACACCCGTGTCTTTGCCGCCAAGATCACCCTCGGCAAGCCGGAGTTCGAACAGAACAAGAAGTACCTGATGACGATGGAGTCGCGCGGGCGGGTCATCGCGAGCAAGTCGTTCTGGTTGCGGGGCAAGGGCCCCAACTACAGCGGCAAGGTCGAGTTCTCGGACGACGAGGCCGGCAAGAAGTAGCCAGTCTTGGCAACGACCAAGGCGGGGCGGGGAGGGCATCGCGAGAGAGCCTGCCCGGTGCCATTTCACCGGTCGTTGACGCCTTTTCT
This sequence comes from Myxococcales bacterium, assembly GCA_031398585.1. Taxonomy (GTDB): domain Bacteria; phylum Myxococcota_A; class Polyangia; order Fen-1088; family Fen-1088; genus JANNNO01. Next base: position 9,649 of record JANNNO010000215.1, on the reverse strand, counting down.
GCGCCGGGCTATGTGTGCTTCGTGCTTGCACATCGACTGCTCGGGTTGATCGTCGTCCTAGGGCTGGGGGCGCAGGCCGAAGCCGCTACCCGGCCCGCCGCCGGCAAGACCAAGGCCGCCGCGCCTCTTGCGGCGCCCGCCCTCGCCGCGCTGAGAGCCGAGCTGGTCGGCCGCGATCTCGAGGTGGCGACCGCGGCGGCACGCAAGCTCGGTGAATCGGGTGCGCGCAATGCCGCCGAGCCGCTGACCGAGCTTTTGGCAATGGGCACTGTGCCGACCTTGGCGGTCGAAGCGCTCGGCGCGCTCGGCAAGCTCAAGGCGCCCAAATCGCTGCAAGTGCTGACCCTCTATACCGGCAATCGCAACGAGCCGGTGCGCAAGGCAGCCGTCGAAGCGCTGGCCACTTTGCCCGATGCGCGAGTGGCGAACGTTCTGTCCGAGCGCCTCGGCGATGCAGCACCGGAGGTGAGAGCGGTCGCCGCGGCGGCGCTCGCCGCCCGGAAGTACGACAAGGCAAGCGGTCGGCTGTTCAAGCTCGTCGCGCGCAACGACGCCGGCGCGGCGGCACCGCTCGGCGCCCTCATGTCCCAAGGCGACGTGCCCAAAGTCGCCGAGCTGCGCGGTCGAATCGACGACGTGGTCCTGGCCGCTACGTTGGGCGAGTTCCTCAAACGCGAGGACGTCGCTGACCGCCTGCGCATCGACGTCGTGCGCACGCTGGCCCGCATTCCCGGTGCTGCTGCCACCACCGCGCTCGTGGAATACGTCGCCGCCGTCCCGGACAAAGCCAGCCGCGGCTCGCGCGACGAAGCGCAAAAGGTCATCGACGGGCGAGGTGCGCAATGAAGCGGGACGTGAACCGTGGAACTCGATTCGCAAGTGGTCTGACAGGGATCCCAACCGTGAATCGAGCGATGTCTCATGTCGGGTTCGGCGTAACGCTGCTAGCGCTTGCCGGCTGCGCGGTCTCGGTGGCGCCACAGTCGGCGTCGTTCCGGGGCGGGGATCCGAAGCTGCTGCGGGCGGCGTTGGGGCGCGCCGGTGAGAGCGCGACCGGACCCGTGAACGCCACGGGTCGGGCCACCGCGTACGTCGTCTTCGCGCGTCCGGGTCGGGACAATGCCGAGCTGCTCGCCTTCGATCTCGAGTCGAGCATGGCTCGCTGGCAGTTGCCGATCGATCTCGATGGTCGCATCGCCGTGGCTCGCCCGGTGGTGGTGCACGGCACGAAAGCCGGCGGCATGGTCGCCCACGACGTGACGTCGGGCGCGGTGAAGTGGCAAAAGTCGCCCGAGGGCGGCTGGGCACGCCTCGGCTATGCCGCGGGCGGAGACGTGGTCGCCGAGGTCGTGCAGCCTGACAAGGGCGGCGGCAAGACGGGCGCTCTGAACGTCTACGACGCGGCCACTGGCTCGCGACGCTTTCGCCGCGATCTCGCCGGACCGGTCGGAGCCCCTGCGGTCTGGAGAGGCCTGGTGGCAGTGCCGCGGCAGTCGCAGTGGGTGAGCCTTTACGATGCGCGCACCGGCGACCTGCTGGCCGAGATCCTCTCGCGCAAGCAGGCGGCGAACTTCGTGCGCGGCTTGCCCGAAGGCCTCTTCTTCGGCTCGGGCGGCGTCTTTCTAGCCACGCCCGAAACCGCGCTGGCCGACAAGGCTGGCCCAGCTTATCTCGAGGCCAAGCTGCCCGAGTTCGTCCGGCCGGTCTATCACCCTGACCACTACCGACGTGCCGACAGCGACTATTCCGCGGTCGACCGCAATCGACTCCTGTGGCGCGCCACCACCGACGCACAGTCGGCCAAGTTCCTCGATGGAACGGTTGTCGTTCACAATTATCGCTTTTTCTTCGCGCTCGATCCCGCCGACGGCAAGCTCAAATGGGCTTACAACCAGCTGCGCACCGATGCGATCTCGTCCGAACACACGGGGGCCTCGGTCGTATTCGTGACCACCGATGGCGAGGTCAAGGCGGTGGACGCCAAGACCGGTCGGCCGCGCTACCACGCCTCGCTGCCGGGAGCCGGGTCGATCGTCGTCGCCGGTGCCACCTTCGACGCCGACGGGTTCGCTCCCCGGCAGGACTCCGAGCCAGCCAAGCCGCTGCCTCAGGTACTGTCGTCGATGATCTTCGATCCGGATCGGCGTTTTGCCGACGTGCGCATGTTCGCGCTCGAACAGCTGACGACGCTGTCGGGTCCCGAAGTCACGAGAGAGCTGCTGCGCGCGCTCGACGGCGGCGAGGTGATTCCGACGCCGGTGCTGCGTCGGGCGATGGACGTCCTGGTCGCTCGCCAGGACAAGGACCTGCTGCCGGTCTACATGGAGGCGTTGCGGGTTCAGCCCGACTACGCCGAGGGCGTCTCGACCAAACGCCTCGAGTTCTACGCACGTGCGGTCGCCTCGCTCAAGGCGCGGCAGGCGATTCCGCTGCTGGTCGAATACCTGCGGCTGCCCGACACGGACTTCGAGGCCATCGAGGAGATCGCCGCGGCGGTGCTGGCTCTCGAGGCCCGCACGTCGATCGAGCCCTTCGCGGACTTCCTGCTCCAGTACCGCGCCGATCCCGCTTTCACCGCGCAGCCAGCGCCGCTCGTTGCTGCGGCCAATGTGCTCGCCAAGCTCGGCTCGTCCAAAGAGCGGGCCCTGCTCCAGTTCGTGGCCGAGGAGCCGCAGACGCTGCCACCCCTGGCCGAGCACCTGCGACGGACCCTCGCTCAGCCCGAAGAGTCGGTCATCAAACAAACCGAAGAATGAGCCGAAGGGATCTACGTGTCGACGGCATCGGATGGCGAGGGTCGAGCGGCGGAGATCATCCGCACGCGGCGGTGGGCGGTCTGCCCACCTCGACGGGGCGTGTGCGAGGTGGTTTCACCCGCGCGTCGCTACCCGCACGGTCGCGCCATCTGACGGTTGCAGTCGATCGAGAACTCACCTAGGAAGAGAGAACGATGCGAGCATCCCCGGGGAAACTGATCTGGTTCTTCGCAGCGGCATCGCTAGCCGCTTGTGACAACAAAGCCAAGGAAGAGCTGAACCAGCGCCTCAACGAGGCGGGTGACAAGCTGGTGGCCTGTCGAAAAGAGACCAACGACCTGCGCAACGAGGTGACCGGTCTGAAGCGGCAGCTGGCGCAGGCGCTGGCCAACCCCGGCAAGCTTACGCTCACCGATCCGGAGATCATCAACCTCATCGCCTCCATCCGGGGGACTGCGCCTTCGGGCGGCGGGGACGCTCGTGGGCAGCTCGACCCGGGTCAGGCCAGCAAGATCGTCATGCAAGGCGCCCCGGCTCTGCGCCAGTGTTACGAGCGGGCTCTCAAGCGCAACTCGAACCTGCAGTTTCAATCGGGCATCGGCGTCACGTTGAACGTCACGGTCCGACCTCAAGGTGTGGTCGAGGACGTCGCCCTGTCGCCGTCCATCGATTCCGAGATGACCACCTGCATCCGCACCGCAGCCATGCGCTGGAAGTTCCCCGCCTTTGCCGGCGAGGCGGTGACGATTGAGCAGAAGTTGACCCTCACGCCGACCAAGACCTGATCTACTTCGATCACAACGCCACGACCCCTCTGTGCGCCGAAGCGCGCGCCGCCGTGGCGCACGCGCTGACGGACCTCTGGGGCAACCCCTCGAGCGTGCACGCGGTCGGGCGCAAGGCGCGCGCGGCCGTGGAGGACGCTCGCAAGGACGTTGCCGCGCTCATCGGCGGCAGCGCCGACGGCCTGGTCTTCACCTCGGGTGGCACCGAGGGCGACAACCTCGCCGTGCTGGGGTTGGGGCGCGCGCTCCTCAAGCGGCACGGGCGTCTGCGCTTGGTCACGACGCCGATCGAGCACCCCGCCGTGCTCGCCGCCGTCGCCGAGTTGCAGAGGGCAGCGGCCGAGGTGGTCTTCCTGCCCGTCGCTGCCGATGGCACCGTCGACCCGGCGGCGTTGGCCGCCGCGCTAGCGGCCGATGCTCGGGACACGCTCGTCTCGATCGCGCTGGCCAATCACGAGATCGGGACCGTGGCTCCCGTGGCCCAGCTCGTCTCCGTGGCGCATGCCCGCGGCGCCCTCGTGCACAGCGACGCGGTCCAGGCGGTGGGCCGAATGCCGGTGGACGTTGCTGCGCTCGGCGTGGACGCGCTCACGCTCTCGGCACACAAGATCGGCGGCCCCAAGGGCACCGGAGCGCTCTGGGTGAAGCCGGGCCTTTTGCCCGAGCCCCTGGTCACGGGAGGCCGACAGGAACGCGAACGTCGGGCTGGCACCGAAAACGTGCCCGGCATCCTCGGCTTTGCGGCTGCCTGCCGGGTGGCCGGCGTCCGGCTCACCGATGGACGAGCGGCCGCGGTCGCGACCCTGCGCGATCGGCTGGAGGCGGGGCTGCTGGCGGTGCCGGGAGCGCGGCGCAATGGCGGCGGATCGCGTGTACCCGGCACGGCGAACCTCGGTTTTGCCGGCGCCCCCGGGCAGCTCGTGGTGGTGGCGCTCGACCTCGAGGGCGTGGCGGTCTCGAGCGGGGCTGCCTGCTCGTCGGGCACACCCGCGCCTTCGGCCGTCCTGCTCGGCCTCGGCCAGTCCTCCGAGTCGGCCAAGGAAGCGGTGCGCTTCAGTCTGGGCCACGAGAACACGGCCGGCGAGGTCGATGCGGTGGTCGCGCTCGTTGCACGGGTCGTTGCGCGGGTGCGCACGGCGGCTTGTTAAATCGGCTGCCGCCCCGTACTTTTGCCCGCCCGATGGAACCCCAGCCCAGAACCCGCGTCGTCGTCGCCATGTCCGGCGGCGTAGATTCGTCGGCGGTGGCGGCCCTGCTGCACGAGCGCGGGCACGACGTGGTCGGCGTGACGCTCAAGCTCTACGACGCGCAGGGCACGGCGGCCAGCATCGGCGGCCGCTGTTGCACACCGCGGGACATCGAGGATGCCCGCGCCACCGCAGCCCGCTTCGGCTTTCCTCATTACGTCGTCGACGAGAGCGAGGCTTTCGCGCGCGGGGTGATCGACGACTTCGTCGAGGCGCACAAGGTGGCCCGCACGCCGAATCCTTGCGTGCGCTGCAACGAGAAGATGAAGTTCGGGCCGCTGGTCAGGTTCGCGCGCTCGGTCGGGGCCGAGGCGCTGGCGACCGGGCACTACGCGCGCGTGGCCGTCGATGGTGCCAACGTGCGCTTGCGTCGTGCGATCGACAGGGACAAGGACCAGTCGTACTTTCTCTTCGCGGTGGCGCCGAAGCTCTTCTCGTACGTCTGGTTTCCACTGGGCGAGATGAACAAAGGCGCCGTTCGCGACGAGGCCAAGCGCCTGGGGCTGCCGAATTGGGACAAGCCCGATTCGCACGAGATCTGTTTCATCCCCGACGGCAACCACAAGGCCTTCGTCGAGAGTCGAGGCGGCGCGGGCACGGCGGGCGAGATCGTCGACGAAGCCGGTGCCGTGGTCGGCGCTCACGGCGGGACTCACAACTTCACGGTCGGGCAGCGCAAGGGATTGCCGGGCATCGGCGGCGCCGACAAGCGCTTCGTGGTCAAGATCGATCCGTCCACCGGGAAGGTCTTCATCGGACCGCGCGGGGATCTGGGGCGCACCGAAGTGGACGTGGCGGAGACTCGCTGGCTCAACGGCGCCGCGGCCCAGGCCGTGCGTTGTGAGGTTCAGATCCGGCATCACAGCCGGAGTCACCCCGCCACCGTTACCGCACGTGACGATGGCGCCAAGGTGATCTTCGACCAACCGGTCGAAGGTGTCTCACCAGGTCAGGCTGCAGTCTTTTTCCGCGAGGACGAGGTCCTCGGCGGTGGCTGGATCTGCGGCTGACGGCCGAGGTTGGGCTTTCCCTGCGCGAGCCTCAGCGCCACGAAGAGTGCCTGCTCGGCTTCGATCATCTCACCGCTGATGCGATCGAGCTGGCCCGGGGCGGCTCTGGCGCGGGCGCGTGAGGCTCGCGGGGCCTTGTCCGCCGCGATTGCCAACGGACTCGGTGCAGGCGCACGCTCGGCCGCGGGCACGGGGAACTTGAGGATTTTTCCGAGTCGACGTTTGACCGCCATGAGATCTGCATCGGCGAGCTCGGGGGTGCCCTTGAGGTTTTCGGGCGGGAAAAACCCGGCTATTTCACGAGTCTCGACATAGCGCGGAAGTCTTCCGTACCGGCGCGCCCGAGAGCGTCGAAGACCACGGCTTCGGTGCTCGTCACGACCGCGCCAGCGCGGTTGGCCAGATCGAGGCCGACGCGATGATTGTCTAAAGTTCGCGAGATGACAGCGTCCTGCGGAACGAAGACGCGCGCATTGCGGGAGGCCAGCCCCCGCGCGGTCTGATAGACGCAGACGTGCGATTCCATGCCGACTACGACCCAGGCGCCACGCGAGGCGGTGGCGAGCGCCGTGGTGAAGCCTTCGTCATCGGTGCACGAGAAGGTGATCTTCTCGATCCGGGTGAGCCAGAGATCGGGATTGGTCAGGGCTGCGAGGAGGTTGTCGGTCGTCGGCCCCAAGCCTTTGGGGTACTGCTCGCTCCAGAGAATGGGCCAGCGTTGTCGACGCGCAAGCTCGAGCAGAACCAGGATGTTCCGTTCGCAGGCCGACATCGCTTCCGGCGCCATCGCGGCGGCGAGCTTCACTTGCACGTCGACGATGACGAGACCGGTATCGCTTGGATCGATGCGCAGGTCGGGTGGCGAGCTCACCGGATCAATCTAGCGCATGCTGGGCGGCTGGCCGGGCAAGTGGTCCGCCCGACGAATCGCTTGCGGTGGCGAGTGCGACGGCCGGGCCGAACGGGCGATGGCGACTCCCAGCCCGTTCGATCTTGGCGACCAGGACCCGAAAACGAGGCTCGACCGGACGATCGATCGTGCGGGCACGTCGGCCGCGATCGACGACCGTCGTCTGGCGGTACAAGGCGGGCTCGTCAGGCAGGCCAAGGCCAGCGACCAGAGCGTAATAGAGCACGGCAACGCGATGGGGGTAGTGCCTGGCGGGCCCGCGCGAAATGTAGAACGAGCCGTGATTGTAGTGGGCCCAGTAAGCGTGCCCGCGATGCTGGCAGCGCACGAGTTTGGTCCGTACGGTCGTCTGTCCCTGGGCGTTTCGCTCGAGGACGCGGCGACGCTCGACGCCGCCCTTGTCGCGTTCCATCGCGAGGTAGCGCGCGCCGAGCTCGATGTTGGCGTGCAGATTGCGGATGGATCGGCGGGCAAGGCCGCGCACGAGCCCGTTTTGGCAGCGATTGCGGGCATCGAAGACACAGCGGATCCCCATCAGGCCGACGTCCTCGGCGTAGACCGCGCCGTGGCGTCGGTACTGCGTGACGATGGCATCGTCGAGATCGCTCTCGTTGATCATGACGGGCCAGCAGGAGCGCGGGGGAGACGCGGTGTCGGGCGGCCGAGGCAAGCACGGTCGCCGCCACCTGGCGGCAGGTCTCCGGGCGCCAGGCCGGGGTTCGCCAGCGGAGCGAGTCCTTGAGCGTGCAGAGAGTGGCCGCCAGGCGGGATTCGTCCATTGCGGCCGGCGCTGCGGGCGTCGTTGCAACCGATGGGGCGGGGCGGGGCATGGCAGCCGCCGGGGTGCAGGCCCATGCGAGCGCCGCCAATGCCGCGAGCAGGCCAAGCTCAGCGAGGGGCGGGCGCGCGAAGGAGCCAAGCGCGGGACAGCGGCTGGCCGGTTGCGGCGCGCGGGGTGCGTCGTAATTTTCAACCGGTTTCATAGTACTAAGGCTTACATGTGATCCGTTGTGATCAACCCCGCGTCGGCGATTCGCCGCTGGGCGTGAAGGCAGGAGACTCGCCATCGCCCCGGAATCTCGTAAATTGCCCCGCCATGCAGGACAGGCCGCGCGCCGCGCTCGACGCACCCGAGATCGATCTCATCTGGATCGACGCGGCGGCTCGCTGTGGATTTCGGGTCGAACGGGGCGATGCTGCCTACGCCACGACCGACGGTCGAAGAACGATCGCGATTGGTACGCGCGCGGTCCTCGATGACGACGACTCCCTCGCGCAGCTGGTTTTCCACGAGCTCTGTCACGCGCTCGTGCAAGGCGAGGCGCGATGGAGCGAGCCCGACTGGGGGCTCGACAACACGACAGACAGAGATGACGACAAAGAGGCCGCCTGTCTCCGCCTGCAGGCTCACTGGTCGGACCGCCATGGCCTGCGTGCCGAGATGGCGCCAACGACGCCCTGGCGCGAGTACTACCGCCAGCTGCCCGAAGCGCCCCTCTTTCCCGTGACTCCCGCCGACGAAGCGCCCTGCGCGCTTGCGGCAGCCGCGGTTAGCCTGGCCGCCGAAAAGCAGATCGATCGGCTGCTGGACGCGGCTCTGGCGGCCACCGCTGCGCTCGTGGGTGGGCAGCCCGCGGCGCCGGCCGCGCTTCATCCGGCTGGCTTCGCGTTCGGTCCGGCAGGGCGTACCTGCGGCGAGTGCGCCTGGATCTACCGAGGCGGACGCGGCCCCGCTGTCGAACGCTGCCGACAGACGGCGGGCGAGGTCGGAGATGGTCGCCGGACGCGCGGTGATCTCGCGGCCTGCGAGCGATTCGAGCCCCCGGTCGATTGCCTCACCTGCGGCGCTTGCTGTCGCGAGGCCTACCATTCCGTGAGCGTGTCGCTGCGTGATCCGGTGGTCTGGAAGCAGCCGGGCCTCATCGTGCGCGAGGGGCATCGCTTCAGCGTTCTGCGCGCGGGAGCTCGTTGCGCGGCGCTGGAATGCGAGTCCGCGTCCCCCGCGGCGTCCGAGGCCGTTCGCAACGAGGCAACGGCCAGTCCGCAGCCGCACCGCTATCACTGCCGCATCTACGAGGATCGCCCCCGCACCTGCCGGGAGTTCGAGCAGGGCGGCCGCCACTGCCTGGTCGCGCGAAGGCGTGTTGGCCTCAGCGCGCAGTCGGCGCGGGGCTGATCGCGGCCGCCCATCCAGTGCCCCAGGAGCCCTAGGCTGATGTCCGAGACCTTCGATCTGTTCGTCCCACTCGCCGAGACCGAAACCCCACTGGCCACGCTGCTGGCGCGGGCGCTGGGACGGTCACCCGCCGCCTTTTCCGAGCTTCGCGTTTTGCGCCGTTCGCTCGATGCGCGCAAAGGGCGGCCGCTCGGTCACATCCTTCGGGTCGCGATCGGCCCTGCGCCCGTCGTGGCGGCGCCGCCTCCGCCCGTCTTCCCCGCGGGACGCCCCAAACCACGGATCGTGATCATCGGGTCGGGGCCGGCCGGCGCCTGGGCGGCGCTTCGGTTGGCGGAAGCCGGCTTGCCCTCGACCGTGCTCGAGCGCGGCAAGCCCGTGCAGCCGCGGCGGCGGGATCTGGCCGAGCTGCAGCGGGGGCGACTGGCGCCGTCGTCGAATTACTGCTTTGGCGAGGGCGGGGCAGGGACCTATTCCGACGGCAAGCTCTACACGCGCAGCAAGGATCGTGAAGGTGTGGCGCGCGTACTGCAGGATCTGGTGCGCTTTGGTGCTCCCGCCGAGATCGAGGTGGAGTCGCGGCCTCACGTCGGTTCCAACCGTCTGCCGAAGGTCCTGACGGCGTTGCGCGCGCACCTCGAGAGTCTGGGGGTGATCTATCGCTTCGAGACGGAGGCGGCGGGGGTCAGGTTGGAGCGAGGCCGGGTAGAGGCGGTCAAGCTCGCCGATGGTGACGAACTTGCCGCCGACGCGGTCATCCTGGCC
>JANNNO010000210.1:0-4187 GCA_031398585.1 Myxococcales bacterium | reverse complement strand
ATCGACCACCGCGCGCGCCATCTCGGCGCGGTCGACGAACTGACCCTCGGCGTTGGCGGTCTCGAAGAGTTTGTTGTAACGGGGCGAAAGAAACAGCGCCGAAAGAAGTTTCAATACCGAGATCTGGCGCGCGCGGTTGGCGGTCTGTCCGCTGCCGCAGTTGATGTCGATCTTGCCATCCTCGGTGGTGATCTCGGCGTCCATGCTGCCGTTTTGCAGCCCGAGCCCCTTGGCCTCAGTGGTGTTGAGGCCGATGAGTCCGCCCAGCATGCCGATCTCTTCCTTCGAGCCCCCGAAGAAGCCCATGATCGGCCCGGCGTAGTCGGTGACGCGCAGGCTGATCCCCAGATCGCCGCCGGTCGCTTGACTCAATAGCTGCTGCGCCTGCCGCATGACGGGCTCGACGAAGCGTTGCTGGATCTTGATCAACAGCCGCGCGATCGACACCGCGGAACGTGCCAGATAGTGAGCCCGGATCTCGTCGCGCGCGTTGGCCGCCTGCATGGCGTGGATGCTCGTGCCGTAGGTGAACTCCGAGGTCAGCGCGATGAGAAGCGAGAGCATCGCGATGCTCATGAGCAGGGCGACACCGCTCTGACGATCACGACCGTGTCGCGCCTGGTGGCGTTGCCGCAAGATCTCTGCGAGGCGCCGGGGCCAGCTCATGATTTCACCGGCCGGTAGCCGACGAGCTCGGTCATCAAGATGCGCGCGGCACTCCGGAAGGTCTGCGGGTTGCCACGCTCGTCGTAGATGACCAACGTGATGCGCACGTGGGTCGGCAGGTAGCGCGTGCCGTCGGTCCCCTGGGTCGACCACTCCTCGCGCCATTCACGCTTCTTGGCGTCGTAGAACGAGAACTTCAACGACGAAACGCCGGGGCAGAGGATGTACGACTCCCCCGGGATCTGACGCGGTTCCATCGAATCGAGCCGGCGCGTCTCGCGTCGCATGAGATTCACGACCGAGGGATCGTCGGGATCGTTCTGCGCGTAGTACATGACGACCGACGTGTCGGCGTCGGCGAGATCGTTGCGCAGGCGCTGGCGCCCGAACCACGAGAAGCGCAGCTCGTCGATGTCCCTGTGCGAGGTCGAGATGAAGTTGGTGCGTTTCTCGGCGATCGCGGGATTCTCGGAATCCGAGAGAAAGGCCATCTCGATCTCGCGCGATAGGCGCATCAGCGCCACCCGGGCGGCGTGGGCGCGATCCTGCACCGCCTCGGTTCGCTGCTTGATGGCGGCGGTCTGGCTGAAGCTGCCCCACAGGATCGTGGTGATGAAGCCGAGGATGGCAAACGCCAGGATGACCTCGAGCATCGTGAAGCCGGCATCCGCTCGCCGTGGTTCGCTCATCGTCGACCTCCCGGCGTCGTCGGGGTGTTGGGCGGTCGGCCGCCCCCGGACGATCCACCCGCGCCACTGCCACCCGGGCTGCCCGCCGCCCCGCCCTGCCCCTGGTTGGCGCCACCGGGCGGCTGGCCGATGGCGGCTACCGCCATGTCGAGCTTGGCCGGATCGGTCATGAAGGTCTCGACCGAGAACGTCTGGACCGGGCGCCCGGGCTCGTCCCAGTAGACGTGCACGGTCACGCGCCTCACCGACTCTTCGATGCCGACGCGAATCGGCTCGATGAGGGTGGTCATGAAGCCACCCATGAAGCCCGCCATCGCGGCCAAAGGACTGCCCGCTGCACCCTCTTCGACCTGGCTCTGGTTGGCCTCCTGCGCCTGCTGGGCCATGTCGACCGGCAGCTGGATCTTCTCGATGACCGTCTTCCAGCGGAACTCGGGCCGGCCGGCGTCGGTGAAGTCGCCGTCCTCTTCTCGATCGTTTTCGACGAAGCCCTCTTCCAGGACGACGTCTTCCAGGTCCGCCATCTTCGATCGCGCGAGAAACGTCGCGGTGGTCAAGAGCCTCGCGTGGTGGGTCGCGCGCACGTTGCTGGTGGCGATCTCGGAAAGCAGGACGAGCGCCATCGCCAGGATCGCAAGCGCAACCATGATCTCGAGCAGCGAGAAGCCCCTGTCACGGGGGCAGCCGGTAGTCATGGCGGCGTCACCGTGACCCGGTTGCCTTCGTCGTCGAACTGCTCGTCGACGCGCGGCTCGATGTAGCCGCCGTGGACCTTCACCTTGCCGCTCAGCGGATGAACCAGCAGCGAGAAGAACGATTTGCCCTCCTCGTCAGAGATGTGGACCACCGCCGGTTCGGTCTGCCCGAGCGGGAAGAAGTAGAGATAGCCTTGCCCCTGCGAAATGGGCTTGGCGTAGCGGGGCGTGAAGAGGCCCGCCAGCTTGGCGTTACGCAGCTCCACCGGCTTGACCAGCCTTTCGTTGATCGCCTCGAAGCGCGGTCGCTTGGCCTTCCACTCGGTCGGCTGGTAGCGGCTCGGATCGATCAGCATCTCCTCGGGGCTGGCCGATTCCTGTCGGCGCTTTTGCTCGGCCTCTTCCTTCTGCTCCTCCTCGATCGCCTCGAGCTCCTTGAGCCGCGTCTCTTCGTCCTCGCGCTCTCGTGGCATGAAGAAGCGATCTCCCGATACCTCCGCCCAGTACTTGCCCTCCTCGAAGTCCAGGACCAGGCGGTGAACCTTCCCTGTGCTCGAGGCGCGATCAAAGACGTACCGGATGGCGCCGGCCAGCTTCGAAGCGCTGCCCCGCAACTCGGCCTTGGTGACCGAGCGGTAGCCGGCGACCATCGATGCCGACATCAAGCCGACCAGGCCCAGCACCAGCAGCAGCTCGAGCAAGGTGAACCCGGCGGACGACGACGAGATCGTCGCTCCCTGCCGGGGACGTCCTCCGTCGTCGCTGTGCCGTGCTCGCATCACCATCTCGATGTCGACCGAGGTGATCCCCTCAGCGCTCCCAGGACTTGATGTCGTCGGCGGTGCCTTCCTGTCGGTCGGGGCCGGTCGAGGTCACATCGACGCCGTCGGGATCGCCGGTGCCGGGGCACTTCAAGGTGTACTCCTTGCCCCAGGGATCCTTCTGCGGCTTGGTCAGGTTGCGGTTGCTGACGAGGTCGGCCATCCCGTTGGGACAATTGGAGTTGTTCTCCATCATGTACTGCTGCGCGGCCTGCGAGATGTTGCCGACCGCGATCTTGGCGGACTTGACCTGCCCCTTTTTGAACTGGCTATTGAGCGCAAAGCCGATCGAGCCCATGACGAGGCCGATCAAAGCCAGCACGATCATGATCTCGAGGAGGGTCATGCCCGCCTCGCGGCCAGCGACCGTCGGCGATAGTCCGCAGGCCGCCCGTTGCTGCCATCGCTGTTTCAGAACCTCGAGTGTCTTTCGCATCGTCTTTCCTCCGTACTGCCTTTCCGAACTGCTTTCCGAGTGCCTTTTTTTGAGCTGCTTCGCGGACGGTCCGCGCCGGTCAATTCACCAGCGACTGCATGTCCATGATGGGGCCCAGGATCGAAAACACCATGAAGCCGACCGCCGCACCCATGATGACGATCATCAGCGGTGACAGCAGAGCCGTGAGCTGTCCGACCTTCACTTCGACGTCGCGTTCGTACGCAGTGGCGACGTTCTCAAGCATGGTCTCGAGCTGGCCCGAACGCTCGCCGACCGCCACCATGTGGCACATCATCGACGGGAACTCACCCGACTTCTTCAGCGTCGCGGCGATCGATTCACCTTCGCGGATCGTGTCGCGCGCCGCTTCGACGACGCGTTCGAGCACGCTGTTGTCGAGCACCTTGCGCACGATCTCGAGTGCCGTCAGCAGAGGCACGCCGGAGGCGAGCATGGTGGCCAGGGTTCGCGAAAAGCGCGCCACCGCGATGTAGCGGAGGAGCGGCCCCAGCACCGGCGTCTTGAGGCCCCATCGATCCACGACGTCCCGCCCTTTGGGAGTCCGCGCCCAGCGCCGCAGCAGAATGACGGTGGCGACGATGGTTGGCACAATCAACCACCAGTAGTTCCCCGCGATGTCTGCCACGAAGATGAGCAGCACCGTGTTCCAGGGCAGCGCCTTGCCGGAATCCTCGAAGACCGTTGCGATCTGCGGCACCACGACCACCATGAGAACGCTCATGATCACCGAGCCGAGTACCGCCATGACGATCGGGTAAGTGAGCGCGCTCGAGACCTTCGACCGCAACGCCAGCTGCTCGTCGAGAAAGTCAGCCAGCCGCGCCAGGACCGCATCGAGGTTACCTGCCGCTTCGCC
>JANNNO010000207.1:0-12676 GCA_031398585.1 Myxococcales bacterium | reverse complement strand
GGGGGCACGCCGCCGCCTCGGTCCGCCACCGAGATCTTCACGAGCTCGCCCTCCTGCTGGGCAGAGAGCTTCACCGGCTGCCCCGCCGGAGAGAACTTCACGGCGTTGCTGAGCAGGTTTTCAATTGCCCGTCGCAAGAGTGAGCGATCGCCCTCGACCGTCAGGCCGGGCTGTACCGAGCGCAAGAGGTTCATTCGGCGCATCCGGGCCGCCCCTTCGATGGATGCCGCCGCGTCCGCCGTGAGGTGTTCGAGGTCCTCGTGCTTGCGTTGCAGAAGCAAACGACCCTCCTCGAGCTGGCGTACCTGAAGTATGTCATCGAGGGTCTCGCGTAGCTTTTCGGCACCGACGCGTGCCGCCGCAGCGTCGGACCGCCGAAGGTCGTCGGTCGCTTCGGCTTCCATGACCTGCAGGAGCCCGAGCACCCCCGTCAGCGGGTTGCGCAGGTCGTGAACCATGAGAGTGACGAGATCGTCCTTGAGAGCCGTTAGCTCGAGCAGCGCTTCGTATTGTCGCGCCACCGTCTGGCGTTCGGCACGCAGAGCGAGGAAGTGGCGAACCCGCAACATGAGCTCGTTGCGATTGACTGGTTTGGCGAGAAAGTCGTCTGCACCCGCTTCGAGACCCTTGTTGCGATCGTCCTGGTCGGACAGCGCAGTCAGGAGCAACACGGGTAAGAAGTCGGAACGCGTGCCGCCCTTCAATGCCCGGCAGACTTCGAAGCCGTTCATGCCCGGCATCATCACGTCGAGCAGCACCAGGTCCACGCCGTTGTCGGCGCAGGCAGCCAGCGCGGCCGGGCCATCCTCGGCCTCGATAACGCGATACTGCCCGCTCAGATAAGCGGACATGAGCGCCCGGTTGCGAGGCTCGTCGTCTACCACCAGCACGCGAAAGCGTTCGGCGGCGGACTCCTTCGGCAAGCTGAGCAAAGAACACCCCCTGCGGCTCCCAAATTTTCGAGCACGCATACCCCTCTGTCAACGCTGACCCCTGGAAAAGCCCGTGAAATCTTCGGTGTACGGAAGGGGCGCAGGGACGGGGCCGTTACCAGTTGCGAAGGCTTTTTGCGCAAGTTGTGCACAATGCCGCGCCATGTGCGATCCGGGAGGGCCCAAGCGGTAACAAGGGCTGACCAAGGTGTGGCCGTCCCACGCGGGCCGCCCACGAGATCTCCTTGCGAGCGCCGAGCGATGGCAAGGCGACGCTGCGAACTACACCGGACGGGGACGCAGACCCAAGCCGCCGCAAAAGCGTCGGACGGTGTCGATGAGCGTGCCGAGCTCGATCGGCTTGCGGAGAACCTCGGCGCGCAGCTCGTGAGCTCTCCGGTCCGCGAGCACGCCTGCGCCGGTGATGACCACCACGGGGATGCTGGCCAAACTGGGATCCGCCGACATCTGCGAGCGCAGCTCGAACCCGTTCATTCCCGGCATCATCAGGTCGAGCAACACGAGGCAGGGCTGTCGGCTCTGCTCGTGAAGCCACGCCAGAGCTTCGTTGCCATCGGCCGCTGTCGCCACCGCGTGTCCATAAGAGAGCAGCGCCACCTCGATGCTTTCGCGTAGATCCGCGTCGTCATCGACCACGAGCACAGTTCCTCGTTGGCGGGCCCCCTGCACATCTTCGGTCAAAGCGCTCTCCTCTCGAGCCAGCGGCGCCGATGCCGCGCTCCCCTCGTCAGTCGGGAGGCTCGGTCGGGAGCCGGGCGCTGTCAAGCCCACGCGGTCGCCAAGCAGCATTCGAACGCGCGTTGCCTCTTGCCGCCAGCGCGCGGGCGCTCTGTTATCCTTGCCGGCAGCCATGGGAATCCTCGATAGGCTCTCAACCCTGATCAAATCCAACCTCAACGACGCGATCGACTCCATGCAGGACCCCGGCAAGGAGATCGATCAGATGATCCTCGACCTCGAGGACTCCGCCCGCAAAGCGCGTGGCGAGGTCGCGTCGGTCATGGCCGAGGAAAAACGTATGATCAAACGCGCCGCCGATCTCGTCGAGGAAGCGCGCGTCTGGGAGACCCGCGCAACCAACGCGGTTACCGCCGGCGACGACGCGCTTGCGCGGGAGGCTCTGCGCCGCAAGGCCGAGAAGGACGCCGATCGCCTGGAAGTAGAAAAGGCGATCAGCGAGCAGAAGGCTTACGTCGACAAGCTCACCGTCGGGCTCAAGGCTCTCGACGCTCGGGTCAAGGACGTGAAGTCACGCCAGGGCACCCTGCGGGAAAAAGCGCGCGCCGCCAAAGGCCAGAGCCCGGTATCGACCAAGACTTCGGCGTTCGACAATTTCGAGCGCATGTCAGGCAAGATCGACGCGGTCGAAGCCGAAGCGAGCCTGACCGAAGAGCTCTCGGGTGAGACGCCCGAGCAGGCGGCGGCGGGTCGCAAGCTGGCCAACATGTCGGAGGACAAGACCGTCGACGACGCTCTCGCCGAGTTGAAAAAGAAGCTCGGCGGCGGCAGCTAGTCCCGACCGACCGACGCCGGTGCTGCGGCGACGCCGAGCTAAATCGCTTGGCGTTGCCGAGCTAGATCGCGCGGCGGTCGCGCTGAACGGCGGCGAGGCGGCGGGCGGTGAGCAGCAGCAGCAGCGCGAGGATCGCGACGATGCCGAGCACGGCAGCGAAGGCACCTGCCAGCACGGTCTTGCTCGCAGGCGTCATGCTGAGGGGGCCGACCGAGATCAACATCGGGCCGTTGATGCCGGTCCATTCTGGCGCCGCCGTGCTGACGACCGACACCTTGACCGGGTCGAGTCCCGGCACGGTGCCGGCGATCAAGCGTTGAAACTCGAGAGTTTCGATGCCGAGCTTGGCGTCGGGGCGAACTTTCAGCAGCACCGAGGCCTGCGCGGGCGTGCGCGGCTTGGCGTCGACCGAAAGCGGGTCGTTCTCGGCCAGGGTCAAGTGGACCCGAGCGCTGACGACGCCTTCGATGGTCTCGAGCGTCCGTTCGATGTCGTTCTCGAGGGCATCGATGAACCGGGCCTTTTCCTCGGTCGGGCTCGGCACCAGGCTCGGCTGGCCGTAAGTCTCGGCGAGGCCGCTGCGCTGGGTGCGGGGCAGCCCGAGGCTCTGCATCAGCTCCATCGCGCGCGACGATTCGGACGCGGCCACTTTGACGATGTATGTCGGGGTCTCGCCGGTCCCTTCGCCAGCCAGCTTCTCGGCGCGGATGCCGGCGCGGTCGAGCGCGGTTACGACCTCGTTGGCGGAACGCTCATCGAGACCGTGTTGAACGGGAACGCCGCATCCGATCAGGAGGGCAAACAGGGCGATCGCGAAAACGCGGCGCATGGCGAGGGAAAATACCACCATTCGGCGGCGAGGGAAGATGGCAGGCGCGGCGAAAAGCAGCCGCCGTCGAATGCCTGCCGAACGCCTCGCGGGTTGGCAGAAACGGCAAACGACCGCGGGCGCCACCGGGGTGCCCGCGTCGGATGCTGATTGGGGACGGTCGTCAGACCTGCGTGCCGAGCGTCTGCTTGAGCGCGCCGACCAGCTTGTCGGTCGTACGGCTGATGACTTCGACGGTCTGCGAATAGCGGAAGACTTCGATCTGCAGCGCCATCAACTCTTGCGCATTGAAGGCCTTGCCCCCCTGCGCCGACTTGATGAGCGAATCGAGCTTGTTCTCCGACTTCATCGTGTCTTCGGCCAGCCGTTGCCAGCCAGTCGCGCCGCCGCCCTCGACGCCGCCTTGGCCTTTGAGGTTGGTGCGACCGGCCTTTTCGCCAGCGACTTCGATCGAGCGGAAGGCGCCGTGCACCTTGTTGGTCCGTTCGACGTTGAGGCTGTGGCTGGGCAACTTGGAAGCGCCGCCGACGCGGGCCGGGCCGTCATCGAGGATCGGCACCTGGAAGGGTTTGGCCACCGGGCCTTTGTTGTCGACCGCCCCCGCCTTGCCAGAGAGCACGTCGGCGAAACGACGCTCGGGTCCAGCCGGGCTGGAAGGGCCCGCGGGACTGGGGGATGCTTCCGATGCGATTGGGGCGCCGCCCGAAGGCCCGCCTGGCTTTGCGACGTTCATCGATTCCTTATCGGGGCGAGGAGCCGGTAGTTGCGGACCGCGAACGAAAACCCAATTCTTTTTTTGACTGATCGCGTTGTCGAACTGGCGTCGGCGGGTCGCCGCGCGGGGTCTAGGCGTCCTCGGAGAGCGCTTCGCGCAGCATGTTCACGGCCCGCGCGTGCAGCCGGCACGCCCATGACTTCGAAAGCCCAAGGATCCCGCCGGCCTCCTCGAGGTTCTTCTCCTCGAAGTAATACATCTCCATCAGGCGTCGCTCTTTTTCCGGCAACGTCCGCAGCGCTTCGCGGACGCGCAGCCCGAGCTGACCCATCTCGAGACCGGCCTCGGCGTTCGGGCTGCGATCATCGCTGACGTTGGCCGCCGCTTCCATCGACGTGATGTGGACGGTGGCGATGGCACTGAGCAGCTCGGCCATGTTCTCGAGGGTTTCGGCCTTGTCGGGCGTCTCGGCCCCGGCCTCGCGCGCGGCGGCCTCGCGCTCGGAGACATTCTGCATGTACTCCTGAGATCGTTCTTCGGCGCGGTAGCGGGCGTAATCCGCGCGGGAGTACCAGCCCATGGTCCGCATGCCGTCGAGCATCGAGCCGCGGATCCGGTAATAGGAGAAGGTCGTGAAGGTGACGCCTTGTGCGGCATCGAACCGGTCAGCCGCCTCGATGAGCCCTCTGTGGCCGTAGCCGACCAGATCGTCGAAGTCGATCGACTTGCCCAGGGTCCGTTTGAGCTTGCCGGCGATCGCCTGCACCAGGTCGAGGTGCTCAGCAACCAGCTTGTCGCGCTCGCTCATCATCTCGCGGTCACCCGAAATTGCGCCCACTAGACCAAGGTGAGCGCAGTTGCGTCAAGCTTGATGAAGGCAAGGCGTACGAAACCCGCCGCCCCCGTGCTGGCATCGGCAGGTGGCTCGCCTATGATGCCGCCCCCGTTCCATGGGCACCTTTCGCGCTCTCTCCAACGATGATCTGGTCGGCATTCTCGGCTCCTTCGCCATGGAGGGGCCGTGCCATGCGCGGCCCATTGCCGCCGGCACGGTGAACACCAACTTCGCCGTCGAAGGACAGCTGGGCGGCCAGCCGGTGCGCCGCTTTCTACGCATCAACGAGGGCAAGGCCCAGGCGGACGTCGAGCGGGAGGCGGCCATCATCGATCACGTCGCGGCACGCGGGGTCAAGACGCCCATGCCTCTGCGGGCGCGCGACGGACGGCCTTTCGTGGGTTTCGCCGGTCAATGGGTCTCTCTTTTTCCCTGGGTGGACGGCAAGACGCTGTCGCGCAACGAGTTGCAGCCGACTCAAGCGGCGGCAGCCGGGCGCGCGCTCGCCGAGCTGCACCTGGCGGGAGCCGACCTCGAGGATCACGCGGAAGGACGCTACGAGCCCGACGAGATCGATCGTCGTCTTTCGTTCGTCGCCACCAAGGCCAAGGGAGATCCCGCGCTGGAGGCGGCGGTGGAGGTTCTGCGCCCGACCTTGCAGGCGCTGGCTCAAGAACGCGACCCCGGCCTGCCTCTGGGGCTCATTCACGGTGATCTCTTCATCGACAACGTGCTGTACGACGGAGATCGCTTGGCGGCGCTGCTGGACTTCGAGCAGGCCTCATGGGGTCGGCTGGCTTACGACATCGCGGTCTCGGTGCTCGCCTTTGGTTTTGGTCGCGACGACTTTCGGGCCGACGTCACGCGCGCCTTCATCGACGGCTACCGGACGGTGAGGCAGCCCACCGCAGCCGAGGATCGAGGCTTCGCCGCCGAGCTCGGCTTTGCCGCCTGCCGCTTCGCCGTCACCCGGATCACGGACGTCTACCTGCGCCGCGGGGCGGGAGCACCGGGGGGCAAGGACTTCGGCCGCTATCTGCAGCGGCTGGCGGCGGTGCAGGCGCATACCCGTCGCGGCAGCGGCCTTTTGCGGCTGATTTAATCGGGCGGGCCCAGAGCGTGGGCGTGCCGCTCAGGACTTGCGAACGAGGCCGATGAACTTTCGCAGGGTCTCGCGCCGCTCTTGATCGAGATCGACGTAGCGAATGCCCATGTCCATGGGCGGCTCGCGGTTGACCCAGACCACCTGGCCTCGCAAAGAGAGCGACGAAGCCAGGTCAGGAAAGTTGATCACGAGATCGACCGTGGTCCCGATGTCCTCGACGCCCGACGACTGGATGCAGACTCCCCCCAGCGAGATGTTCTGGATCCGGTGGTAGAGCAGAACCTCGTTCCCGGTGTAGTCCACGTAGGCGTTGAGCTCGTAGCGGGGGAACTCGCGAGGCTGCTCGCCGGTCTCGGTGTTCGACATGGCCGTGCTAGGCCGGCATTCTAACCGGGTCGGGTGGAGGGCGCCAAAACCCGGATCTGCCTTCCCAGGGCAATCGCCGTGACGACCGTGCCGATCCCCGCCGATACGAAGGCGGCGCCGAAGCCCCAGCGGTCGGCGACGATGCCAAAGGGGATCACGGCGGCGAGGCCAATGTTGAAGAGGGCGTTGGTGCCCGACATGATGCGGGCGCGGCTACTTTCCGGCCCGGTGCTGATGGCGAGCGCCAGGAAGGAGGGAAAAAAGATCCCGTGTGCGACGCCGAAGACCGCGCCGAGCAGGCCGAGGCCGGCCTGACCACTGAGCAGCGGCATGGCGGCCACGACGAGCCCGTAGAGGGTGAGGCTGCCGACGGCTGTGGCAGCCGTTCCGAATCGCCCGGTGAGTCGCGGGAGACTGACGCGGACGGTGACCGCGGCGATGGTGTAGCCGATGAGGAAGTCCCGCACCCGGACCAGACCCCGGTCGAGGGCGAGCGGCTGGTGCAGGGTGAACATGACCCCGCAGGCGACCCCGAGCACGAACGACGCGAAAAGGATGATGCCGGGCGCGCCCCTTCGATCGCCGGGCGCCGGTGCGGCCGGCGGCGGTGAAGTGGGCAGCGGCATGCGTGTCGCGAGGGCTGCGGCGAAGAGCGCCATGGCGGTGGCGATCAGGAAGACGGTCGTGGGCCCGAGGTGGGTGATGGCGGGCTCGGCGAAGGCGGGGCCGATCGCGTTGGTGAGGATGTTGGCCGAGCCGTGCAGGCCAATCGCCTGCGCGATGCGATCCCGCGGGGCCATGGCGACGGCCAGCCAGGCGGCCGAGGAAAACACGATCGCCCAGCCCGAACCCTGAAGGATGCGGGCCACGAAGGCGCCAGCACCCGGTGAATCGACGAAGACGAAGAGCACGGCGCCTGCGGCCATCGCGAAGTTGCCGATCACGATCCCGCGGCGGGCGTCATGCCCATTGCGAATGCGGCCGATGAGCGGCGCCGTCACCACGTTGGCGAGGGAAGCCGAGGCGATGATCCAGGCGATGAGGCTGGTCGAGGCGCCGAGGTGGGTGGCGAGGTACTTGGGCAGGATGAGGAAGATCGAGTAAGCGACGCCGAAGCAGGCCTGCATCGCCAGCAGGCGGCGAAACTCGGGCAGCGCCAGCGGGGAGGGCGAGGGGGAACTGGGCGCAGCGGCGTCGGGCGTCGACTCGGGCGCAGAGGCGCCGTCAGGCGTCGACTCGGGTGAAAAGCGGGGGGCGTCATGGCTCACTCCAGCGACCTTCGCGGGCGGGGAGCGGCGACCTCATCGCGACGACGGGGCGACTCTCCCAGCTCCGGGAGGGTCGCCTCTGCTGCCGATCAGCGTCCGCGCAGATCCCCCCGGAGCTCACGCTTGCGCGCGATCCAGAGGGTCCAGAGCGGAAGACGGATCGTCATGGGTTGGAGGCTCGAGACTCGGAGAAAGGTTCGCGGCTGTCAACGCGAAAGGCCTCCGCAAAGCGCGACCGTGCCAGGAGGCGCGGCGCGGGGTTGCGGCGGCTTGCACGGCGCCTCAGACTCCCCCGACCTGTGAAGGATCCACGTTTCATTCACGTCGAGGGCGCGCGGCAGAACAACCTTGCCAACATCGATGTCAGCGTTCCGATCGGCGCGGTGACGTTGGTGACCGGGCCCGCCGGCGCCGGCAAATCGTCGCTGGCGTTCGACGTGCTCTACGCCGAAGGCTACCGCCGCTACGTCGAGACCTTCAGCCCCTACGCGCGGCAGTTCCTCGACCGCCTGGATCGGCCCAAGGCCGACGCGATCCACGGCGTGCTTCCCGCCATCGCGATCGATCGGACCGCGCCGGTTCGCACGTCGCGCTCGACCGTCGGCACGATGACGTCGATCGCGGACTACCTGCGGGCGCTCTACGCGCGGGCGGCCGAGCTCTGGTGCGGCGGCTGCGGCGACAAAGTGCAGAGGGCCTCGGCCGCGAGGGTCTTCGATCGTCTGTTGCAAGAGGCCCCCGGGAGATCGGCGCTGATCTGTTTTCCGAGCCGGGTCGGCAAGGCCACGCCGGACGTCGTGCGGGAGCTCTTCGTCGCGGCGGGGTTGCGTCGCGTGCTCGAGGACGGGCGCGCGGTCGCGCTCGAAGAGGCGCAGCTGCGCAGCGACGATGGTGCGATTGCAGTCGTGCTCGACCGGGTCGTGCTGGAGGCGGATCGGCGCAAACATGTGATCGATTCGCTGGAAGCTGCGTTTCGCTGGGGTCGGGGCACGATCGAGGTGCGGGTGGAGGGGGCGGAGGCCTTGCGCTTTTCCGAACGGCTCGCGTGTGCGCGGTGCTCGATCGATTTCGACGATCCGTCGCCCGCGACGTTCTCGTTCAACAACCCGGTGGGGGCGTGCACCAGCTGCAAGGGGTTCGGCCGCACCATGGACATCGATCCGGCGCTCGTGATTCCCGATGCGCGGCTCTCGGTGGGGGGCGGCTGCATCAAGATCTTCCAGACCGCCGGCTACAAAGAATCGCAGGACGACCTCGAGAAATTCTTCCGCCGTGCCGGTCTGCCGCTCGAGGTGGCGTGGCAGGACCTGCCCGAGGAGACGCGGCAGCTGGTCTGGCAGGGCGAGCCAGGCGGGCGCAAGAGCTGGCGAACCCGTTGGTACGGCCTGGCTGGGTTTTTCGAGTGGTTGGAGGGCCGCACGTACAAAATGCACGTGCGCGTGCTGCTGTCGCGCTACCGACGTTACTCCCCGTGCGCGGCCTGCGGTGGACATCGCCTCAAGCCGGAGGCGTTGCTCTATCGGCTGGGGCGGCACAACTTGCCTGCCCTCGAGTCGTTGCCTCTGGTCGAGGCCGAGGCCTTTTTGCGGGACTGGTCGCCGGTTGGAACCGACGCGGCGACGGAGCTGCTGCTGAGCGAGGTCCGCTCGCGCTTGCGCTTCCTCGTCGATGTCGGCGTCGGCTACCTGACCCTGTCGCGGCAGTCACGAACGTTGTCGGGTGGCGAGGCTCAGCGGGTGGGCCTCGCGACCGCGCTCGGCAGCGCGCTGGCGAGCACGCTCTATGTGCTCGATGAACCCTCGGTCGGCCTGCACGCGCGGGATGCGGCACGCCTGGTGGGCGTGCTGGGCAAGCTGGCGGCGGCGGGCAACGCGGTGGTGGTGGTCGATCACGATCCTTCGCTGTTGGCCGCGGCGGACCACGTGATCGATCTCGGCCCCGGTCCTGGAGCCGAGGGCGGGCGCATCGTCTATCAAGGACCCGTGGCGGGGCTATCCGACGCTGCCGGTTCACTGACCGGCGCGTTTCTTTCGGGCAGGCTCGACGTCGCTGCGGCCAGGGAGCGACTGGCGGTGGCGGACACCGCGCAGCTGCGTGTGCGGGGCGCGCGTTCGAACAACCTTCGCAATGTCACCGTGGGGCTGCCGCTCGGACGGCTGGTGGCGATCACTGGCGTCAGCGGCTCGGGCAAGTCGTCGCTCATCGAAGAGGTCCTGTATCGCAACCTCCGCCGGGCCAAGGGCCATGGCGAGAGTGATCCGGGGATCTGCGACGGAATCGATGGGGCAGACGCGGTCAGCGAGGTGGTGCTGGTGGATCAGGCGCCACTCGGGGCCAGCTCGCGGGTCAACGCCGCGACTTATCTTGGCGTGATGGATCCGTTGCGGCAAATCTTCGCCAGCAGCGATCTGGCCAAGGCGGCCAAGCTCACGGCTTCGTCGTTCTCCTTCAACTCGGCGGCGGGCGCGTGTCCGACCTGCGAGGGCGCGGGCTACGAGAAGATCGAGCTGCAGTTCTTGCCCGATGCCTTCGTCAAGTGCCCCGCATGCGACGGGCGTCGGCTGCGGCCCGAGGTCTGGGACGTCAAGGTGAACGGCTATGATCTGCCGGCGGTGCTGGGCCTGCCCGCCACCGAGGTCGCGAGGCTCTACGGGCAGCATGCGCGCTATGGCCCCAAGCTGATGCGGGCGCTGCAACCGCTGTTCGACATGGGCCTTGGCTACCTGACATTGGGGCAGCCGGCGCCGACGCTTTCGGGAGGCGAGGCGCAGCGGCTCAAGCTGGCGGGGCACCTGGCGGAGGCGGCCGACAAAGAGCGGGTGCTCTTCCTGCTAGACGAGCCGACCACCGGACTTCACCCATCCGACGTGGCTGTGCTGCTGGGCGCGATCGACAAGCTGGTGCGCTCGGGTCACTCGGTGATCGTTGTCGAACACAATCTAGAAGTTGCGCGCGCGGCCGACTGGATCGTCGATCTCGGACCCGAGGGCGGCGCCGAGGGTGGGGCCGTGATCGGCGAGGGCACACCCGAGCAGATCGCGCGCCTTGCGACACCGACCGGCAGAGCGCTGAGCGCGGCGATGGCGGCCGCGGTGGCGCGCAAGCAACGGGGCGCACCTACGGGGAGGCGTTATCCCGAGCCACGACCACGCGAGGGCGCGGGGCGGGCGCAGGGCGGCGACGTGGGCGCCGCTTTGGGGGGCGCGATGGAGATCGGCGGCGCGCGCGAGCACAACCTCCAGGAGGTCTCGACGACCATTCCGCGCAATCGCTTGGTCGCAGTCACGGGTGTTTCGGGATCGGGCAAATCGACTCTCGCGTTCGACGTGCTCTACGCCGAGGGGCAGCGGCGTTTTCTCGACTGCCTACCGACCTACGTGCGGCAGTTCGTACGGCCGCTGGCGCGCCCCGATGTCGATCGGGTGGTGGGCGTGCCGCCGACCGTGGCCCTGGAACAGAAGCTGACCGCGGGCTCACGCATGTCGACAGTGGGTACCTCGTCGGAGATCTACCATTACCTGCGGCTGCTCTTCGCCTTCCGCGGCGTCTCGCATTGCACGCTTTGCGGGCTGGCGGGCGAGATCGTCTCGGCCGAGGGGGCATCGGGGGCGCGCATCGCCGTCCGCATCGCGGAACATTTTGCGGCGGGCAAGCTGACCGTGCTGGCGCCTCTCGTGAGCAAGCGCAAGGGGGTGCACAAGGAGATCCTGGCCGGCGCCGTGAGCAAGGGCGTGCGCGCGTTCCGCATCGACGGTCGTGTCTACCCGGCGGACGCGCTGCCGAAGCTCGCGCGACATGAGATTCATGACATCGACGCCGTCGTGGCCGAGCTGTCGGCACCTGCGGGCCGGTCGGCGCGGATCCGCTCGGGCGACGACGCCGGCCTGCAGGCGGCGGTGGCAGCCGCGCTCGCGCTTTCTGGCAAGAGCGTCAAGGTCGTTGGCCCCGTGGAGGAACGCTTCTATTCCACCGGGCGCGCTTGCCCGGGATGTGGTGCCGGGCTGCCCATCCCGGATCCTCGCTTGTTTACCTTCAGCCAGCGTTTCGGCGCGTGCGAGGCGTGCGAAGGCCGCGGCACACTCGATGACGACGGCGAGGCGGAGGTCAAGACACGGGACAAGCGAAGCAAGAGCTCGGGCAAGAAGACCTCTCGACAGCGAGACGAAGACGAGTCGGACGTGCGCATGCATGCACGCCATGCGCCCCGTTGTCCCTCTTGCCTTGGCTCGCGCCTCTCCCCCGCGGCGCTCGCGGTGAAGATCGCGGGCAAGTCGATCGGCGATGTGGCGGCATTGACCGTGCGGCAGCTGCGTGGGTTTTTGGGGGAGCTGGGCGATCTGCCGGCAGAGCTCTCGGAGGCGATCTTGCCGGAGCTGCGCGGGCGCTTGGCGGTGCTGGATCAGCTAGGCCTTGGCTACCTGACCCTGGATCGCGGCGCCGACACGTTGTCGACCGGCGAGGGGCAGCGCGTGCGCATCGTCGCGCAGCTGGCGTCCAATCTTAGAGGCGTCGCTTACGTGCTGGATGAGCCGACGGTGGGGCTTCACCCGCGCGACAGTGAGGCGTTGGGAAGGGCGCTGTTCGGTCTGCGCGATCGCGGCAACACAGTGATCGTGGTCGAGCATGAAGAGGCTCTGATTCGCGCGGCGGATCACATCATCGACATGGGGCCGGGCGCCGGGACCGAAGGCGGTCGCATCGTCGTCGAGGGCCCCCCCGACGTGGTTGCTCAGCATCCGACGTCGCTGACCGGGCGGTGGCTGCGGGGCGCTGGCGATCGGGTCGTGGGTCCCGGGCGGAAGGTGAAAGTCGGCGAGGGCGACTGGCTGAGCATGCGCGGCGCTCGCCTTCACAACCTCGACGGCGTCGATGTCGATCTGCCGCTCGGCCGTCTGATCGCGGTCACCGGTGTGTCGGGCTCGGGCAAGTCGACGCTGGTGAGGGACATCTTGCATCCCGCGTTGCGGACGCTGCTGAGCGCGGGCAAACGAACGCGGGCCCCGGCACTCCCATCGCTGGACGATCTTTCCGGCTGGGATGCTGTCTCGCGCGTGATCGAGGTCGACGAGGCACCGATCGGGCGCACGCCGCG
>JANNNO010000126.1:0-3255 GCA_031398585.1 Myxococcales bacterium | reverse complement strand
GTCGGGAAAGCCGTGGATCATGACCATCAGGGGCGATGCGGCATCGCCCGCGACCGCATAGTGGATGCGGACATCGCCGTTGGAGGCGTAGCGGTCCTCGTAGGCGAGGGTCATGTGGCCTTTCCCAGCGTCATTGCGCGTGACAAATCCCTGTGGATTGGCCACGCTTGGGCCACATCATGTCCCTGGGGAGGAACTTGTCCATGCACCGTTACGCTCGCGCCGCCGTCATGCTCGGAATGCTTGTGGCCGCAGGACCGGCGATCGCCCAGAACATCGTCTCGCCGAGGACCGGCGGAGCGGCCACGGTTTCGACCACGGCCAAGCCAGTCCCGGCGGCCGCAGACCTGGCGGCCATGGCCGCGGCCTCCAAGGAATCCCTGTTCATCATGCGGGCGAGCTTCGCCGCCAGAACCAAGGCCAGCCCCGCCGCGTCGGTGAGGTAGTGCGATAGGATGCTGTCGAACTCGATCACGCTGACGCCTTGGGCGACACACGCGTCGAGGATGACAGCGAGCTCTTCGGGCTCGAGGCTGCCGTCGACGCCTGCGATGCGCGCTTCGCGCAACCAGGCCGCCACGGGAAACTCGGGCGGCGGGTTCTCGACCGGCGGCGCCGGGGGTGCGGCTTCCGGCGGTGCAGCCTCGACCACCGGTGCGGTGTCGGGCTTGGGTTGCGGCGTCGCCGTGTCGGGCGCCCCCGCGTCGGGCGAACCCGTCTCGACGGGACGCGTGTCGATCGAACTCGCATCCGTCGTCGGGGAAGGACCGCCGACGTCGCCCGCGCCGCCGTCGGGCGTCCCGCCGGCCTCGGCGCTGCCGAGATCGCGGCCGCTGTCCTTCTTGCCCGCGTCGGCCGGCGAAAGCATCGCGGCGGGGCTCGAATCACGGCAGCCCGCCAGCAAGGCACCACTTGCAACAGCCCCGCCTTGCAGCACCGCACGGCGTGACCACACCAAGCGCCCCTTCGAGTCCCGGGTCAGTCTTCGCATTCGATTGTCGACCTCAAGCAAAGTTGAATCGGAGTGATCACCCCGAAAGCTGAGGCCGAGTACGTATCACGTCCGCGCGACGTTTTGACCGCAATCTAGCTGTACGGCACTGTGGGATGACGTCGGCTCACGCACGGCGAATTCATTGCGCACAGCAACTATCTACGACATCTCGGAAGGCGCCTACCGCAGCGAGGCGGACGTCCAAGCAGGTCGCTCAGCTCTGCAGACGCTTCTTCTTGAACCAACGGGGCGGCTGCTTCTGGGTCGCGTCCGGATTCGAAGGCGAGTAGTCGACCCACCGGTAGCTGGGGGGCGGACGTACGTCGATGTGGACGAAACCAGTCAGCGGATAGATCCCGATGCCCATGCCGCCCGCGTCGAGGGTCTCGACGAAGGCCCGCAACTTGCGCGCCGGCACTCCCTCGATGCGCACGTCCGCTGCCGTGCCCTTGTAGTGATAGCTCGACGTCTTGCGCTGATTCCGGTAGCCCGACACCACGTCGATGCGGCGTTCGCCGAAGTGATCGAAGACGTGCGACAGGATCGCGAGCAAGCGCGGCTCCATCTCTTTTTCGGTGTCGGTCCGTCGGCAGCGCAGCATGTGCGAGGCAGCCTTGATCGCGTCGACGTTGTAAGAGCCATCAGGATTGAAGACGTTGATCTTCAGCGATTCTTTCTCGATGGGCCGATACAGGTAGACGTTGCCCGAGGGCGGAGGCGGCAAGCGGCGACGGAGGCGCTCCTCGGGCACCACGTTGCCCGAGACCCGGGATCGACGGCGTCGCTTGGCCTTGGGCGCCGGAGTTTGCTCGCCCGAGCTTGCCCCCGGGACACCGCTACCGCCCTCTTCGGGCCGCTCCGCCTCGTCTTCACCCTGGGCGAATGCCTCGCCGCCGACGATCATCGTCGATACGCCCAGGAGGGTTCCCAGCAGGAGCGCGGCTGGGGTCAGGCGTCGCGACATGGTCTTAAAGGGTCTAAGACCGGTGCGGCCCTGTCAACGACGAAAGCATCGCAGCGACGCGCAGCTCCCACGTGCGGGATCAGGCGCGCGGCGGCGTTGGCGCGGATGCGGGTGGGGTGACCGGGTGCGTGAGCGGCAGGTGCACCAGCTCGATGCCCAACCGCTCCGCGACGTTGAAGATGCGGTCGTCTCGGTAGAACTCGCCAAAGACGATCCGACGCAGGCCTGCATTGGCAATCTGCTTGAAGCAGCTCCAGCACGGGCTCGCCGTGACGTAGATCGCAGCACCGTCGATCATGACGCCGTTCTTTGCCGCTTGCAGGATCGCATTGCTCTCGGCGTGGATGGTCGCGACGCAATGGTCGTTCTCCATCATGTGCCCGACGTCGGAACAGTGGGGCATGCCGCGTATGGATCCGTTGTAGCCGGTCGAGAGGATCGTCTTTTCGCGGACGATGACTGAGCCGACGAACTTGCGCGGGCAGGTCGATCGCGACGCGACCACGCTGGCGATGTTCATGAAGTACTCGTCCCACGAGGCGCGCGGGTCAGACATCACTCATGTCTATCAGAAAGCGGGACATTGCGGCGCACGGCCGTGGGGGGCGCTCGCAGAGGGAGGCGGGAGGGATCGGCGGCCGAACCGCGGGTTCGCGGTCGAATCGAGCCGCCGATTGGCCACCGGATCTTGCGGCCAGATCTTGCGGCCGGACCTGGCCATCCCTCATCCTATCGGTCGCGTGCCCACGTCTGACGACAGAGCCCCCTCCCCCGTTTCTGCCAAGGCCCTCGCTGGCCGACGTATCGCCCTGCCGGAAACCCGCGAGCTCGACCGCTTGGCGGGCATCTTCGAAGAGGAAGGCGCGACCGCCGTCCGCTGCCCGCTGGTTGCCATCCTCGACGCGCCCGATCCGACGCCGGTCGACGCCTTTCTGCACGCCCTGGTGCGCTCGGAGCTCGACGACCTCGTGATCCTGACCGGCGAAGGCCTGCACCGGCTGCTCGCCCGCGCCGCCCGCATCGAGATCGAAGCCGACGTGCGCGCTGCGCTGGGGCGGGTACGCAAGGTAACCCGCGGACCCAAGCCGGCCCGCGCGCTACATGAGATCGGGCTCAAGGCCGATCTGCCGGCGCGCTCACCGACCACAGGGGGCATCATCGAGACCCTGGCGGTCGAAGTGCTGCGCGGCCGGCGCGTCGGGGTTCAGCTCTACGGCACCGAACAGAATCTGCCTCTGGTCTCGTTTCTCAACCAGGCTGGCGCGCAGGTGACCACCGTCGCGCCCTACATCTATGC
>JANNNO010000117.1:0-29633 GCA_031398585.1 Myxococcales bacterium | reverse complement strand
ACGACTACGCGCGGATCTATTCGCGCGGCTCGATGGGTTCAGTCTGCGCATTCCACCTCTGCGTGAGCGTCGACAAGACATTCCGTCTCTGTTTACCCATCTCCTTGGCCGCCACGGGTTGGGCAACGCGCGCGTCTCGCCGCGGCTCTACGAAACCCTCTGCATTTATGGGTGGCCCCTCAACGTGCGCGAGCTCGACCTGTTGGTTGCCCGCCTGGTCGCGCTGCATGCCCGCGAGCCTCTCCTGCGGCGATCGCATCTGCCCGAACGGATGCGCGTGCCCGCGGTAGAGGGCGGGGGGCCGGTGCCGGCTTCGGCGGGGGGAGCGCAGGGCGGTCGCAGCGGCAGCGGGCGACTCGAGGCGAAGGCGGCATCAGAGGGCGGGCCGCCGCACCCCCTCTCGCAGAGTGATCTTCTGGCGGCGTTGACGCGCACGGGGGGGAACCTCGCGCGTGCAGCCGCGGCTCTCGGCATCTCGCGGCCCAAGGCCTACCGACTGCTTGGCCGTGAGTCACCCCACCGCTGGAAGACGGTGCGGCGATCGTGAGCTCATCACCGCCGCGGCAGCAGCGTCAAGGCGCGCACGACGCCCGAGCTGTGCACGCGCGCCAGTGCTCGAGAGGCTTCCGCCTTTTCCCGGCCGAGCCCAGCCTCGCGCACGATGAAGTAGTACATAGCGGCGGGGTAGATCGTGGTCGTCGTCTCGGCGCCAAGCAAGGCGCCGAAGAGCGCCGCCGTGATCCCGCGCGAAAACTCCGGCGAGCAGCCCGCCTTGTCGATGGTTTCGGTTTCGACGTCGGCCAAGATGCGCTGAAGATCCTCGCGGCTGCGCGCCTCGACCACCTTCCGCAAGGCAGGCCGGGGCACGAACTCGTGCGGCATGGTCGAATGGACCTTCGCAAGCGAGGCCGCGGCGGTGGCTGGCCTGCTAGCGGTGACTGCCGGTGCAGCCGGGGCTGCGCCTGTCGAGTCGCGCTGGTCGTTGGGCAGGGGCTGGGCCCGGCTCGGGCCACGGCGGCGCACGCCGACTGCGATCGGTCGCGATTGAGGTGGGGAGACTGGGTCTTGCGTCTGAGCGCCAGTCGGGGCGCCCGCGAAGAAGGACCTTGGGGTCGAACCGCTTCCCACCAGGGGCCTGGCGGGCGCGGCAACAGCGAGCGGTGCGGCTACGGGCGCGGCGACAGCGAGCCGCTGGGTTGCGGCTGCGGCGCTTGCGAGCGGCGCGGTTGCGGCGCGGGCCAGCAGTGCGGTTGCCGGAGGGGTGGCGGTGGATTTGGTGTTCCCTCCGGGGGCATTCCACGCCATTGCGAGACCGAGTCCGCCAAGCGCAGCCAGTGCAGCGGTCCAGGCGCCTGCGCGCGTCGTCGATCGCCGCAGCTGCTTTCGCAGCGCCGAGGGACCTGTCTGCTCTTCGATCGCCGTGGGACCGCACACAGTCTCGGGTGGCACGTCGACGCCCCCGTTCGTCGCCCGGGCGGCGCCTGCGATCGCATGAGCCCCGCCCTCGGGGTCCTCGGAAGCCGCCGGGCACAGCTCATCGACCCAGGTTCGCAGGGCGCGCGCGCTGATCGTCGCTGCAGCCTTGGCTGCCGCCGGCGCCGAATCGCTCGCCGCGAATGCCGCGACGAACTCTTCGAGCCGCTCGTGCAGCGCCAATGCCGAGGGGCAACGCCGTTCGGGATCCGGCGCGATGGCGTGCATCACGATGTCTGCCAGTGCGCTCGGATAGTCGCTCAAAACGTCCTGGGGACGTGGCAGATCTCCTTTCTGCAGGCGCCTCAACAGAGTCAGCTCGTCGTTGGCCGCTGCGCCGTAGGGACTCTGTCCAGTCGTCGCTTCGAACAGACAGATGCCGAGCGCGAAGACGTCGGCGCGCGCATCGACAAAGCCCTCCAATTGTTCGGGCGCCATGTAGCGCAGTTTTCCCTTCAAGGTTCCCACGCGCGTCTCGACCAGGCGGCCTTGCGCCTTGGCCACACCGAAATCGAACAATTTGGCCACGCCATCGCGCGAGACCAAGATGTTCTGAGGGCTGACATCGCGGTGAACCAGGCCCAGTGGTGCGCCGGTCGGGCCGCGTGCGGTGTGGGCGTGATGCAGGCCGAGGGCGACGTCGCTCACGATCTTGAGCAGGGGGCCGAGCGGACGCTGACGCCGGCGGGTCGCTTCGCGCAACAGCTCGGCGAGCGTGGGACCAGACACGTA
The DNA here is from genome assembly GCA_031398585.1 of Myxococcales bacterium. Lineage (GTDB taxonomy): Bacteria > Myxococcota_A > Polyangia > Fen-1088 > Fen-1088 > JANNNO01. Next base: position 27,428 of record JANNNO010000117.1, on the reverse strand, counting down.
TTCCATCGCGATGTAGGGCGCACCGTCGGCCTCGCCGATCTCGAAGATTTGCACGACATTGGGGTGGCTGAGGCCCGCGCCGAGGCGAGCCTCGTCGAGGAACATGCGCACGAAGTCGGGATCCCGCGCACGACCGGAGCGAATGCGCTTGAGTGCAACGATCTTGGCAAAGCCCCCCGGGCCTACCAGCCGACAGCGATAGACATCGGCCATGCCGCCGCCGCCCACGCGCGCGAGGACTTGATACTTGCCGATCTGGCCGATGTTCGCTGCCGTTGCCACCATCGGTTCCGCCTTGTGTCCGTGAATACGATCGCTTGCGTGCGCGCAATCCTATCAGTGGCAACCCAGTCGAAATCAACCATCTCGTGGCGGTGGTTGTGCATGAGAACGATTCCGTGATGGCTGCGCTCTGCCTCGCCCTGCTGCTGACAGTGGCTCCGAGCACTCCGACGCAGGCCATTGGTCCGCAGCGACCTTCCGCTGAGGCGTCCTCGCTCCCCTCGCCCGACGCGGCAACCGAGTCCTCCTCCGATCAGAACGACGAAGCCTTGGTCTCGCTTCGCGAGCTGCTGAACTATCGGCTATCGGCTTCCAGCTTCTTCGAGGTCTCGCGTGAGACGGCTCCCGGCGCCACTTACGTGATCGATCACCGCAAGCTGGCAGCCTCTCCCGCGCGCACGTTGGCCGACAGCATCGAAATGGCCGTGCCGGGCATGCAGATCGCGCGTCACCTGTGGACCGGCGCGCTCATCGGGGTTCGCGGCATCACCATCGACAACAACGCCAAGACGCTGGTCATGCTCGACGGGCTCAATCTCAATATGCGCACGCACTTCGGCACGCACGGGCTCTTGTCCGTGCCGCTGCTCGATGACATCGAGGGGCTCGAGGTTTCGCTCGGACCAGGGGCGCTCGTGCACGGCGCCGGCGCCATCAATGGCTACGTCAATTTGCGGCCCAAGGACGGCGCCCGCCATCGCGGCTTCACGGCCACCGTCGAAGCAGGACCCGTCGAGGCCTTCGGGGCGGCGCAGCTGTCGTATGGCATGACCTACGGCAACACCAACAACCTCTTTCTTTATGGAGGCTTCGCCGGTGCGGCCGGCTTTTCCCCCCGTCGCGATCTAGCCTGGTCGTGCACCGGGCCCGACCAAGCCGGGAACACCGCTTGTCCCTACGATTTCATCCGCGCGCGAGACCAGGGACCAAGCGGCAAGCTCAGTCTCAACTGGAACCACGGCGGACTCAACGTGCTCGCCGTGTTCGCGACGGCACAGCTTTCGACCGAAGGCAACGCGCTGTACGACTGGTTCAACTTCGAGGATCCGTATTGGCTAACGACGATCTTTGCTCTGCGGCCCGCCTATACCCACAACGTCGGCGACAAGGAAGACCTCGTCCTGTCGGGGACGCTGGTGCTGCAAGACTTCGGCTTCGTACCGCGCCACCCCCGGCGACCAGGCGTCGTCGGCGGCCTTCCCGTGGAGCTGAACGGCACTGCGCGCGGCGGCCGCGAAAGTTGGCAGTCGATGCGGGCCCTATGGCGGACGATTCGCATCCCGCTGCACTCACTCGCGGTGGGTGGCGAGATCGGCCACCGCAGCTTCGGCCGCGCCAAACAGTTCTTCGGCCACAGCGAGCTTCTCGGTCTCGAAGAGGTCGAGTTTCGCTGGCTCGAGTTCGGCGCGTTCGTGGAGGACACCTTCGCGTGGCGCAACCTGAGCGTCACCGGGGGCGTGCGTTGTGAATACTTCAAGATTCCCCGACACTTTCAGGCCGATACGTACACGGAGGCCGACACCAAGGAGACAGTGACGCCGTCACCGGTAACCCTCAGCGACCAGCTGGCGCTGGTGAAACGCCTCGGCATCGCGTGGGCTGCGAGCGCGGACACGACGTTGAAGGCCTCGTACCAGGACGGCTTTCGCAATCCGGACGCTGCCTACTACACCCACTGGGCAGCGCGCTCGGCGATCAAAGACCGCATGGGCATGCCCGCGCTGCCCGCGCTCGCGAACGAGACGATGAATAGCTTCGAGCTCAACCTCAGCGAGCGGCTTGCAAGCGCGGTCGCGCTCACGGTCAACGCCTACTACAACCGCTACCACGGCCTGCTCGCTTGGAACGCGAAAGAGGACGCCTTCGTCAACACCATCGAAGTCATTCAGTCGATCGGCACCGAGGTGAGCCTAGACTTTGCTGCCGGCGGCACCAGGCTCGGTCTCTCGTACGGCCACTCGCGCCCCGTCGACTATTCAGACGCGGCCTACGCCGGCCTCGCCCTTACCGACAGCACCCCAGCGCTGCCAGATGGCAAAAGCGGCGCCAGCGCGGGAGGCCATTCGTCGTGGAAGGTCTTTTCCCCGCATCAGGTCAAACTCGGGGTCAGTCATGCGCTCTGGGATCGTCGCCTTGGCCTGAGTGCGAACGCGGCGCTTTTCAGTAAGGTGCACGATCCCAATTGGGCCGCTGGCCAGGCCCACCGCTTTGTCGCCCACGCGGCGGTGACCCTGCAGCTGACGCCCCAGGTGACAGCGAAACTCGTCGTGCAAAACCTGACGGGCAACACCGTCCCAGCCTCGCGCATCGAGAACGACCTCACCCAGGTCGGCAACCTGGGGATCGAACAACGCCTGGCCTATCTGTCGCTCTCCTTGGCGGCCAATTGAGGCCAGGTCCTGCCCCAAGTCGAACTCGCGGCCTCACGTCTACGATTGATGAAACGAAGACGTGAGGCCAAGCGTCGATTCAGCGGCCCATGCGGTAGAGCGTCGTTTGGACCCAGTCCCGAACGTTCTGGCGGGAGACGCCGCAGCCGAAGGCGTCGGTGAAGACGGGGGATGAGCCGGCCTGGACATACACCAGGTAGCGCTTGCCGTTGGTCGAGCGGAAGCAGCCGCCGCCGGAGTCCCCGGGCAACTGGATCTGGCCTGCAGAGGGTGTGCCCTGGTTGGGGTTCACGACGGTGATGAGGTCGCCGTCAGGTCGGCCCATCTCGACTTTGCTCACGACGAGCTTGGCGGTGGTGAGGCGGCCGGAGGGGCCACCGGGCGTCGTGGGGCCAAAGCCCGCACAATCGAGCGTGCGCCCGGTGAGCTCGCTCGCCTCACGCGGCCAGAGCTCGCGCGTGAAACCCTTGGTCGAACCACCGACCTTGAAGGGCTTTCCGACCTTGATCAGCATGAGGTCTTGTTTCTGCGAGCTGGTGCCGTAGTCGTCGGGATGGCGCACGAAGGTCGTCACCGTTTGCTGCTGAAACGTCGACTTCGGATCGCTCGGCTTGTTGGGCAGGTGCACGGTGATGGTGCGGGTCTCCTGCTGATCGCCGGCCGGAAAGCAGTGGCGCGAGGTCATCACCCAGCTATTGGTGATAAGGGTGCCACTGCAGAGATGACCGCCATTGGCGCGAATGGCGACGCTGCCGTAGCCGTTGCCAGAGGGATCCTGCACGCCGTTCAGGATCTCGCTTTCTTCGGTGTCGGCTTCGTCCGGCGGAACGTCACAGGCACCGAGGCTCAAACCGGCGAGCAGGGCGAGCGCGGAGACGAACGGGGGGCGGTGGCTGGTCATGATTGATCCTTCACAAGACTGCCGTGACGAAGCTCACCGGGCTGGCAGTGGCGAGGTAAGCCGAGCCGCGCAACGCTGGCCCGGTTCCTCTGAGAGCCGTCGGTCCCAGTGTTGCGCCGGGATTGCGATGTTTCGTCGCGGTGGGCACCTTGGCGTTGTGGGAGCCGGGAGCCCCCGGAAGCTGGGAGAGGGTCTGCGGGCGCGCACAATCGAGGGCAAATCTTGCGCTGTCACTGCCGTCGATTTCTGCAATGAACGCATGTGATCGCTTAGGACGCCGTCGCGGGAGCCGCTATATTGCGGTCCGTTCGTCCGATGATGGCCAAACGCGATTTCCTCTCGTCGCCGGCTCGTGCGGGCCTGCTGATCTTCGCGACATCAGTGCTGAGCTGTGCCGACAGTTCGGGCCTACCGCCTCCGCCGCGAGATGGCGCGCGAGTCGAGGACGCGCGGCGGAGCGTTTCCGAAACACAATCTGATGACGGCCTCGCCTTGGACGTCCAGATGTCTTCGCCGGGCGATGCTCGGGCGAGCGTCGACCATCCCCCGATGGTGGTCATGGACGCAGGCGGCTTCTCCGATGCAGGCCCTATCCCCGATGCCATCCAACCGCCGGGTCGCGTTGCGGCGCGCGCCGCTGAGGTAGGCGATGCGCAGATGCCTGGACAGGGTGGTTTGATGGTCGATGTGAGTCGGCCACAGATTCAGACTTTCCGTTTCAGGCCGAGCGAGGCGGACCCGGCTGCCTCCCTGCGCGACGAGGAGCAGATCGCCATCTTGAATACGTTCGCGCGGCCGCGGGGCAAACTGGCCGTAGTGCTCGCGGGCACAGCCAGCCCACCCGGCCCCCTCAATGTCGTCAACGTGGCCGCGGCGCTCGGGTACCACGCCCTCGCCATCGCGTACGAGAACAGCCCGCGACCCTTCGAGCAGAACGACCCTGACTTCTTTGGCAAGTTGCGCTTCGAACAGCTCGACGGCACGGACCGCACGCCGGCGGTTACGATCCTGCGCCCTGATTCAGTCGAAGAGCGCATCGGGCGCGCCTTGGCGTTCTTGCAACGGAAACATCCTGGCGGCGATTGGACCTATTTTCTCGAGAGCAATGCCCAGGTTCGGTGGGCTGACGTGATCTTGGTTGGCTACTCCCACGGAGCAAGCAGCGCTGCCGCATTCGCGAAAGTGCGAAGGGTCTCCCGTGTCGTCTCCCTGGCAGGACCGCGCGACACGTTTCCCGTCATCGCTACCTGGTTGACCATGCCCTCCCTGACGCCGATCGATCGCTTCTACGCTCTGACGGCGACCGGCGATGACCAGCACCAGGATCACCTCAAGGCGATGAACGTCATGGGGTACCTCGGGCCGCTGGTCGACGTGGCGCAGGAAACACCGCCGTACGCGGGTACGCATCGGTTGCAGCATGCCGGTGGACACGGGGACAGCGCGGCCTGCGACCGAATCCTTGCTGCCTGCAAGTATCTGCTCGGCGCCAACTGATTGCTGTCGTCGGCAGATGACGCAAGGAAGTCGGAAGCCGAGTTTTCGTTGCGAAAAACCTTTCCGTACGGTTCGCAATCGGGTGCCGAGCGGGCAAACTTCAGCCCTCCTCTTGCCAGCCCGCGCGCTTCGTTTCTTGCTGGTTTCGTTCACGTTTGCCGCCGGTGCGTGCACCGCCAGCCCGGCGACGAAGCGGCCGCAGCTCGCCACACCTTCCGCCGAGTCCGGGCGCCAACCCCTCACCTTCGCGCGGGACGTCTTGCCCGTGCTCGAGCGGTATTGCGTCTCTTGCCACGGGAACACGGTCTCGAAGGGCGGGCTGAACCTCGCGGACTACCGAACGATCGACGAGTCCGGTGCCGCCCGAAACCTAGCCCTTTGGCACAAGGTCGCTGACCAGCTTGAAAATCGCGACATGCCGCCCGAGGAGCGCCCCCGTCCCAGCGCCGCCGAGATCGATCGGGTCGTAGGCTGGATTGGAGCCATCTCGGTCGCCGCGGCGGCTCACGCCCCGCCAGACCCCGGCAGAGTGACCGTGCGTCGCCTCAATCGTCGCGAGTACGCGTACACGGTGGAGGACTTGCTGGGGGTCGAGGTCGACGCTCATGACGAGCTGCCGCCCGACGACGTCGGCTATGGCTTCGACAACGTAGGCGACGTGCTCACGATGTCGCCTGCACACTTCGAAAGCTATCTCGTCAGCGCCGAGACGATCGCGACCCGGGCGGTGGTGGCTGACGTGCCCAGTCGACGCCAACGTGTGACGCTCGAGCTCGAGCGCGTCGCGGTTCTGCCGCCCGGCAGCCGCCGCCGCGAGCGATGGCTTCGTTGGGATCAGCCGGGAACCTTGCGGACGCGTCATCACTTCGCGGCGCCGGGCCATTACGACGTCGCCATCCGCGGCACCGCGCGCGCTGGCAAGGGCGCTCAGCTGCGGCTTCGCATCGGCGATCGGGATCTGACGACCTTTGCCCTTGCAGGCACCGAGGTTCATCGCACACGCGTCCGCATCGAGCAGGGCGGGCCGCAACGGATCGAGCTGGTGATCTCGTCGGGTGGGAGCGGGCCGCTGTCGGAACTGGGGATCGAACTCGACCAGCTCACCATCGACGGTCCGGATCCGAAGGCGCCGGTTCCCTTACCGCCGAGTCATACGCGCCTTCTGCCCATCTCACCGCCGCCTCATGCCGTGTCCGCCAAGGCACGCGAGCTCGTTGGGAGGCTCAGCGAGCGGGCCTTTCGTCGTCCCGCCGACGCCGCAACGATCGGAGCGCTGGCCAGGTTGATCGAAGCCGCAGTCGCCAAGGGCGAGACCTTCGAGCGAGGGCTACAACGCGCCCTCGTCGCGATCTTGGTGGCGCCGCAATTTCTCTTTCGCGTCGAGCTGGATCCGCAGCCGGGGCGCCAGCCGTTTTATCAGCTCGACGATTGGGCGCTGGCTTCGCGCTTGTCGTACTTCCTCTGGAGCGCCCTCCCTGACGACGAGCTCATGGCTCTGGCGCGGGCAGGACAGCTAGGAGCGCCGGGGGTGATGGAGGCTCAGGCGCTGCGCATGCTCCGTCATGACAAGGCGAAGCGGCTGGCCAGGGCCTTTGCACCGCAGTGGTTGCAGATCCAACCTCTCGCCGTCATGCAGCCGGATCGCACGCGGTTTCCCTCCTTCGACGACGGTCTGCGAATGGACATGTTTCGCGAAAGCGAGCTCTTCTTCGCGACCGTCGTCGCTGACGATCTCACCCTCGAAACCTTCCTGGACGCCGACTTCACCTTCGTGAACCATCGCCTGGCGGCGCACTATGGTCTCGGGGGGCTCGCTGGTGGACACTTTCGCCGCGTGACTCTGCCGGACCGTCAGCGAGGCGGCGTTCTGACCCAGGCCAGTGTGCTCACGGTGACGTCCAACCCGACGCGGACCTCGCCGGTCAAGCGGGGGCGCTGGGTGCTCGAGCAGCTGCTGGGCGATCCGCCGCCGCCAGCGCCGCCCAACGTCCCGCAACTGTCCGAGCGAAAGCGTGACAGCGAGGCAGTCAGTGCTCGTCGACAGCTCGAGCGCCATCGCACCGATCCGAACTGCGCGGTCTGCCACCGGAAGATGGACCCGCTCGGACTCGGTCTCGAGCGCTTCGACGCCATCGGTGCGATTCGCCAGGAAGACGACGGCCTCCCCATCGACTCCGTCGGCGTCCTGCCGGGTGGTCAGCGCTTCGATGGCATCGGAGAGCTCAAACACTATCTGCGCGGGCAGCGGCCTCGCTTTCACCGATCGTTCGCCGAGAAGCTACTGACCTACGCGCTTGGCCGGGGATTGGAGGCCTCCGATCGCACCGCGATCGATACGATCTGCGCCCGCTTGGCGAGCGGCGACGGGCGCTTCTCCGCCCTCGTCGGCGCCATCGTCGACAGCGCTCCGTTTCGCGGGCGCAATTTTCCCGAGGTCGGGCCGTGAGGCGGACCAGCCTCTTGTGCTCGCTGCCGCGCAGGACCCTGCTGCGGGGGGTCGGGGCTGCGTTGGGACTACCGTTGCTAGATGCAATGATTCCAGCGCAGGCCGCGGCCCATCGCCCTCCCGCTCGTCTGGCAGTCCTCTACCTCGCCAACGGCGTTCCCATGGGTGACTGGACGCCGCAGCGAGAAGGCCCGGGCTTCGACTTTCGCCGCTGCTTGGCGCCCTTGAGCCGGCACGCTGGTGCGCTCTCGATCCTGACGGGTCTCGCTCAGAACAACGGCTGTGCGCGCGGCGACGGACCCGGCGACCACGCCCGGGCCATGGCCAGTTTCCTCACCGGTTGTCACCCGCGCAAGACTGCGGGCGCGGGCATCCGGGCGGGGGTGTCGATGGACCAGGTGGCGGCGGCTCACTTCGCGGGTCTCACGCCGCTGCGCTCGCTCGAGCTCGGCATCGAAAGCAATGCCCTTTCGGGCGAATGCGACTCCGGCTACAGCTGCGCGTACTCCAGCAGCTTGTCGTGGCGGAGTCCGACGTTGCCAGCCGGCAAGGAGATTGACCCCGGCAGGGTCTTCGACCGCATCTACGGGGTGTCCCGAAGCGACCATCACCAACCAGCGCGCACCTCCGTGCTGGATCTGGTACGCAACGATGCGAGTCGTCTGGTGACCGTCGTGGGAGGCAGTGATCGAGCCAAGATCGAGGAGTACCTGGGTGGGGTGCGCGAACTGGAGCTGCGCATGGAAGCCGCGAAAACCGTGCCCTTCGCCGAGCCGCCCTTCGATCGGCCCGAATCGATCCCCCCAGCCCTGGACCAACGCATACGATTGATGCTCGATCTGCTGCTCGCGGCCTTCGAAGCTGACCGGACCCGTGTGGCGACGTTGCTTTTCACCAACGAGGCCAGCAACCGCAGCTATCCGTTTCTCGGTGTGCCCGAGGGACACCACGACATCTCACATCACGGCGGCAGCCCGGAGAAGCAGGAAAAACTCGCCCGTATCACGCGGTTCTATAGCGAGCAGGTGGCGTACTTTCTCGATGGTCTGGCGCGGCGCCGGGAGGCGGGACGTTCGTTGCTCGAGGGGAGCGTCGTGGTTTATGGCAGTGGCCTGTCCGACGGCGACAAACACAGCCACGATGACCTTCCGATCGTTGTGGCCGGCAAGGGACATGGGTGGCTGCGCGCGGCGCATCGGCGCTACCCGAAGACGCCCCTGTGCAACCTGTTCGTCAGCGTTCTCGCGGGACTCGGTGCCCCCGTCGAGCGGTTCGGTGACAGCACGGGTGCCCTGGAGGGCCTCGACCGCAACGGTTGACAAACAAGAGTGCCCGCGACGTGTCATGTCTCCCGGGGCGCCATCGCCAATTCCCTGACGAGCGACGACGGGCTGAGGCGAAAACACCGGCGAGTTCCCGCTCCGCAACCTCGAGTCTTCGCCTCGGAAACCTCCTCTGAACAACGATGGTTTTGGACGTCCAAATCACGAGCGCCTTTGCCTCGGCTTACGATTTGATAGTCTTGCGAACGTGGCCAAGAAGACATTGGTAGGGGTTCCCAGACTGGGGACCGGCGGTCTCGTCAGCGGGATGATTGCGACGGGCTCGCACAGCATTGAGGTCCATCTCTCCGAGGGCGACTTCGAGGTCGACGAGCGCACACTGCGCGACCCGCGCGAGGGAAGCCTCAACGGCCGCGAGTTCATGGAGCTCTTCAATCGCAAGGGGCTCGCCCGCGTGGCCCGCAACGAGTTGACGTCGTTGCGGCACCGGCTGGACGTCGCTTTGGGCAAGCGGAGCGGCCGAACTGTCCTCTTCCTAGGCGGCAACGCGGGGGCCGGCGCCAGCAGCATCGCCTACGGCTACGCTCAACTGTCGGCTCAGACCTCCGACCGTCGGGTTCTCATCGTCGAAGTCAGAGAGCCGGGTGAAGACGAGCCCGCACCGTCCATCTCCCTGACCGACAGCTTTGCTCGCGGACGTCGCCTCTGCGAGACCGCGGAGCTGGTGGGCAGGAACATGTTCCACAACTTTCTCGCCAGCGTGGGCACTCGCGAACGTGTCGCGTCGGTTCTTGCCGAGGCAGACTTCTGGCAGGCGTTGACCAGAGAGTTCGACGAAGTGGTCTTCGACTGCTCGGCATCTGACGAATCTCAGGTTGGTCTCGTCCTCTCTTCCCATACCAGTGCGACCATCTTGGTCGTGGAAGCCGAAAGAACCCACAAGTTGGCCATGCGGAAGCTGCTGTCGGATCTCCGGATGTTTCAGGCAAACGTCATCGGGACAGTGCTCAACAAGCGACAGCACTACATCCCGCGGTGGATCTATCGATACCTCTGAGCCGGCGAAGGGCTCCGTGAAGCGACTGGCCCGCTGGTTTGCGGGTGCCTATCTGCTCGTTCTCCTGGGTGTCGTAGCGACGTTCCGTCTGGTTGGCGAGTCGTGGTGGGTGGTGACGGCGCTGCTCTACCTGCCGCGATGGATCTTCCTTCTACCGGCGCTTCTGGTGCTGCTGGCTCTCTGCCTCGCCCGCGACGTTCGGGGTGTCTCGGTCTGTGCCCTGGCACTGGGGTTGGTCACACTTCCGCTACTCGGCGTTTCTTTGCGTGCAACCGTCGTGGCGCATTCACGCGCGGGCAAACAGAGCCTTCGCGTCTTCAGCTACAACGTGGCGCGCGGGAAACACCATCGCCACCTGGCAGCCGCGATCAGAGCCGCAGACGCCGACCTTCTCCTCTTTCAGGAGTGGACGCCGGCACTGAACGCGTCGATTCAGGCTCTGCTGCCCAGCCACCAGCGCGCCGTGGTGGATCAGTTCGCGTTTTTCAGTCGCCATCCCATCGTGGCAACGGAAGGAACTCCGGCCGAGCTTCCGGAGTCGCCCGACGGACGGGCCTTTGCCAGCGCGACTGTGGCATCGCCGTTGGGCGAGATCGTCGTGTTCAACGTCCACCCCGTGTCGCCCCGGCGAGGATTCGAGCGTCTGCGACATGACGCCTGGTCGGAGGAAGCCAGACGGAGTGTCGATGCCGAGTCGAGAATGCGCGAGCTTCAGATGACCGCCCTGGCGACGGCCACGCGGGCCACCGAGTTGCCGACGATAGTCGGCGGGGACACGAATCTGCCGGGCCTCAGTCGAATTTTCGCACGCTCACTCGGGCACTTCGACGACGGCTTCGCCGAAGTCGGCCGCGGTCTCGGCCATACCTACCCGTCAGCTCGACCGTGGATGCGCATCGATCGCGTCTTGGCGCGCCGACCACTGGCCTTCGATCGATTCGAGGTCTTGCCGTTTCCGCACGGGTCCGACCACCTACCGGTGCTCGCCGTCATCAGTCGACGTTGATCGTCGGTTCGCCCAGGGACGGTGTCGCTCGAGGTCGCGCCTCTGCCCGGGGTCGACGGACCGTGGCCGCCAGGGCGACGGCGCCGACCGCCGCAAATGCGATGATCTCTTGCAGCCAGCGTGGCGCCACCCAGATGCCGAGCGCGCTGGCGGCAAGCGCGATCGGCAAGTGCAGAAGAAACGACCTGAGACTCTGGCGTCCGATGACCGTGAGGATGGCGACGCAGCTGCGCGTGGCGACAATCAGCCAGCCGGCAGGCGCGCTCCGTTCGAAGTCCAGCCAGCGCTTGGCCAGCGTGTAGAGACAGGCCACGAACAGCACTGCGTAAACTGCACGCGCGGGCGCCCAGCTCTCTTTTGCCAGCCACCAGCGCCACGCTTCTGGAAGACCCAGCCCCAGACGGCCCAGTGAACGGCGCTGAAACTGGGCGACGGTGAAGAGCGCCAGTAGAAGTCCCGTCGCGATCGCCAGCAGCCGAGGATGCCGCGCCCACCAGGCTTCGAGCGCGGCCTTGCCGTGTCCCATGAGCAGCCCGAGCACGAAGGCAAACTGCCAAGCAGCGATGGAAAACGCGAGGTAGCCGCCGTCGGGGCGGGGTAGGGGAATGACGCTCGGGCGCGCCTGGGCGACCAGCCACAGAGCGGCCGATGCCAGAAAGAGTGGCAGAGTGCCGCCGCGCCGAAAGACCTCGAGAGCGGCCGGCGCCGCCCCGATGAACAGGACATAGAGCGGCAGGATGTTCATGAACGCGAGCGGCTGAACCCGCAGCGTCGCCACCTGGACGAGCGCCTGCCCCCAGCCGCCGAGAGCGTCGACATCGGGGGCGTCGAGGCGTCCGGTGGAGGCGCGAATGCGCAGCACGACGAGCGTCATGCAAACATGGGCCAGCCACAACCAGCCGGCCTTGCGGAGCAGTCCGCGATAGAAGGTAGAGCGGCGTATGGCGTCGGCCGTGCGGGCCGCGCCCAGCAGGCCGATCGTCACGCCCGATACCAGGACGAAGATGTCGGCGGCACCGACCGACATCGCCAGATGGGTGGCGGCCGTCATGCGGGACAGGGGGCCGACGTGGGCGGCGATCATCGCCACCATCCCGAATCCCCGCACGACGTCGAGGGCGGTGTCACGTCTCGACATCACGGCAGATGCTGCTCGAGCATCTCCTGATACTGCGCGAGCACGGCTGGCCAGGTGAAGGTCTCGGTAAAGCGCGTCCGGCTGCCGGCGCTCATGGCGTTCACCAGTCCCGGATCCGCGGCAAGCTGGTCGAGGATCGACGAAAAGTCGTCGGTCGTGAGGAAGTATCGAGCGGAGTCGCCAGCGACCCATCGGTTAAAGCGGTTGTCGTGAGCAATGATCGCATTGCCAGCGCCCAGCGCTTCGACCAGGGAAGGATTCGTACCGCCCACTTGATGCCCGTGAATGTGCGCAGCGCTATGGAAGCGCAGCGCCTGCACGATCGGCTTGTCATAGATGGCGCCGAGGAACTTCACCCGGGGCCCCGCGGCCTGCTTGACCGCGCGGTGGTAGGGGTGCGCATCCGAGAGCTGTCCCAGCACAGCGAGGTCGAGACCGCGGTCGCGTTGTGAGAATCCGGCGACGATCTCGAGCAGCGAGTTCTCGGGCTCGGGCCGTGCGATGAAGGTGACATAGCCCCGCGGCTCGAGACCTAGAGGGCCAAGCGGCGCGGAAGAAGCCTCGGTCACCGGATCGGCGCCGTAGGGGATCATCGTGATCTTCTCCGACGAGACCCGGCTTGTCAGGTGCTTCTGGATTTCGGGATGGTCCGCGACCAGATGGTTGGCTAGCCAGCATCCGAGCCAATCGTTCAGCCAGAGCCAGGTCTTGGCGGGCGGGCTCCATTTGGCCCGCGACCATTCGATTCCGTCCATGTTCATCACGTTCGGCACGCGACGCAGGCGAAGCAGGGTCGAGAAGGCGGCGGTGTTGTACCCGAGCGTGAGGCAGAGGTCGTCATGCGCCGACGCATGTTTGGTCGCCCGCCAATCGAACTGGATGGTGCCGAACGCGCCTGCCGCAGACACCGGAATGCGGACGCGTTCGACGCCCCGCCAGTCGTCGGTCTGGGTGACCCCTTTGCCGTCCTCCTGGCAGTAGACGATGACCCGCCAGCCACGACCCACCAGGAACAACGCCAAGTGCTCGGCGAAGGTCTCGAATCCGCCGTGCCGAGCCGGCACACCGCGGGTGCCGAGGATGCGCACCGTTTTGAGCTTGGTGTTCATTGTCGTCAGGAAGTCGCTCAGTGAGCTGCCGCTGCAGTCTTTCGGTCGGTGCGCGCGACGCCGAGCTCTTCATAAAGACGCAATGTCTCTTCCAGATAGAGCTCTCGACTGTAGCGGGCGATAACCAACTCGCGCGCAGCGCGCCCCATCTCGGCTACATCGGCGTCAGGCTGGTCGGCGATGCGGCGCAGGCAGCCGGCTAGTTGATCGACGGAGCCGCTGTCGAAGATGGCACCGGTGACGCCGTCTTCGATCATCTCGGTGATGCCGCCAATGCGAGCGCCGATGACTGGCGTGCCGCAGGCGTAGGCCTCCATGATGCTGACCGGCGCGTTCTCGTACCACTCGGATGGGACCACCACCGCGCGGGCCTCCCGCACCTGGCGCCAGAGAGCCTCGCCGGCTTGGTAGCCCAGCAAGCTTACCTGGTTGTCTGCCGACGTCTCCTTCGCGAGCGTCTCGCTCAGCGGGCCCGTCCCGACGATGCGCAAAGGAAGGCCGGCTCGCCTGGCCGCCGCGATGAGCGTGAGCAGTCCCTTTTCCGGAGCCAACCGCCCAAAATAGAGGAAGTAATCGCCGGGTTCGTAGCGGGGCGCGAACTGCTTGGCGTCCACATAGTTGGGAATGTAACGAATGCGGCCTGGCTCCCATCCCCATTCCGTCAGCTTGTCGCGATAAAAGCGGCTCGGAACGATGACTCGGTCGAGGTTGCGGCGGTAGAGCCCGAGCGCTTTGTGAATCGTCGATTCCACCGCCACGAGCGCGCTGGCGGCCAACGAATCGCGCACGCAGCGGTTGGCCACGACGTGCAGCAGATTGCCGCCGCGGCAACGTTCGCAGACACCTCGACGGTTGAACATCTTGTAGGCGGGACACGCGAGTTTGAGATCGTGTGCGGTCATCACGCGGGGAACCCCGCGAGCCTTCAGCGCACCCAGTACCGACGGCGACAGGTGGTGATAGATGCAGTGAAGGTGTGCGATGTCGGGCCGGAACTCATCGACCAGCTTGCCAACCTTGTGACGAGCTTCGAGCGAGTAGATGATTTTCCCGGCCATGCGGAGCTTGTCGAGCGGCTTGTACGCGTGGCCGAACTCGATCTCGTCCACGAAGTACTCGTCCCAGGGCGACTTCGTGTTGAGCGGGTGCTGCATGGCCATCAGCGCGGTCTGCCAGCCTATCGACTGGAACAGGCCATCGTGGGCCAAGAACATGCTGTCGGAGCCGCCCCGCCGATAGTGATAGTTGTTTAGGGAAAGCAATCGAGGCAAGCGTCACGACCTCGCTGGTGATGTCACGCGGGCCGCAAGGTAGCACGCGTGTTTGTGGGTGCTCGTGCGTTTTGGTTGCCGTTCCTGCGTATTCTTCACTGCAATCGAATTGAAGGCTGGATCAGCCGATGTTAGCGTCGGTCTGCAAACTTTGTCTCTTCTGGAAACCCAGCGCTTGAAGCATTCGGACGCGCAAGAATCGAGTGTTTCTGTCACATTTCGCGTCTGTTTCCTGGTGCCGTCCGATGAATTGCTCGCTTGGCAGGCTCAGTTGATCGCGGAAGTCGAGGCGCAACCCGGCGCCCATGTCGAAGCCGTTCGTTGCCGATCACAGAGACCGTCGTCGCGCCTGTGGGATGCTCTGGCAAGAGCGGCGCCAGATCTCGCGGTAGCGACTTCGTTGTGCGAGACAAGCGTGGACGTCCAATCGGCGTCGATGGGAGAACGAAGCAAGCGGCCGGACGTCCAGCCCCTTGCCGTCATCGATCTGACGGGGCGGGCTTCGCCGAAGGAGTTCGGTCCGATCTGGCGGCTGACGGACGAGCGGGGCGGATCGCTTTGCGACCCGTTCCCTGGGCTCTCCGCCATCGTTGCCGGCCAGGGATGCCAGGTGCGCCTCGAATGCCATGACGCTGATTCTCCCCGTCTGCTCGACTCGGGCCGTACCGCGGCCACTTCCCGTTACCACCGGGCGCTTCCGCGTCTCTTTCAGCTTGCTCGTCAACTGGTCGTGCGAGCCCTCAAGGCATCAGCGATGGGAGGGGTGACCGGTCGGGATGCGCCGGTGCCGACTGCGAGGCCGGTGCGGACTCTTCGGGGGCTGGCGCAAGGTCATCTGCGAGCCGCGCGCGGTCGGATCGCGTCGCAGCTGATCGAGGACAATTGGCAAATTGGCATCGTCGATGCCCCGATTGCTCGGTTTCTCGACGAACGAGCGGAGCTACCCGTCACCTGGCTTGGGCCCCGCGACCGCAGAGGCTTTCTCGCGGATCCTTTCGGCCTGCCGGATCGTGCCGACGAGATTCTGTGTGAAGCCCTCGACCACGCGCGGGGCGTCGGCTCCATCGTCAAGCTCACCTTGGCGGGGGCTCGCATCGTCTCGCGACAGGCGGTTCCCCTCGTCCCCGGCGTCCACCTCTCCTATCCCTTCGTCTTTGCCGACCAAGGTCGCGTCTATTGCATTCCCGAATCTCATCAGGCTCGCTCCTGCATCCTTCACGAGCGTCAGGCCGACGGAGTCTGGCGCCCGGTGGCGACGCTGCTTGACGGCGTAGCGGCGCGTGACACCACCTTGTTTCGCCACGGCGGTCGCTACTGGTTGGCCTACGGCGACACG
This sequence comes from Myxococcales bacterium, assembly GCA_031398585.1. Classification (GTDB taxonomy): domain Bacteria; phylum Myxococcota_A; class Polyangia; order Fen-1088; family Fen-1088; genus JANNNO01. Next base: position 11,712 of record JANNNO010000117.1, on the reverse strand, counting down.
GACGTCGGGGATGACGACAACCTCTGTCTCGCCTTTGCCGATCGCCTGCCGGGGCCGTACCGGAGACATCGGCTCAATCCCGTGAAGATCGACCATCACTCGGCGCGTCCGGGAGGGACACTCTTCGAACACGAGGGGCGGCTCTACCGTCCGGCTCAAGACTGTTCCACCACATACGGCGGCGCGCTGGTCATCCATCATGTTCGCGAGTGCAGCGAGACGACGTACGTCGAGGAGCCCGTGCGTCTCTTGCGGCCCGAGCGGTTTGGACCAAACTGGCGGGGCGTTCATACGTTGTCCGCCTGGGGCGAGCGCACGCTCGTCGACGGCAAGACCCGCGGGTTCAACCCACGCGCACTCCGCCGCAAGATGGCGCGGCGGTTTCTCGGATTCGCCACGCCGGCCACCGACTGAGTCGACACCATGCTTCGCCGCCATCTGCTCGGCTACGTTCCAGCCAACATCGTGCCGGCCGCGATCTCGTTTCTCTCGGTCTACGCCTTCACAAGGCTGCTTTCGCCAGAGGCTTACGGGGCTTATGCCGTCACCTTGTCCCTGGCATTGATGTGCCAGAGCGTCTTCTTCTACTGGCTTCAGTTCGGGGTGGTGCGCTTCATTGCACGCGCCAAGCAGGACGGTCGCAGTGCCGGTTTCGCCGCCGCGGTCTACCAGGCGTTTGCGGCGTCGGCCGTCCTCGCCTCGGTGGTCTACGGCGTGGCGAGCCTCGTGGCCGAAAAGCCTGCCTCGCTGGCGCATGTGGTGTGGGTTGGCCTCCCGCTGTCGGTCTTCCGCGCATTGACCGCGCTCAATCAGTCCTTTCATCGCGGCGAGATGAAGGTCGCGCGTTACAACGTCATCGAATGCGGGCAGGCGCTGCTCGGCTTCCTGCTCGCGCTGCTCCTCGTGAACGTCTTCGACCTCGGCGCGCTCGGCTTCCTCTTCGGGCTTCTTGCGGCGGCGATCGTCTTTTCGCTGGTCGATCTGCCGATGGTGGCGCGGGCGCTGATGGCCTCCATCGATCGCGACCAGCTTCGTGCGCTGGCCCGTTTCGGTCTGCCCTTGACCGGACTGTTCGTCGTCAACTTCTTGCTGTCGACATCGGATCGTCTGCTCATCGAGTACTTCCTCGGTTCGGCGGCGGTGGGGGTCTATTCCGTCTCCTACGGCATCGCCGAGCGTGCGCTGACCGTGGTCTTCGTCGGGGTCTCCTTGGCCGCGTTTCCCCTCGCTGTGAGCGCACTGGAGCAGCGGGGGGCAGCAGCGGCGCGCGAACAGCTCTACCGCAACGGGAGCGCAACGCTCGGGATCACCATCCCAGCGTGTGCCGGTCTCGTGGCGCTCAATCCGATCATCGTCCAGGTGATCATTGGCGAAGAGTTTCGCGCCGGCGCGGCAGCGGTCATGCCTGGCATCGCGCTGTCGACCCTGCTGAACAACTTGCAGGCTCACTACCTCTCCCACGGCTTCCATCTGAGTGGGAAGCCCGAGCGTCTGATCTACATCAACGGTCCTGCCGCCCTGCTGAACGTCATTCTCAACGTGCTCCTGCTCCCGCGGCTGGGTCTGATAGGAGCGGTCTACGCCAGTCTGATCTCGTACTCGGTCGCGCTTGTAGGGTGCGTCTGGTTCGGGCGCAAGGTCTTTCCTTTCGACTTCCCCTGGGCGCCGACGTGCAAGATCCTGCTGGCGACCGCTGCGATGTTCTCCGGGATTCGGTTCGTTCCGCTACCCGCGACCCGTCTTGGTCTGCTGGCGGGCCTCCTGCTCGGCGCCGCGCTCTATGGCCTGGCCGCACTCTCCCTGGACATCGGGGGGCTGCGGCGGCTTGCCCTCGGCAAGATGCGGGGCAAGCGGGCGCCCAGCGACAAGAGCGGAAGGGCGGTCTGAATGCGGCCTTTGCAACTGATCTCGAGCGCGGTCCGGTTCGTTCTCCAGAAAATGAAAGTCCGGCTGCTGTTCAATGCCTGGCAGCTCGGCCTGTACGCGGCTCCCGATCGTCGCGTCCTCGAGAACGCCATCTTGCCTGCCATCGCGGCGGACCCGACCCGGGCACGCGTACTCTTCGTTGGCGTTCAGCCATACACCCAGGACTACCCGGCGATCTTCTGCGACCGATCATTCGCGACGATCGATCCTGATCCCGGTGTGGCCGCCATGGGGGCGCGACGCCACGTGGTCGATGGGGTCGAGAACCTACTCCGTCACTTCGCTCCCGGCTCGTTCGACGCCGTCGTCATGAACGGCGTCATTGGCTGGGGGTTGAACGAGGCCAGCCAGATCGATCGGGCGCTTCACGTGCTGGCGGAGGCCCTCGACCACCACGGGCTGCTCGTGCTCGGCGTCAACGAGAAGAAGGCGGGCTACATCGATCCGCGCAGCATGCCTTCGATGGTGGCGTTTGCGCCGTTGGAGTTTCCCGCCCTGGGTACTGCGGTGCTGGTCGTCCCGACGCCCTTCGCAGAGAGGACTCACACGTTTCAATTCTTCGAGAAGATCGAGCGGGCGGATCAGGTGAGGGCTGGCGGGGCGGGAGACTCACGCGAGCGCGGCGACAGGGCTGACCGGAACGAGGGTGCCACCGACGCGAAGACTTCGAGATAGCGCTCTGCGATCGCGTCGACGTGGAAGTCGCGGGCGCGGGCGCGGAGGGCTGCGGCGTCAGGGCGTGCCCGCAGAACGTCCTGCATGGCCCGGGTCAGCGCGGGAAGGTCGTCGAGCGGTACGAGCGCACCGAAGCGGCCGCCGCAGAGGATCTCGGCCGGGCCGACCGGGCAATCGGTGCTGACCACCGGCGTGCCACAGGCCATCGCCTCGATGAGCACATTGCCGAAGCCTTCGTGGCGCGACGTCAACACGAGAGCGTCTGCGGCGCGAAAGTAGGGATAGGGATCGGCGGCAAAACCAACGAAGGCGACTCGGTCCGACACGCCGAGAGTCGAGGCGAGCGCCTCGAGTTCGCCCCTCAGCGGGCCTTCGCCAAGGATCATGAGCCTCGCCGCAAGCTTGGTATCGAGCCGTGCAAACGCGCGCAGGAGTGAGCCGAAGTCCTTGGTCGGAACCAGCCGACCTGCGGCTACGAAGAGCGGGTGCTCTTTGGCCCGCAGCCACGGGTGCGGCACCGAGGCATTGCTCTCGTCCACGGCCGCAAAGACGACTGGATTCTCGATCACGGAGACCCGCTGCGGCTGGACGCCCGCGAACGAGATGAGATCTTGCGCCACACCCTGCGAAACGGGAATCACCCGCGCCGCCCAGTGAGAAAAGAGGCGGTAGAGGTGCGGCAGCGCGCGGTGTTGCCAGGTTCCTGCCTCATCGCGTTCTTGAGTCATGACTGACTGCTGACAGATGACGACTTGCGCGACCTCTCCTGCCAGTTTGTTCGCCCAGAGCGCAAGAACGTTGTTATGGCCAAGATTCGAGATCAGTATGTCTGGGCGGGTTCGGCGCAGATACGCTGCCAGCTTGGGCAGGGCGCCCAAGGTCCGTCCAGCTTCGAGAGAAACGACCTGCGCCTGCCGAGGAACCCGCGCCAAGTTTTCGCCTGTGGCCTGGTGCAGGACGAAGGTGACGTCGACCCCTCGTTCCACGAACGCCGGCGCCAGGTTGACCTGGGCACGCTCGGCGCCTCCGCCGGCGAGGCCTGGTAGATAGACGGCAAGGGATGGAGGACGTGGCACGGCTTTGACCTACTGGGCGACGAAGGACCGGTGCAGGCCGAGATCATGGGTCTCCTCTTCTCGGCGCCGAGATCGCTCCGACGATACGACGAGGACCACGGACAGGCCGATGGTCAGCGAGCAGGTCTTGGTACTCAGTGAATTGTTGGCCGAAGCGATCGCCAGGAAAAGCAACAGGGCGAGTCGGCCCTCTCGCGGGGCTTTGCGGAACGCCCAGATGAAGACGGCGGCGAGGCCCGACACGAACGGCAGAAAGCCGCAGAAGCCAAACTGCAAGAACAGCTCGAGCCAGAAGTTCTCGATCGCGATGAGTCCCAGCTTGGCGATGATCTCGCGGATCTCGGCGGGCGGAATTCCGAACAGGATGCCATTGAAGTCGAGGTAAGCCAGTGCCTCCCAGCAGCGCTGACGTGCGTCTGCACTGCTGTCCCAAGTCATCGTGCCGAAGATTCGCCGCCCGACTCCGGACGTCCACATCACGGTGACCAGGGCCGCCAGGAAGATCGCCCCGGCTGCGATTCCTCCCGCAAGGTGTCGGTAGCGATATCGTCCTCTCAGTACATCACGGGGAATCTCCAGCAAGTAGTAGCCGATGATGCAGGCGGTGCTGGTGACGAAGCTGGTGCGACCACCGAACGACAACAGCGCAAGAAGCAGCGTTCCTAGCCAGAGCGTCTTGACCAGCGGACGCACGCGAACCGCAAGCGCGGTCACCAGCACGGTTCCGGTGACCAGAGCGCTGTTGAGTGGATGGCCGAAAAGGCCGCAGCCGCGGAAGGTGGTGAGGTCGTCGAAATCCCAGGGGGGCAGCAACCGTCGCTGCGTCGCGGACTCCAGGATTCCGATGACGCCATTGAGCGTGATGAAGCCAAAGATCATCACCATCAAGCGCCGTCGCGTGCGGTGACTCGCGCCGTCGATCACGAGCGCACAGACCGCAGGAACGGTCAGCGTGTCGATGATGAACGCGGCGCCGGATACGCCGTGACGCAAGGTCGTGTAGACGAGGACATAGAGGCAGGTAGCAAGGAAGTACGCGGCCGCTGGGCTCCGCTTGATGACATGGCCAAGTCCGGCAATGGGATTACCGCGCGACCAGCATGCGAAAAAGAAGGACGCGAAGAACAGATAGGTCGAAGGATGGATCTTGTGAAGGAAGTTCCCCCCCGTCTCCAGATAGACGAACCCCATGAGCGACAGGAGCTTGTCCGACGAGAACAGCAGCGCGATGGTGAAGGCCGAGAGGAAGAGCCGTTCGGACAGGCGTTGGGCTGCGGGAAACGGTGCTGAACGCGTCCGTTCCGCCGATCGGGCTGCCATCGGCGGCCAGGTCGACGGTCGTGGCGATCCGACCGGACCCTGCGGAGCGGGAAGAACACCGCTGACGCTCATGACGCCTCGACGACTCAATCGAGTCCCGCCTGGCCGAGGCCTCGAGGGCGACGTGCCTCACGGTGAGCGACGACGTGTTCCAGTAGGCGCAGGTAGCGGTCTGCAACGCGATCCACCTGGAACTCCTGAGCGCGCATTTGCAGTCGCGCCTTGGCTGCCGGCTGGTCGAGCACACTCTGCATGCCCTCGGCCATTGCCGGCACATCAGCAACGCCCGTCAGCAAGCCGAACTCGCCGCGATTGAGGATCTCTGATGGGCCGTGCGGGCAGTCCGTGCTGATGACTGGAGTGCCGCAGCCGAGGGCTTCGACCAAGACGTTGCCGAAGCCCTCCCAGCGCGACGACATGACCAGCGCGTCTGCCTCGCGAATGTACGGCAGAGGGTTGCGCTGAAATCCGGGAAAGCCCACGCGATCGAACACACGGAGCTCGCGTGCGAGATCTTCCAGCTGGGGGCGCAGAGGGCCTTCCCCGAGGATGAGAAGACGCGCCGGACGGCTCTGGTTCAATAGCGCCAACGCGCGGATGAGGGTGGCGAAGTCCTTCTGGGGCACCAACCGCCCCACACCGAGGAATACCGGCTCAGTCCGAGGCCCTTGCAGCCAAGGATGTCCGACGGCCTCCGCCGCAAGACGATCGAAGCCGGGGACCAGGCACGGATTGTAGATCACCGAGATGTGCTCGCGCGCGGTACCGGTCACCGCGGCCATGTCGTCAGCCACCCCGCGCGAGACCGCGACGACACCGTCGGCCCAATCGAGAAAGAGCCGATAGAGCGAGGGAAGAATCCTATGCTGCCACGCCCGCTCCGCCTTCGCTTCTTCTGTCACCGTGTTGTGCTGACAGACGACGACCTGTGACTCTGAGAAGGCAAGGCGCTTGGCCCACAGCGAGACGATGTTGTTGTGCCCCAGGCTGGACAGCAGCACATCGGGCCGCTCTATACGCAGGAACGCAATCAGTCGCGGTAGGGCCAGGACCGTGCGCGAGACGCCAAGCGCACGAACCGTCACCCCCGCTGGTACCTCGTCCAGCAGTGCGCCCTCCCGCCGGTCGAGCAAGAGAGTCACGCGGAGCCCCCGCCGCGCGAAAGCGGTAGCGAGATTGAGCATCACCCGCTCGGCTCCCCCGCCGCTCAGGTTGGGCAGATAGATGGCGATCGACTGCAGTTTTCCCAGCTCGGCCACGATCTCCGTTCCGTCGGCTATTTCTTGGAGACGCGCGGGAACGACGCCAGCACGGGCAAGCCGAGCGAGCGTTGCAGCTGGTCAGGCAACAGAAATCCGCCGCGCATCAAGTCACGCAAGAAGGCCGTGGCGGCCACCGAAACGACGCTGACGACAAGACCGAGCGCCAAGATAATCATGCGCGTGCTCTTGCGTTTGACCGGCGGAACTGCCTGCTGGATGACGCTGACGCTGGTCTTGGCTCGCTTGTCGAGATCCTCGAGGATGCGAGCGTCCTCAAGTCGCTTCGAGTTGCTCTGGTAACGCCCTTCGATGATCCCCTTGTCGCGGACCAGTTGTTCCAGCTTGGACTCCTGCTCGGCGAACTGCACCAGCTGCTCTTTCACGCGCTTGCGCTGCTGGGCCAGTGTGTCGCGGGTGGCGATGGCGGATCGTTGCTCCGCGCGGAGCTTCACCGACTCGGTGGCCATCATCTCGCGGACGGCAGGCAGTCTATACGATTCGTTCTCCAGCGCGGTGTTGCCGGTAGGAGCACCGGAGGCGCCGATCACCTCGAGGCGGCCTTTGACCTCGGCGATCTTGGCGTTGACCTCTTTGATGCGAATCTCGAGGCCACTGAGCTCGTTGAGAAGAAGCTCGCGCTGTCGTTCGTAGGAAACGATGTTGTTCTCGCGCTTGAAAGCGCTGATCTGAGCCTCAGCGTCCGCCAGGCGTTGCCGGTAGGTATTGACTTCGCCTTCCATGAACGGCGCGCGATGTTCGGACATGATTGTCTGCCGCTTCTGGATGTAATGACCGACCAGTCGATTCACCACCTCGGCCGCTACGACGGGATCTCTGTGCTTGAACGTTACCTCGATGACGTTCGTGTCCTTGAGCAGCTCGGCGCTGAGCGCCTCATCCATCTGCAGAAGAGCCAAGTCTTGCCACCGCTTTCCGGACTTCGCCGCGGTTGGGGCAAGCTTGGGGGCAAAGCGATGAACGCCGATTTCGTTGATGACCTTCTCTTGCAGATCGCGACTGGTGAGGATGTTGAGCTCGGAGCGGAGCGTCTCTTCGCGATTGATGGCGATGGGAGGGGCATTCGCTTCCCCGACCTCGGGCTGATAGATGTGCTCGCGTCCTAGCCGCACCATGAGCGTCGACTTCGTCTCGTAGGTCGGGGCCATGCTGGACGCGAGAACGACGGCCAGGAGGATGGGGCCCAGAAACGCGACCAGGAGCCACTTGCCATCGCGGAAGGCGCTGGCCATGAACTCGCGCAAGGTATACGGCGTCTCCAGCTCGTAGGTCGTGTCCTTCACGCGGTTTTCCGTCCTCATCTAGTAGTTCCGTGGTCCGGTCGTGTAGCCGATCCAGGCGCCGAACGGAATGTTGCGACGAATGTACTGATCGACCCAGAGGTTCACGTTGGCTATGCCGTTGCGCGGAACAACGACAATGTCCGATGCATGCAAGACGACATCCTGGCTGATGTCCTCGCCCGACATGGCGGCTTCGAGATTCACCGCAAACACGACACGTTCCTTGCCCTCGGCCTGCCGCACGATCACGATCTCGCTGAGACGCGCTCGCTCGGTGAATCCCTCCGCCGTCATGATCGCTTGCAGGGCGGTGGTCGCTGCCAGCAGGGGTTGGGCTCCGGGGCGGGCGACCTCGCCTCCCACGAAGACGCGGTAGGCACCAAAGGTTCGGACATTGACGGAGATCTCGGGCTTGGCCAGATGAGGCGCATAGGCCTTCTTGAGTGCGGTTGCCACCTCCGCCGGGGTCTGGCCCTTGACCTTGTAGTCGCCAACGAACGGTAGGCTGATCTTGCCGTCTGGCCGCACCATCGCCTTGGTAGCCAGCTCGGGCGCATAGAAGAAGAAGATTTCGAGCTCGTCGCCAGAGCCGATGCGGTAGTCGGCCTCGCCGTGCCGCTGGTCAAGTTCAGACAACTTCTGTGGTGGCGCTGGCGCCTTTACGACGCTGCAGGCGCTGGCCAAGGCTACCAGGCAGAGCGCCCACGAGCGGAGAGACCTGACGAACATGCGGGCACATTGTGGTCGGTGAGCAAGCTCACGGTCAATGTCGGGCTGAGGATTTATCGGTGCGGAAACCGTTGTTAACAGCAAGGAAACAAACCGTCGTCCAACTGGGCTTTCTGGCGCCGCGCTGGACGTCCATCCGCGGTCTGCGCGCTAAATGGGGCGAAAATGTGCGACTCCGAGGGTAAACCCTAGAAGACAGGCATCTCGAATCGATGCTCCTATCTCGCCCGGAGTCGGAAGGATCGCGCGGTCAGCGCGATCTGTGCAGAAGGTTGTCGGTGACAAGGGACGCGTAAATCTTGTAAACAGCAAGTTGCTTGGGATGGATCCGGTCGAGTCACACGAAGCAAATTTTCTGCGCCCGGTGCGATTGAGCTGGCGAGTGCGATTCAGCCCACTACTCTGGCCATCGTGGCCACTGTGAATCGCGGCGGTCGCGAAGGATCCAAGCGGAGGTCACGTGCAACAGGGTAGCTGGGCTCAGGACGACATCCTCGCTGTCTCGCGCCGCGGTCTGGATGGACTCATCATCTTGGGGACGCACTGGCTGCTGGCCACCCTCTACAACCACTCCTGGCGTGCCGACTCGTTGTGGCCAACGGGCCTCGCCATCCTCGGGCTGTGGGGGTTCGGCGATGCTAATGGCCTCTATCGCGCTTCGCGCATGCACAACTGGGCCGAGATCAAGGCGCTCGCGCTCTCTTGGGCAACGACCTGCGCCGCTCTGGTGACTCTCGCGTTCTCGATCAAAACATCGTCGAACTACTCACGGGTCGTCACTTTCGGTTGGTTCTTCATCGCGCCGGTCAGTCTGCTGGCTGGTCGGATCGTCGCGCGCGCTCTCTTACGCCGGATTCGCCGTCATGGCTGGAACCTGCAGCGGGTCGCCCTGGCCGGGGCCTGCGACAACACGGCCGCTCTCTGTTCGGAATTGACAGCGGATCCCTGGCAGGGTGTTCGGCTCGTCGGTGTCTACGACGACCGGATCGATCCCAATCGGCGAGTCGCCAACGACAACTTCCCGTTCGGAGGGAATTTCGCCGCGCTGGTAGCGGCCTGCAAAGCCGGGGAGGTCGACGTCGTCTATCTGAATCTGCCTTTGGGCGCGCAACGCCGGACCACGCAGGTTCTCCATTCCCTTGCCGATACCACCGCCACGGTCTTTTTGGTCGCGGACTTCTTCACCTACGATCTGATGTGCGCGCGGTGGAGCCTCCTCGGTCGTTATCCCGTGGTGAGTGCCTACGACACGCCCTTCCGCGGTCGATCGGGCTGGCTCAAGCGCCTCGAGGATCTCGCGCTCGGCACATTGATTCTGGCGCTCATCTCGATTCCTCTGCTCGTCATTTCGATTGCGGTGAAGGTGACCTCCCCCGGGCCTGTTTTCTTTCGGCAGCGTCGCTACGGTCTCAACGGCAAGGAGATCCGTGTGCTGAAGTTCCGAACGATGTCGGTCTGTGAAGATGGGCCCAAAATCAAACAGGCCAGCCGAAACGATTCCCGCATCACACCGCTCGGTCGCTTTCTCCGCAAAACGTCCCTCGACGAGTTGCCACAGTTTCTTCAAGTGCTGACGGGCGAGATGTCGATCGTCGGACCTCGGCCGCACGCAGTCGCGCACAACGAAGAGTACCGAGCCGTCATAAGGGGCTACATGCTTCGCCACAAGGTGAAGCCAGGTATCACCGGATGGGCACAGGTCAACGGCTGGCGGGGCGAGACTCCCGAGGTCGAAATGATGGAGAAGCGCGTCCAGCACGACATGGAATACATCAAGAGCTGGAGCCTATTTCTCGACGTGAAGATCATCTTCCTCACCGTCTTCGGAAAGAAGAAGAGCGAAAACGCGTTCTGACCGCGGCCGCCCCTACTCGAACCGTTTCACCAGGATCGCCAACGAACTCGGCTGGCCAATGCCGTCGTCACCGGACCGACGCGGCTGCCGGGACAGAAACCTGGGGAGCCAGGCGACCGGGACGAGGCGAAAAGCCCTCTGGGGGGGAGGTCCAGCGGCTGTGGGAGCCGGCGATGGAGCGGGAAGGACCCTCGAGGACGAAGGAGATCTTCGTTTCGTTCCAGGACGCGAGCAGAGATGCGGGGACTTCTCCGCGGATGCGGACACGGGTGAGACCTTCCCGGCATTCGATGGTCTCACCGGCTTCGAGCGAGAAGAACAGATGCTTGTAGAGCCAAGCGTCGCCTGCGAACTGGAAGCCGACGTCGAGACGGTGAGTGCCAACCGGGAGCGAGACCTCTCCGAAATGAAAGGCGTGGGTCTCCGTCGCGCATTGGACATTGCCTCGGAATCCACACGCACCACCGGTCAGCTGCTTGTTGATGCCGAGAACGGTGGAGGTCATTTTCCCCAAGCGCTGCATCCCACCGTCATACGAGATGGAGAGCCGACAGGAGCCCGTCGGTGCTGGCTTGGCGACGCCGACGAAGAAGAGCGGGGCCTCGGGCTCGGGCAACGGCGACGTTCCGCAGGCGGCAAGAACCAGGACGAGGGATAACGAACGTCGGAGCGACATCGGTTTCAAGCTGACTCCACCATTGACCGCCCGATCGTCGAGTGCGTTTCGAAGTTACTCCGGAGGGTTGCTTGAACAGCGTGTCGAAATGTTCCGCGTAGCGGCTTCGCGCGGCGCCTGCTAGGGCCTTGCGCCGCGACCTTTCTCGCGAACGCCTGCTGCGCCGTGTGCCGGATTTTGCACAGTTCGAGCGGAGTACAGAGCGTCACTGCTTGGCTGCTGCAACGATCTCGTGCGCGCGGCACGGGGCGCTTGATAAGTCAGGGGCGCTTGCGGACTATGCGCCGATGTCTTCGCCTCTTCTTCGCCTCCTCGTTGTCCAGGTTGCGGTTCTAGTGGGCCTTGCGTCTGGTTGTGGCGACGAGAGCACACCGTCCAACGATGCCGCCGGCGCGGATGCGGTCGCCGATGGATCCACCCTGGTCGGCGCGGATGGGAGCCATGGCGATCTCCTCGCCATCGAAGCGGGCACCGTCAATCCGGGCGTCGATGTTCCGATCGATCAGCGGGCGGGCGACGCTGGCGACGCCGCTGCCGATTCTCCGGTGATCATCACTCCCGAGTCGTGCGGAGCGGCCGGCGCGGGCTGCTGTGCCGGCAACACTTGCCAGGGAGGAGGCTGCTGCGTGCGCGGCCTCTGCGTCGCCCAGAGCGGCAGCTGCGCCCCCGTCGAGGGGACTTGCAATGCGGGGTCCTGCGGCTCATGTGGAGGGCTGGGACAGACGTGTTGCTCGTCCAGCTGCACGGCTCCGGGAACCTCGTGCGTGAGTGGCGTCTGCGCGCGCTGTGGTGGCGTCGGCGATCCTTGCTGCCAGCGCGCCGCCGGAACCAGCACCGCACCCAGCGATCCTTATGGCACGGGCGGTGTTTGTTCGGCTCCCTCGGCGATCTG
>JANNNO010000040.1:0-8118 GCA_031398585.1 Myxococcales bacterium | reverse complement strand
CGAACGCGGCTGGGCGTCCTTCCGAGAAGGCGGCGTTGATCTTCAAATAGACTGTCGAAGTATCAGGACCTGGCTTGAAGAACCAGTCGGGCATGCCCTCGGGGAAGGTGGTCGACGGGGCGATCACACGGCCCTCCTTGTGGGCCCGCCGGATGTCGAACATCGTCCAGAGCTCGGGCTTGCGCTTGGCCGACACAATCGTCGGATCCTTGCGGTTGAAGTCGAGGCCGTATTCGCCGCAGCTGCCGTTGGCAATGACAGCGAGAAACGGCAACAACGACCAACAACCCGCCGCAAACACCCTCTTGCACCTTGCCCACCACCCCACGTCGCTTCTCGCGCGCATTGTTGCACAGTGAATTGAACGCGCGAAAAACACAAGATCGCTCGCTGGCAAAGCAACGCGCGAAAAGCGCCATTTGCGGGAAGAGGCCCGAGCGTCTCTGTCTGGGCTGCAATCGAGCGGGCGGGAGGGGCGCGTTTGCGCGGATTGCGCGAATGGGGCGAACGAACGCGGGCTGCCTGTAGGCCGCCGCCGCAGATCCACTCACTTGTTTTCACCACAATGGCGATGCCCGGGCCTGTTGGCGTTCATCGCCCCGGGGAAATCCCGATTGCGGCTCGCGGATCGTGGGGTCCGAGCCGGAAAGACCCAAAAAAGAGACAGCCTTCATCTCGGGTATACACTGCCGGCCAGCATGATGGTGGCGGCGGCGGCGGTACGAAGTCAGCGGGTCACCCAGACCGAGGGTACCGGCAGCGGGGTGACGAAGACCCACGACGATCTCGAAGCGGCATCGTTCGCCACCACGGCCTACGACGCCGACCGACCGCCGGTCCCGCAGCACGCGAGCACGGAAGATTCGTTGATCGGTCGGCGCATCGATCACTTCGAAATCCGCGCGCTGCTGGGAGAAGGCGGCATGGGTACGGTCTACCTGGCCCACGACTGCAGCCTGGAACGGCCAGTCGCGATCAAGGTCCTACGGCGCGAGCTCGGCGACAAACCCGAGCTGTGCGAACGGCTGGTGTTGGAAGCACAGGCCCAGGCCCGCCTCACTCACCCCAACGTGGTGAACGTCTATTACATCGGCTCCCACGCCGGTGCGCCCTACTTCGCGATGGAGTACATCCGCGGCGAGAGCCTGGCGGATCGGCTGGCGCGGTCGGGGCCGCTCGGCTGGCAGGACGCGCTCGAGGCGGTGATCGAGACGACTCGGGCGCTCTTCGATGCTCACGCACGCGGCATCGTGCACAGAGACGTCAAGCCGTCGAACCTCCTGGTCCAGCCGCGGGATCCGCGCGGCGCTGCGGACGGTGCCGGCCACGTGAAGGTCGCGGACTTTGGGCTGGCGGCCGAGCCGGGCATTCAGCAAGAGCACATGGTTGGCTCGCCCACTTACGCCTCGCCCGAGCAGCTCTCCGGCAAAGCGCCGGATCAGCGGAGCGACATCTACTCGCTCGGCATCACGTTCTTCGAGCTGCTCACAGGCAAGCCGCCCTTCGAAGCCGACAGCTTCGGCGAGCTGGTCCACATGCACGAGACAGCGCCCCGCCCCGAGATCCCGGCCGAGCGTGCGCCTTGGCGTTTGCGCCGCCTCATCAAAGAGATGATGGCGAGCAAGCCGACGGATCGCCCCTGGACCTATGACGAGCTGCTGGGGCGCCTCGAGGCTCTGCGCCCGCGGGCGGTGGAGGCCGCCGGGCTCTCGGCGCGGCTCCTGGCGCTGGGGGTGGACGTCGGTCTGGCGGTCGGGCTCGGGTTGCTGGCCCGCGAGCTCGGCGTCACGGCCCCTGCGGCGCTGACGCTGGCAAGCGTCGCTTTTGCTGCCCACTTCCTCGCGGGACATCGGCTCTGGGGGCAGAGCCTGGGCAAACGGCTGCTGCGCCTGCGCATCGAAGGCATCAAACGTGCGATCAGCGTGCCGCGGCTTTCGGTGCGGCTGCTCGCCCTCACTTGGGGACCAGCCGTCGCGGGCGCTCTGCTGCTGGCCCGGCCGCCGGCCGGCGGGCTCGATCGTCTTGCAACGGCCAGCCCCGACGAGCTCGGCACGGCCCTGGCCACGCAGATCGCGATCTTGGCGCTCTGGGGGATCGGCCTGGTGGCGGGGGCTTTCGACGAACGGCGGCGCGCGTTGCACGACGTGCTCGGACGAACCCGCGTCATCTACGCCACCCCTGCCGATCTGCCGCCGCGCCGTCACGCCGGGTGACCAGCCGCACCAGGCCGCGTAGCCGCGCTCAAAATCCGGACCGCGACGCCGGCGGGGGCGGCCGCCCCGTGACAATATGCGCGCCCTTGAACGACGTCTCGCCCTCCCCCTCCGGCTTCCGCACGGTCTCGCCCGACCGGCTGCCGTCGACCCTGCTCGATGGTGCCCCGGCGCCTCGAGGTCGGACTGCGCCCTTCTTGCCGACGTCGCGCGCGGAGATGCAGCGCCTCGGCTGGGATGCGTGCGACGTGGTTCTCGTGACCGGCGACGCTTACGTCGACCATCCGAGCTTCGGCGCGGCGGTGGTCGGTCGCCTGCTCGAACGGCTCGGCCTGCGGGTCGGCATCATCGCGCAGCCTGCCTGGCAGAGCGCCGCCCCCTTCACCGCGCTCGGTCGCCCGCGGCTCTTCTTCGGCGTCACCGCCGGCAACATGGACTCGATGGTCAACCGGTACACCGCCGACCGTCGCATCCGCAGTGACGACGCCTATTCCCCCGACGCCCGCCCCGATCTGCGTCCGGACCGCGCGGTCATCGTCTACGCGCAACGCTGCCGCGAGGCCTGGAAGGACGTCCCGCTGGTCATCGGCGGGATCGAAGCGAGCCTGCGGCGGATCGCACACTTCGACTACTGGTCGGAGAAGGTCCGGCGTTCCGTCCTGCTCGACGCCAAGGCCGACCTGCTCGTGTTCGGCAACGGCGAACGGCCGATCGCCGAGATCGCACGACGATTGGCCGCCGGCGAAACCATTGCGGCCATGACCAACGTGCGCGGTACCGCGCATGCGCGACGGACCGGGGAGCTTTGCAGCGGCTTTCACGAACTCGATTCACGCCTGGTCGACGAGCCTGGCCGGGTCGAGCCGCGCCGCGATCCTTATGCCGCCGTCGAAAGCGAAGCCGCGCCGTGTGCAACCGGTGAAAGGCCGACCGGTGACGTGACGCCGGTGGTGTCGTTGCGGGGACGCCGAGCTGCCCGCGCCGAGACGGTCATCCGCATGCCGGCCTACGAGGACGTCGTCGCGGATCCTGTGCTCTACGCGCACGCCTCGCGCCTTTTGCACCTCGAGTCCAATCCAGGCAACGCGCGGGCGCTCGTGCAGCGGCACGGCGACAGGGATGTCTGGTTGAACCCGCCGGCGTTGCCGCTGACGTCGGTCGAGATGGACGCGGTCTACGAGCTGCCCTACGCGCGCCGCCCCCACCCGAGCTACGGCCACGCCAAGATCCCGGCTTACGATATGATCAAGACCTCGGTCACGATCACGCGTGGCTGCTTCGGCGGATGCACCTTCTGTTCAATCACCGAACACGAAGGACGCATCATCCAGAACCGAAGCGAGGCTTCAGTCTTGCGCGAAATCGAACGCGTGCGGGATCAGACGCCGGGATTCACGGGAGTCATCTCGGATCTCGGCGGCCCGACCGCCAACATGTATCGCCTGGCATGCAAGAGCCCCGCGATCGAGGCGGCCTGTCGCCTCCCTTCGTGCGTCTACCCCGGGATCTGCAGCAACCTCGGCACAGACCACGGACCGCTGATCTCTCTTTATCGCAAAGCCCGCTCGGTGCCGGGTGTGAAGCGCGTCTTCATCGCTTCGGGCATCCGCTACGATCTTGCGGCGACGTCACCCGAGTACGTCAAGGAGCTGGCCACTCACCACGTCGGCGGTTACCTGAAGATTGCGCCCGAGCACACCGAGGACGGGCCGCTGTCGAAGATGTTGAAGCCCGGCATGGGAACCTACGACGCGTTCAAGACGCTGTTCGATCGCTATTCGCGCGAAGCCGGCAAAAAGCAGTACCTCATCCCCTATTTCATCGCCGCTCACCCGGGCACCACCGACACCGACATGCTGGAGCTGGCGTTGTGGTTGAAGCGCAATGGCTTCAAGGCCGACCAGGTGCAGGCGTTCCTGCCGTCCCCGATGGCCACGGCGACTGCGATGTACCACACGGGCCTCAACCCTCTGCGAAGACTCCGCCGTCAAGGCGCCGAACGCGTCAGCATCCCCAAGGGCCTCAAGGTTCGTCGTCTCCACAAAGCGTTTCTTCGCTACCACGATCCCGCGAACTGGCCCGTCCTGCGCGAGGCCCTTCGCCGCCTCGGCCGCGCCGACCTCATCGGCGCCCGCCCCACCTGTCTCATCCCCGCCGAAGGCTCACAACACCTCCCCACCGCCGGCCCCGCCTCACGCTTTCGCACCCAGCAGACCCGCAAACACGGCCGCCCGCCGCGCTAGCGCCAGCAACGACTCGCTCGTGGTTTCGTTACGGGACCGCCGGCGTACCTGGCTTCTTCCAGCGGTTGCGCATCACGCGAACGACGACAGCGAGGAGGATGCCGAAGGCAACGAGGGCAAGGCCGCCCCAGAGGGCATCGAAGAGGGTCTTGAAGACGACCAGCATGACGATCGCGACGAGCAGGAGCGTCGCCAGTTCGTTCCAGAGGCGGAGCCGTTCGGAGGTCCAGCGACAGGTGCCAGCTTCGAGCTGCTTGCGGATGCGGCCGCAGACGTGATGGTAGACCACCAGCAGCACGACGAAGGCGATCTTCACCAGCAGCCAGGGAGCATCGAGAATCGAGTCGAGCGGCGCCACGAAGATCATGGCCAGGCGAACCCCGAGCACCAGAGTCACGACCATGCCGGGCACCGCGATCACGCGCCAGAGCCGCCGTTCCATCAACGTGAACTGCTCGTGCAACAGGCTGCGCGCCGGCTCGTCTCGCTGGTTGCTCTCCACGTGATAGATGAAGAGCCGCACGATGTAGAGCAGCCCGGAGAACCAGCTGACGACGCCCACGATGTGCAGCGCCTTGACGAACAACAGCTCCATGACCCTGTTCTAACCGAACTGCCGCCCCGGTGAGGTCATTCCACCGGGAACCGCCCAGAACGCGGGCCCCAGCAGCCCGTGGACTTCTAGCCAGCGGCCTTGGTCTTGACGGGTCGAGAGTCGACGTCGCAGAAGGCGGTCGAGCGGTTGCGGCCACCGTGTTTGGCGGCGTAAAGCGCCGTGTCGGCGTTCTTGATGATCTCGGCCTTCTGTTTGCCGTCCTGCGGGTAGACGGCGATCCCGAGCGAAAGCGTCGCTTTGAAGGGCCCCTTGCTCGATTCGAAGATCTGCTGCGAGACCTCCTGGCGAATGCGCTCGGCCAGCTCGCGCGCACCTTCCAGGTTCGTCGCTTCGAGCACGAGCGCGAACTCCTCGCCGCCGTAGCGGGCCGTGACGTCGACCTTGCGGGCCGAGGCCTTGAGCAGAGCCGCCACTCGTCGCAGAACCTCGTCACCGGTCGGGTGGCCGTAGGTGTCGTTGATCTTCTTGAAGTGATCGATGTCGGTGAGGAGCAGCGCGACCGGCTGGTCCTGGCGTTCCGCGCGCGCCAGCATCGCGCTGAAGCGTTCCTGGAAGGTGCGGTGATTGACCAGGCCGGTGAGGCCGTCCGTGGTCGCCTTTTCCTCGAGCGCCTCGACCATGCGACCGTTCTGCAGCGAGATCGCAACCTGGTTGGCAATCACGCCCAACATCTCGCGGCGGTCGGTCGGGAACGCGCTGCCCCGCCGAGCGGCGACCGTGAAGGTGCCGAGCACCTCGTCTTTGACCGGCAAGGGAAGTACCAGCAGCGAGCGGAAGTCACGCATGCGCACGCTCGGGTCGAAGACAGGAACGTCGTCGCGTTCACTCCATTCGCCCGCGGCCGGTAGGGCCAGCTTGTTCTTTACAACCATCGAGGCCAGCGAGCCGGCGTCACGGAAGCGCTTGCCGTCGAGATCCCCGGCACCGTCGCCCACCACCCGCGCGAGGGTGTGGCTGCCGTCGCGCGGGTCGTAGGTCGCGATGGCCGCAAAGTCGAAGTCGCAGACGCCTCGCGCCCCTTCGATCGCCGCCTCGTAGACCTCCGCCAGGGTCAACGCGCGGTTGAGCGCCACCGAGGCTTTGTAGAACCTCTCGTGTTCGTGTTTGGATCGTTCAACTGCCTGGAAGACCCGTTCGGACTGCACGATGCGCATCACCTGCGCCGCGGCGCTCACGAACAGATCGACTTCCCCGGCGGCAAACGCGGCGCCCTCCCGGCGGTCCGCGATCAGGATGCCGCGTAGATTGCGGCCCTCGACCACCGGCACGCCGATGAAGGCGTCGATCTCGATCGGCTGCTCGTAGTAGGGCAAAAGCTGCGACCGCGGCGCTTCGAGCAAGAGCGGCTTGCGCTCTTTCAGGATGGCACCGAAGACGCCGGTCCGCGCGGCGAAGGGCCCGTCCGCGATCGACGGCCCGTTCCCGGCAACCTCCTTGACCTTGAGCTTTTCGCCCGAGGCGTCCAGCCAGAGCAGCGCGCAGGTCTGCAGGCCCAACGACTTGCGGACGATGTCGAGCGTTGCCAGCAGCTGCTGGTGGATGGTCTCGATCGACCCCTGCGAAAGCTTCTCTTCTTCTTCCTCGCGCGAACGCACGCGGCTATCGGAGGGCAGCGCGGTCGAGATGAGGCGGAAGTCACGCGCCTCTTCCCGCATGGTCGCCACCTCGGTGTCGAGCCGCTTGCGGTGCTCGCGTCGCTGCCGCGTCACCTCGGCGTGCAAGAAGGCCACGTTCAGCACCGCGAAGACGACGATGAAGACGACGTGCCCCGCGAAAACATCGGCTGCGCCCGGCGCCGCCCCCGGTCCGAACGCCATGATCGCCTCGAGGCCGATCGCGGCCAGCGCCAGCGGCAGCCCGACCACCAGCCTGTGGAAGGTCACCAGGAAGCTGACCAGCGTGTAGACCAGCGGAAACACGGGTGAGGTGACGCCCCCCAAGGCCGCCAAGAAGACGTAGGTCGCCGTCAGCAACAACAGGCCCAGCTCGATGTCAGAAAGACTCTCGCGGGCGGGCGTCCTTCGCCGCTCGGTCATCCGGAGGCGCCCGGCAATCTTCGCCACCAGCACGGCGATCAGGCACGCCGCCGCTGCCGCGCGCGCCCCATCGGCCGGCGCCTGCGCCAGATCAGCCTGCGCCAGATCGTGGAACCAGCCCCGGGCCAGCAGCCCCGCAAAGACCAGGACCACAGCGAAGCCCCAGACCGCCCGGCCGGCTCGCTGCACTTCGTAGAGGAACCAGCCCCCCACGCGCGGACGGACCCGCGCCGGGGACCGCGGCCCCGCCTTGTTCCCGACCTTGGCTGCCTTCGTCAATATCCTCGGCGCGACCCTAGCGTTCACGGCTCACCCCCGAGATCGAAGACCACCTCACCTGGCTTGACCCACTTCGTCTGCGTCCGCGCCTCGCGCTCGATGGTGCGGGGATCGAACTTCAACGCCGCCGCCTCCCGCTCGAGGCTCTGGTTTTCCAGCTGCGTGCGCGCGTTCTCCCGACGGAGATTGTCGAGCTCACCACGCAACTCGAGGTACCGCGACAGGCCGGAACGGCTGTAGAGGTGAATCGGCCCATAGCCAAAGACGAGACAGAGCACCGCCGCCCCCCCGCCCCGCAGAGCCCAGGTTTTTTTGGAATTGCGGCGCATGAACCCGCGCCCCCAGTATCTGGGTCCCCCCCGAACTGAGCAATTTTTCCACTCCCCCGGGCGGGGCCCAGGCCCTCCCCCCGCTTGTCGAGGTCCCCAAAAGGCCGCGTCCCGCGGGTGGAGCCGCGACTCCGACCCCGGTCCGCCGGCGGCGTCCTTACCCGCGCCCCCCAGCCCTTGCGGTCATCTTGGCTCGTGAACGCCGCCGCCCACGCCGGCCCCGCGCATCGGCCGCGGGGTCCCATCCCCGCGCAGGCCCCCAGGCGTCCACGGCTTTCGCTGACGCCGAAACCGCCATGAAAACCCGCGCTTTCGCCTCGACACCACCACTGCCACGTATAGAGTAGCGTGCGGCGTGACGACCGCGAGCTCTTCAGATTCCGGGGGTAAGGGTGAGTTTCC
>JANNNO010000612.1:0-5196 GCA_031398585.1 Myxococcales bacterium | reverse complement strand
GCTGACCATGGGGTAACCAAGATGGGCGTGAGCGCGTATGGGTCGCAGGCCACCGCCTCCATGGTCGGCGCGATGATGGCCGGAGGGGCGGCGGTCAACGTTCTGGCCGCGCAGCACGACGTTCGGCTCACCATCGTCGATGTGGGCCTCGCGGGGGATCTGAGCGCGTTGCCGCGCGAACCCCTCTTGCCGCTTCACCGGCGACCGGTTCGTGCGGGCACGCGCAACTTGCAGATCGAGGACGCCATGACGTCCGACGAAGTGACCGCCGCGCGCAGGATCGGCGCCGCAACCGCGCAGCGCCTCGTGCAAGACGGCGCCACCCTGCTCGGTATAGGCGAGGTCGGCATCGGCAACACGACTTCGGCCGCCGCCATCATCGCCGCGCTTACCGGTACCGATCCCGCCGAGGTCACGGGCCGCGGCACCGGCGTCGATGACGAGACCTTGCAGCGCAAGACCGCCGTCATCCGCCAGGCCCTGGCGCGCGCCTCGCACCGCGATCCGCTGCGCATTCTCGAATCCCTAGGCGGCCTCGAGATCGCCGCCATGGTCGGCTTTCTGTCGGCAGCCGCGCGCCTGCGCACCCCCGTGGTGCTCGACGGCTTCGTCACCAACGCCGCAGCCCTCGTCGCTTGTCGCCTCGAGCCCGCCCTGTGCGACTACCTGCTCGCGTCCCACCGGTCCGCCGAACGCGGGGCCGAAGCCGCCTTGGAGTCGCTGGCAAAGGAGCCGCTCTTCGCGTTGGGCCTGCGGCTCGGTGAGGGGACGGGCGCCGTCCTCGCGATGGCCCTCGTCCGCACAGCCGTCGCCGCGCAGATCTCGATGGCCACGTTTGCCACCGCGGGCATTCCAGACCGACGCCGCTGATAAAAAAAACGGCCGACGTCGCCGGTGACGTCGGCCGTTCCCCGTTATCGACCACCCCACGGTCCCTGCCCCTCCCGCAACCGCCCCAACCGGCCTCCCCACCCTGCCTGCGCCCAACCCCACCGCACCCCCCCAACCTTCCCTTCGGGGTCCCATCTATTCCCTCGGTCTCGGCAGCAGGCCCCACCCCGTCCTCGGCCGCCCGACCCGCCACCAGACCGCCACCAGTGCCAGGTTCATTTGTACAGGGCCGCTGGCGACAGGGGCGTTAAGTGTCGGTAATTTCCGTGTTAACCCGAGCACGGCACCTGGAAACAGCCGACGACATGTCGGATTCATAGGGCCCTCGTCTTGCGTATCGACCGCCATCGACGCATGACAAGCGCGACTCTCTCTCGAGTCGCGAGAACCGTAACCAAGTTGTAAAATACCTGTCACACGGCCCGTCACTTTCGGGACGGGTGGGCAGATAGGATGCCAGCGCACATGTCGCCCCGGCCTGATAACACCGCCCCGCCGGCCCCTGCTCCCAAACGAGAGCCGGACCCGCCGAACCTCTACCTCAACCGCGAGCTCTCCTGGCTCGAGTTCAACGGCCGCGTGCTCGAAGAGGCACGTGATCACTCGGTCCCGCTCGGCGAGCGCTTCAAATTCCAGTCAATCGTCGCCTCCAACCTCGACGAGTTCTTCATGGTCCGCGTCGCTGGACTGAGGCAGCTCGTCGCTAGCGAAAGCCCTGAAGCCGGTGCCGACGGCATGAGCCCGGCCGAGCAGCTCACGTCGATCAGCAAGCGCTGCCACGACATGGTGAGCGAGCTCTATCGCAACTGGCTGACCGAGCTGGAACCACAGATCGCCGAACGCGCGGGCATCAAGATCCTGCGTCCCACGCAGCTCACTCCCGAGCAAAAGACGCGTCTGTCGAATCTCTTTACCCGCGACGTCTGGCCGGTGTTGACCCCTCTGGCGGTCGACCAGGGACACCCGTTCCCGGCGCTGCGCAACCGCTCGCTGAACCTGGCCATCCTCCTGCACAAGGAACGGCAGCGGGTGGCGCGGCGATCGACAATCATCGCGGTCGTCCAGGTCCCCGCGGTCTTGCCCAGGTTGGTCGAAGTATCCGTCGAGAGTCCCGCACGCGCCGCCTTCGTGTTGCTGGAAGACCTCATCGCGATGCACGTGGGCGAGCTCTTCCCTGGGTTCCGCACCGTCAGCTGCACCGCCTTCCGCGTGACCCGCGACTCCGATCTCACGATCGACGAGGATGAAGCGGACGACCTGCTCAAGACGATCCAGAAGGAGCTGCGCCGTCGCGATCGCGGCCACGCGGTCCGGCTGGAGATGGCCGAGAACACGCCGCCCGACGTGCAGACGTTCTTGCAGAAGGCGCTGCGCCTCGACAACGACGACGTCTACGCCGTGCCCGGCCCCCTGCACCTGTCCGACCTCAACGCGATCTACAACCACGAAGCCCTGCGCGAAATGAAGGACGAACCCTTCGTCCCGCAAGAGGCCCCTGCCCTGCGCGACACCGACGACGTCTTTCGAGCGATCGCCGAACGCGACATCCTGCTGCACCATCCGTACGAGACTTTCGATCACGTCGTCGATTTCATCGCGCAGGCCGCCGACGACCCGAACGTGCTGGCGATCAAGCAGACGCTCTACCGAACCAATGCGGACTCGCCCATCATCCGGGCGCTGGTCCGCGCGGCGGAGAACGGCAAACAGGTCACCACCGTCGTCGAGCTCAAAGCGCGCTTCGACGAAGGTCACAACATCGCTTGGGCGCGTCTGCTGGAAGAGTCGGGTGTGCACGTCGTCTATGGCCTGCCCGGTTTCAAGACCCACTGCAAGATGGCGCTGGCGGTTCGCCGCGAAGGCGGTCGCATCAAGCGCTACGTGCACATGTCGACCGGTAACTACAACCCGACGACGGCCCGCTTCTACGGCGACATCTCGTATCTCACTGCGCGCGAGGAGTTCGCCGACGACGTGGGCGCGTTGTTCAATCTGCTCACCGGCTACTCGGCCCCGCCGTCCTGGAAGCGTTTCGCGGTGGCCCCCGTTGGTCTGGCAGAACGACTTATCGAGCTCATCGAGCGCGAACGCGGCTTCGGCAAGGACGGTCACATCGTCGCCAAGATGAACGCTCTGGTCGATCCCGAGGTGATCAGCGCGCTGTACAGGGCCTCCCAGGCGGGCGTGAAGATCGATCTGCTGGTGCGTGGCATCTGCTGCCTCCGCCCCGGGATGCCGGGTATCAGCGAGAACATCCAGGTTGTCTCCGTGGTTGACCGAATGCTCGAGCACGCGCGCATCGCCTACTTCGAAGCGGGCGGCAAACGCGAGGTCTACCTGGCGTCGGCCGACTGGATGCCGCGCAACCTGATCCGCCGCGTCGAGGTGATGTTCCCGGTGGAGGACGCGATCTTGCGCGAGCGGCTGGTCGGCGAGATCCTGAGCACCTGCCTGGCTGACAACGTCAAGGCACGGCGGCTGCTGCCCGATGGCCGCTACGAGCGGCTCACCCCGGCACTCGACCGCGAGGCGATCCGAAGTCAGGTCAAGTTCATGGAGCTGGCCCGCTCGCGGCCCGGGACGCCGGCGTTGCCCCGCAGTGCGGGCGGATACCTCGCAAGGCCCCTGGTTGCCGTGGCCCCCGCTCGGAACGATCTTGCTTCGTGAACCACCGCTGAGGGCCTCATGAAGAACCAGCCGGCGTCCGGCCTGGACCGCCTCTACCTCGTCCGCCACGGCAGCGCCGAAGACACTCACCCCCTCGGTGACGAGGCTCGCGCACTCACGGCCGAGGGACGCCGAGCCTTTCGCAAGCTCTGCGCCGAGATCGGTGGGGAGCTGGGGCTGCGGGGCATTGCTTGCAGCCCGCTCGTTCGCGCGGTGCAGACGGCGGAGATCCTGGCCGAGGCTGCGGGCGTTGACGAGATCCGCATCGAAGCGGCTCTCGCTGCCGACGACGCTACGGTTGCGGGGATCGCGGCTCTGGCGCGCAAGCTGGGCCCCGGCTGGGCGTTGGTGGGCCACAATCCCTCGTTCGCAGCCGCCTACGCCACCTGGAGCGGCATCGATCCCGACGAGACATCGTTCCGCAAGGGCGCCGTTGCCGCCTTCCGGGTGGGCAACGGCGGGGCGCTGACACGCCTTTTCGTCGTGTCGCCTGGGCGCAAGCGCCAGGACTTCTAGAACGCTCTTCTAGCGCGTCACCTTTCGGGTTTCGCCGCTGCTGCGGTCATGTGGCCGAGGGTCGCGCCACGCTCGATCAGCAACGCCCGCAGGTGATCGAGATCGGCCTCCAGCTGCGCCGCCGCCCGCGCCGTCACCGCCTGGGTCTCATCCCGCAGCGCCACCCCGTCACCCAGCAACGGGGTCAAAGCCAGGTGGACAGGACGCCCATCGCGACCTTTCGCCAGGGCGTGGCCGCGACCGAGAAGGCGCCCCAGCTGCTGCGCAAAGAGCCGCAGATCGCGTTTTTTCCAGCGCGGGCTGCGGACCTCGGCGGCCAGGCGCTCGACCGAGAGCGAACGCCAACCGGGGCCGATGGAGCGTAGGCGATAGTCCGTGCCGTCGATGGTGGTATGGCCGAGCCAGGGATCCTGATCGGCGCGCTCCTGGAGCTGCCGCTGCAGAGCGACCAGGGCAGGCGCTTGACCGGCAGGGGTCTCTTTCAGTTCGACGAAGTCGTCATCGTCCTCCGCGGCAGTCGCGCCTTCGAGACGCGCGCGCAGGCGGCGTGCAAAGAAGCTGGCGATCCCGCCACGCGCTGAGACCACCTGCTTGACCGCGAGCGCATGCGGCGGATGAGCATCGGGATGGCGGAAGGTCGCACGCGCCGCGAGGATCGCTGCCGCTACTTTGGCGCGTTCGCCCTCGCCGAGCGCGTCGCCTCCTTGCCCGAGCGGTGACGACGACACAGGCTCGAGAATCATCTCGAGATCCCCACCCATCGAGGTCGCCAGGCGCAGCGCGATCGGCGCCTCGCCTCGCGCGAGGGCCAGGACCTCGGCGACGTAGCCCTCGACGGCAGCTTCGACCAGGCGGGATCGCTGCTTCTTGTTCAGATCCGCAACGTCGCCCACGATGTAGAGCCCCAGGGACAATCGCCGTAGATCGGCGACGAAGGATCCCTGTCCGGCCTGATCGAAATCATTGAAGTCGACAATGATTTCAGGCGCTTTGCCTTGAGAACCCGCGATGGGATAGGTACCGATGTTCTCGGGATGCGGATCGCCGATCACCGCGACGACCGGTCCGGCGAAGCGAGTCGGCTCATCCGGCCGCACGCCCAGCGAGCCGCGAAAAAAAGCG
>JANNNO010000610.1:0-7318 GCA_031398585.1 Myxococcales bacterium | reverse complement strand
GCCTTGGCTTCGGCCTCTTGCCAGCTATGGTGCCGCGCCTTGTGCCGGAGCAGCCACCAGTGGCCCTCGATGGGCTGGAAGGCCGGCAGCCAGTTGAGGCCATACATGTCCTCGAGGCAGGGGCCGCAGTCGTCCCCGGTGTCGGGTGTGGTGGCGCCCGCGCGATTCGGCCGTCCCAGCCACTGCGTCTGGGCCTCGCGGGCGAGGCGAATGTAGTGATCCCAGTAGAAGCTCGCGCCCAGCACCTGGACGCCGAGGCCGACGGTGAAGACCAGCGTGGCTGCGAGGTTGGCGAGCGCTCGCCTGCGGAGCCGCAGATCGTCGAAGGCAAAGACCAGCGGCAGCAGCGCCGGCGGGACCGCAAAGAGGATGTAGCGAGGACCCCAGGCCCAGTCGCCGTGCCAGAACGTGAAGCGACCGTAAAAGAGAATCACGGGCCCGGCGGTGGCCGCCAACGCGACCGCCCAGCGCGTGGGGCGGGTCGCAAGGGCGTGCCGCCAGCAGAAGAGGGCGGCGATGAGCGGCGGGGAGTAGAGGAAGACGCTCTTGCCGAGCGAGAAGAAGAGTCCCCACAGGCCGATCGCGGTCCATTCGCCAAACTCGCGCCCGTTGATCTGTTCGGCGGGATAGCCGGTATCTAGGAAAGAGCGGGTCCGGGCGTAGTTGTAGCCGAGCAGGAGCAGCGCGCCTGGCAGACCGCCGAGCGCGGCCATCGCCGCGTGTTTGGCCAGACGCGCGAGGTTCTGCTGCCGGCCCCGCCAGAAGGTTAGAAGTCCCTCGCGCCAGCCATCCCGTCGCGGCCCTCTCGCTGCATCTGCCGAGCGGGACAAGCGAAGCACGGCCAGCAGCGCGGCTCCCGGCAGCGCCAGCAAGAAGATCACCTTGGTGTTGCACAGGGCGCCCGCGGCCAGGCCGAAGACGAGGGCGCGGCGGAGCGTCGGACGTTCCAGCCAGGCGACAAGAGCGGCATAAAAGCCGAGAAAGGCCGCGGTCTGCGCGATCTCCGAATAGGGCGAGCGCGCATAGACCGCCACCATCGTTGCAAACGAAACGATCGCGGTTCCCACCAGCGAGCCGGTCACCGAGCTGCCGAGCATGAGGCAAAGGCGACAGAAGAGGAGGCCTAGCAGGGCCGCCACGGCAGCGGGGCCGATGTGACTGGCCAGCGCGCGCACGAGCTTGTGCGAGTCGGGCCAGATCTTGCTGGCTACGTTCTGCAGGGCTGCACCCGGGACGTGAAGGGCTGACGCGAGAAACGGATGCGCGGCGTAGGACTTGCCATCGCGGGCGACGGGCGTCTTGATGCCGACGTCGATGTTGCCGCTGCCGACCAGCCTCTCGGCCACGATGTAGATCTGGCGCGCGTCGGTCCACGGCGGCTCACGCCCACCCAGCACCAGGTAGGCAAAGAAGAGCGCAAAGAACAGACCGGTCTGCTGGCGGCGGTGCATGAAGCTTCGCCCTCAGGCGGCTGATCGTCGGGACTCGTGGGCTGGCTTCATTTCGGGATCGGGCGTTTCGCGCCGCGCCGGTTTGCATAACACCCCGGCTCCGGACGGCTCAAGCCGAGACTACGACGGCGGCCGCATGGATCCCGAAGTCCGGGTTTGCTACGTTGCGATCTCTTCCGCACTGCTTCACGGAGCTGCCAGTCTTGGGCCGTACGTCGATCGTCGTCGTCTCTTACAACCATCGCCACTTTCTCGGGCCGTGTCTCGACGCGGTCGACCGTGCCGGGCTCGATCCCGCGACCACGAGGCTGATCGTCGTCGACAACGCCTCGTCCGACGGCACGGCTGAGCTCTTGCGGTCGGCACTCTTGACCGACGGGGCCACGCGCACGCGCGGAGGCCTGCCCGCGACGTTGCTCGCGCTCGATGACAACACGGGCTTTGCCGGCGGCAACAACATCGCCATCGAGCGTGCCCGCGCCGACGGCGACGAGTTCGTCTACCTCCTCAACCCCGACACCGAGGCCGAGCCTGGCTTTCTCGCCGAGGCGATCGCGGCCGCGCAGAGCGATCCGAGCATCGCGTTCGTGCAGAGCCTCATCCTTCGCCACGGGCCGGGTGATCTGGTCAACACCTACGGCAACGCGCTTCATTTTCTCGGCTTCGGCTACGCGGCCGGCGATGGACGGCCGCTGACCGATCCCGACGTGAGCCAGCGTCTTCACGGGGTGCACGACATCGGTTTTGCCAGCGGCGCCGGCATGCTCGCACGCGTCTCGGTCCTCGCCGCCATCGGAGCCTTCGCCGAGGAGCTCTTCGTCTACGAAGAGGATCTCGAGCTGTCGTGGCGTGCGTTGCTCGCGGGTCACCGCGTGGTGTTGGCGCCCGCGTCGCGCATCCGTCACAAGTACGAGTTCTCGCGCTCGACTTCGAAGTTCTACTGGCTGGAACGCAACCGCTGGCTGGTGCTCGCGTGGTGCTATCGCGTCCCGACGCTGCTGCTCTTGTTGCCGGCGCTCACCGCGATGGAAGTGGGACTCTGGGGGCTGGCCGCCAAGGGCGGCTGGTGGCGCCACAAAGCCCGCGCCGCCGCGTATGTCCTGTCGCCGCAGCGGTGGCCCCAGATACTGGCCACCCGTCGCCGCGTCCAGGCGCTCCGTCAGCGCAGCGACAAAGAGGTCTCGGCGATCTTCACCGGCCGGATCGTCTTCGAGGCCATGAGCCCCGTGTTGCTCACCCATGTCGCCAACCCTCTGTTCGACGCTTACTGGCGGCTGGCCCGCCGCCTGATGCGCTGGTAGCTCAATTCGCCAGCGTCGTCTCGATCCGAAAAAACAGCTCACGGGGCGCGTGACAGAGCCGGCAGGTAAGCGAGACCTTCCTGACCCCATCGCCCAGGACGGAATCGCCTTTCGGATCGAGTTGCCCCCCGCACTGCCAGCACGGTACCGACCGTGCCCTTACGTCGATGACCGAGCTCGAGCTCACCACGATAGGCCGATCCGGGGCGCCCCCCGGTGTCGCCTTGCCGAGCTTCTCCCTCCCCCTCACCTCCCTGCGCAACCCGCGCTCGACGGCCCTCCGTTCGACCCGAGCCCGCTTCTTGGTCACCCGCCCATCCTAACAAACCCCGCCTGCGCTTCCGCGTCGGCAGGGCCACCGCGCGGGCTCGTCTCCACCCCCCTTGGCATCTAGCGGGCGCTGGTCCACTATCCGCCCGGCATGGCCAAACCCTCCGCCCCCAGCGGTTTCCGCGATTTCCTCCCGCTCGACCTACGTCGCCGCGAAGAGCTCAAACGCCGCATCCGCGCCACCTACGAGCGTTTTGGCTACGAGGGTATGGAGACCCCGGCGATGGAGTCGCTCCAGGTCTTCCTCGGCAAAGGGGGAGGCGAGAACGAAAAGCTCATGTTCCACGTCCTCAAGCGGGGCGCCGAGTTGGCCCGCGGCCTCGAGAAGGGCGCTACCGATCTCTCCAATCTCGCCGATCTCGCGCTGCGCTTCGATCTCACGGTGCCCCTGGCGCGCTACTTCGCCAGCCACCGTGGCGAGCTCCCGGGGATCTTCAAGCGTTACCAGATCGGCCCGGTCTGGCGTGCCGAACGGGCGCAGCACGGTCGCTTTCGCGAGTTCACCCAGTGCGACGTCGACGTGCTCGGGTCCGCCTCGATGATGGTCGAGGCCGACGTCATCCTCGCCACATCGACTGCTTTGGCCGAGCTCGGGTTCGCCGATCTCACCGTCCGGCTCAACTCGCGCCCGCTGCTGCTCAAGGTGGTGGAGAGCTTCGGCATTGCGCCGGCTCTGGTCGGCGCCGCGGTCGTCGGCATCGACAAGCTCGACAAGGAATCGCCCGACGTGGTCAGGACCGAGCTCGTCGCCAAGGGAATCGAGGAGGCCGCCGCGAGCGGTCTGCTGGGCCTCTGGCAGTCGGTGCAGGGCCAGAACGAAACCGAACGCCTCGACGCAATCGCTGCGCGCACGGGCGCCGCGGGAGAGACGCTCCTCGGTCAGGTACGCGAGGTGCTCGCCTTGACCCCCGCGCTGCCCTCGGGACGGCTGGTCTTCGATCCCTTCCTGGCGCGCGGCATGGACTACTACACCGGACCCATATTCGAAATTGCGGCGGCCGGCGTGCCCTTCAGCCTGGCGGGCGGGGGCCGCTTCGACGAGCTGGTCGAGCGCCTCTCGGGCACCAAGGTCCCCGCCTGTGGTTTCTCCATCGGCTTCGAGCGCGTCTACACGTTGATGGAAGAGCGGGGCATGTTCACCTCCTCCGCAGGTGCCGCCGACGTGCTGCTCGCGGTGCCGGGCGCTGACTCGGCCCGCGCCGCGGTCGAGCTGGGCCTTACGCTGCGGGCGCAAGGGGTGAGGGCCGACGTCTTTCCGGGCGCCGGCAAACTCTTGCCGCAATACGAGCTAGCCGAGCGCAAAGGCATCCCGCTGGCTGTGATCGCCGACGCCAGCAAGATCGCGGCTGGCACGGTCGACGTCCGCTCCTTGGCGGAGAGACAGAACACCGGGGTCGCCGTCCCCGAGCTGGCAGCATTCATTCTCGCGCGAGCGTCCGCCCGACCAACGGCCTGAAGCGCACGACCGAGCGGGAAGGGGGGCGCGGGGACCCCCCAGTGCCCGCTAGACCACGCCGGGTAACGGGCCCTTGTTCCAGGCCGGATTGCCGATCGCGTTGACCTTCATACCGAAGGCCAGCGCGATGTGGTGATAGAGATCGTTGTGGGCCAGATCGTTGCAGTCGACAACCTTGCCGAGACTCTTGAAGTAGTTGCCCCCGCGGCCCGAGATCACGAACTGGGCATTGTGCCGGTCGTGGGTCTCCTTGGAAAAGCCGCTTTCGGTGCTGTTCCCGTTCTGGGTCGCGAAGAGCGCCACCGTGCTGTCGAATAGCCCCAGCGTCTTGAGCTTGTCGACGTAGTAGGCGTAGTCGGCCGCCAGGTACGAGTAGAACTTGATCAGCGAGGCTTGCCCGCCGCTGGCCGGGTTCTGGTGCGACACGGAATGCCAGCTGCCGATGCCCATCCACCCGAGCGGCTCGGCGCACTCGCCTCCCCCCCACATGATCGACGCGATTCGGGTCACGCCGCAGGCAAAGCCCATCGCGATGATGTCGAGGTACGGGCGGTTGACCATCGGCATGTCCGAGCAGCGCGCTTCGAACGAGAGCGCCGTCGTGGGCGGCGTGCCCTTGGTGCAGCCTGCCGTCGGCTTCACTTCGCCGGCGAAGTTCCCGAGTTTGCCCTCGAGGTCGCGGAGCGCCTCGAAGTACGAATCGATGTGCTGTTTTTCCCGCGCGCCGGCCCGCGTGCGCAGGACGGCCACGTCGTCCTTGAGGAAATCGAGCAGGCTCTTGCGAGCGACGAGGCCCTTTTCCATGGTCGAGCCGGCCGGGTCCATGGTCATGGGGTTGCCGGGGCTGATGCTGCTGGCGAGGCGCTGATAGGCGAAAAGCGGATTGCGGATGCCGGGCAAGAACTGCCCGTTCACGCGCGACAACGACGGCGCGACACCGCCGCCGCCGCTGGTCCTTCCCACCGCCAGCTCGAGTGACGGGACAGGAGAGTTCTGGTTGGTCGATTTGAGGTGCTGAACCAGCAGCTGATCGATGCTCTCGGGCGCGCCCGCCGACGACAGATCGATCGTGGCGCCCTTGTGCGGGTTCATGGCGGTGTTTCGCTGTGCCATCAGCTTGCGGAAGATGATGACGTCGTTCTTGATCGGCGCCAGGCCGGCCAGAGTCGGGCTGAGGGTGAAGTTCGTGCCGCTGCCCTCCGGGGCCCAGTCGGGGTGGGTGCCGTTGGCAAAGTAGAAGAAAGAGGCGCGCACCGGCTGATCGCCAGGAGCGGCCGCGGCGTTTCGCCAGATGCCTGGCAGCAGCACACTGCCGGCGCCAAGGCCGCGCAGGATCGATCGGCGCGAGAGGTTCGAGATTTTCGTCGAGGGGCGTGCGTGCATGGTCGTCCTTACGCGTCTCTGCGTCTGGCGGGCGTCAGTTCTTGCGGGTGGTGAAACCGGGCGAGCTCACAATCGCCGTCACCAGAGCGTCGAGCTTGTAGCCGGATTCCGTGAAGACGCGGGCGATCCGCTCTTGCTCGCAACCATCGAGTCGCACCCGCCCGGTCACGTACTGCAGGTACTGCGACGAGAAGCAGGCGTAGGCGTCGTTCCCCTTGGCCAGCTGGTCGACGAGATCGACGAAGTTGGCGAACTTCACCTGGCCACCCGAGGGCAGGGGGATCTCGCCCGAAGGATCGATGGTCTTGCCCTTTTCGGTTGCGCGCCACTGCCCGATGGCGTCGTAGTTCTCGAGCGCGAAGCCGAGCGTGTCGAAGAGGACGTGGCAACCCTTGCAGGCGGGGTTCTTCGAATGCTCGACGAACTTCTCGCGCGCGGTCATGTCCTCGGTGATGACCTTCTCGTCGAACTTGAACTCGGCCGGCGGCGGAGGGACATCGGCGCAGAGGATCTCCTCGCGCATGAAACGGCCGCGCGCGACGACCGAGGTGTGTACCGGCTCGGCGTGAGCAGCGAGGAAGCTGGCCTGAGTCAGGATGCCGCGGCGTTGTTTGCCGTCGAGATCGGCCTTGGTCAACGCGGTTCCGGTGGCAGTTGCTCCGTAGATCTTGGCGGTGCGCGCGTTGACGTAGCCGAAGGGCGCTGTGAGCAGGGTCTTCACGCTGCGATCGCCGCCCGACTCGAAGAAGATGCCTTTGACGAAGAGCCGCGATTCCTCCTCCAGCTCCTTGGCGAGCTCGGGGGTGAAGGTCGGGAATGACATCGCGTCCTTCGGCTTTTGCAGAAAATCTTCGATCTCCAGCCACTGCTGCACGAACGAGAAGAGAGCCTCGGGCGCCTTCGACGAAGTCGCCAGCCGGCGCGCCTCGGACGCGAGCGTTGCTGGCTCATGCAGGACGCCACGTTTGGCGAGATCGAGCAGTGCCGCATCGGGCGGGCCGTCCCACAACATGTAGGAGAGCGCGGAGGCCAGCTCGAGGTCGGTCAGCTGATAGCTCTCCCCGGTGCCGCCCGCGCCAAGCTCGGTTCGGTAGAGGAAGTTCGGCGAGAGCACCAGCGCCTGCACGACCGTGCGAAAGCCGCCCTCGGGGCCGAGATCCGCCGCCGCGGTGGTGTAAAGCTTGCGGAGCCGGGTGATCTCTTCGGCGGCAAGAGGCCGACGCCAGGCCTTGCTGCCGACCTTGTCGAGAAAGTCGCCGAGACAGTTGCCCGCGCCGAGCGCTTCGACACCGCAGCCGAGCAGAGTGCTGGCCTTCTTCACGGCCTCGGCCGCGATCTCTTCCGAAGCCCGGCTGTAGTACTCGAGCAACGCGGCCGAGAGACGCAGCCGTTCGGAG
>JANNNO010000543.1:0-13230 GCA_031398585.1 Myxococcales bacterium | reverse complement strand
TTCGACGAAACCCCAGATGCGGTTCTCGATGCCGTGAAGGTCGTCCTCCCGCAATCTCGCTTCGGGGTAGTTGGTCGACTTGACCCCGAAAGGTTTCAAGCTCACGACCCGCGTCGACAGCGCCAGATCGCCCACGTCGTTGGTCACGCCGATGCTTGGTTGGACGAAGGCTTTTACGGCTCGTGCAGCAAACGTGTATTCGTTGCGGACGCCGTTCTTGGTCTCCCAGTTCTCATGCTCGACGGCCGCAATGCCGCCGCCGGCATAGGTCTCGAAAACGAAGTGACGCGGCAAGGGCAAATAGTAGCCGGCACCGATCTCGCCCATATAGCCGCCACCGTCAGTGCCGGAGGGGAGTGACTTGTCATCATCGCCGCTCTGCCACGCTCCATTCGCCATGATGCCGATGTGATTGGCGACGGCGTAGGCAACCTGCACGTTGTTGTTCGTGCCAAGGCTGGCGCGGAACTCGCCCTTTTCGCGGAACAAAGGCGCGTTGACGATGTTGGGGACGTAGACCGTCTTGCACGCGGGGGAGACGGCGAGCAGAGCCAGCAGGACGCAAAGGCGCGTCGGCGCCGAACTTCGCGGTCGAGGCATTCCGCGACTATACCGGCAAGCAAGCCGGGAACCGAGGGCCCGCAGATTGACGTGCGCCCCAATCAGTCGCGCCGGCGACCGCCGAAGATGCGCAGGAGCATGAGGAAGAGATTGATGAAGTCGAGGTAGAGGGCGAGGGCGCCACGGAGGGCGAGCTTGGTGCGGTCGTCGCCCACGGCGCCGCTGCTGGCGATCTCTTTGAGCTTGGCCGTGTCGTAGGCGGTGAGGCCGGTAAAGACGATGACGCCGACGAAGGTGGAGAGCCAGTAAAGCAGGGGGCTCTGCAGGAAGATGTTCACGATCGACGCGATGACGAGCCCAATGAGTCCCATGAACGCGAAGCTACCGAGTCCGTCGAGCCGACGTTTGGTGAGCAGGCCATAAGCCGAAAGCGCCGCGAACATGCCGCCCGTAACCAAGAACGTGCTGGCGATCGACCCGGCCGTGTAGCGCAGGAAGATGGCGGAGAACGTGATGCCGGAGAGCGCCGCATAGCTGAAGAACATCAACGCAGCTATGCCTGCCGAGACGCGGGTAACCGCGGCCGAGAAGGCCACCACCAGCGCCAGCTCGGCGATGAGCAGGCCGTAAAAGACCAGCCGATTTCCGAACACGAAAGCGATCGCCGCTTCCGAGCTCGCGACCGCCATCGCCACGAGGCCGGTGACCGCCAGCCCCAGGCTCATGTAGAGGTAGACCCGTTGAAAGAAGGTCCGAACCTCGTCGGTGGCCCCAACGCCGCGATCTGCCGACACATAACGCGCTTCGGTCTGGTTGCTTCCTAGCCACGCCATGAGGGAGATCTAGCACGTGTGGAGCGGGCGCGCCCATGCAGGGCTGGCGGTGGCCAGGGGGTGGTGCAGAGCGCGTCGGAGGTGCGGGCGGTCGGTGGTCATCGGAGGGGGTCGTGTGATGTCGTTGCCATGTGCAACGATGTTCGTGTCGGGCTGCCGATTCGCATTCGGTAGCCACGGCGCGACCTCGCTGGCCCTCGAAGCGCTTCAACAAATAGAGGGTCCTGGATCCTGGATCGTGCTCGAAGCACGAATCACGCAATCGTCACGAGGACGTGAACTCTAGCCCGCGACAAAGCGGCGCAATTTCTGCGGGTGCATGCCACCGCCCCGATGCGAGAGCCGCCGGCCGCGTGCAGCGAGTTTGCTCGAACCGCAAACGCCGGGTACCATCGCGCGGTTCCTGTCGTGAGCGTCGCTCACAGCGGGTGGGCCATGAGCGGAGGGAGAACGTAAATGCGCGGCTTAATTTCTCGGAACATTCTGATGCTGGCGCTGGGGGTGGGACTCGCCGCCTGTGGCGAAGGAGCCGATGGCGCTGACGGTGGCGATGCAAGCCCCGGTGGCGGAAAACCAGATGGAGGCAGCAGCACGGCCGACACGGGTGGCGGCAGCACCACGGATACGGGCGGCGGCAGCACCGGCGCCAAGTACACCTGGATTGCCATCGCCGACGAAGACAAGACACCTGTCTGCACGGCAACCAGCGGCCCGGGCGCGGACATCGATGCCGTCGATCTTCGTCGGGGGACCAGCACGAGCTCGATCGGGGTGGGCCTTACCGGCTCGGCGAGTCTCGCGGCAGCCACTGGAGCCACGCCCTGCACGGGGTGCGGCAGCTCGATGGGCGCATGCCGACACTCGGGTGCCGAAGCCGCGTCCAGGGTTGAAGGGATCCAGGACGCCATGAGCTATGCCGAGGCTGACAAGGTCGACACCGGCTACGTCTCGATCAACTCGAACGTGCTCTGGTTGCAGATTGGAAGCGCGACCGGTCAGGCTCCGGCGCAGGACCTCCTGCCGGGCGATCGCATCCAAGTCTACGAGGTCGACAAATACTACGTCGCTCTCGGCAAGGCCCCGAACACGTGCGCCTGCGCGCCCGAGAAGTACACCGTCTGGGCCTACGTCACCAAGGGCGACACCGCAACCCGCGTGCAGCTCAAGCCGACGCGCTTCTGGTCCGAGAACGCCACCGAGTGCGGCGCCACGCCACCGGCGGCCGGGGGCCCCGGCTGCGGCACCACCGAGTTCACGATTCCGTGAGCTGAGTGAGCCGGCGCCTCTGAAGGGCGCAAGAGCAAGAGCAAGAGCAAGAGCATGACAAGACGGGATCTCCGCTTCGGTGGGGGTCCCGTTGTTCTTTTTCCCGTCATGACTGAAGCGGGGACAACCGCCAAGACCGACGGGGGGGAAAAAGGTCGACTGAGAGGCGAGCGGCGCCGGGATCACCTGCGCCGCTCGCGCCACGGGGGCTCAGTCACTGACCATCATTTGGTCTTTTGCGCCTTGTCGCCGGCCTTGGCCTTGGGCAAAGGACCGATCTGCAGCTTGCGGAACTCGACCTCCGTCCCTTCCGCCTGCAGGGCGAGCTTGCCGCTGCTTGCGGTTGCGCCGTGGCCTTCGTTGACCAAGGTGCCGTTGACCCAGACCTTGATCGTGTCGGCGCGGGCCTCGATGACCATGTTGTTCCATTCGCCGAGAGGCTTTTCCGACCCGTCGGTCAGATTGAGGACCCGGCGTGCGTCGGCCTCGGTGCCGCCGTACTTCTGATCCGGCGTCTTCTTGGGGCGACGGGCTTCCATGTCGGGCACCGAGATGTCCTCCTGGATCACCCAGAAGTCGCCGGCGTGCTCGTGCTGCATCTGCACCTCGATCGACTTGGGGAACATCTTGTAGAGCGCGCGCGGAGTCGAGGCGTGGACCAGCACGCCGCAGTTGCCGCCCTTGCCGGGGAAGCGGTATTCGACCTCGAGGCGATAGTCCTTCCAGACGTCGTTGCTGATGAGATGGCCCTTGGGCACGCCCATGCTGACCAGGTTCTTGTCCCGCACGACGAAGCTTGGCGGGGCGGCCGGATCGGTGTCCTTGAGCGGAACGTCGGGCGTCCAGCCGGTGAGATCCTTGCCGTTGAAGAGGGACATCACCTTCTTGGGCGTCTTGGCCGGCGCCGCAGGTACGGCGGGGGCTGCGGCAGCCGCGGGTTCTGCCGGTGCCGCTTTGGCAGCAGGATCCGCGGCGGGCTTGGCGGGATCGGCGGCGAAGGCGCTGACCGCGGCCAGCGTCAACGTGACGGAGAGGGACGAAGCGAGCACTTTGCGCATGGCCACGTAACATACACCGAGGCGGGCGTCGTGACCTTGCGATGCGCGCGTCGGTGGAACGCCGTTTTCGTCGAAAAAAGCGAGTGGCGCGCTCGTCGTGGCGGTGGGATGACAGACGGCAATGGATCAAGCGCTGCTCGCGCGCACGCAGATGGCGGTCTCGCTCGGCTTCCACATCGTGTTCGCGTCGATCGGGGTGGCGATGCCAGTCTTGATGGTGCTGGCGGAATGGCGCGGGCTACGCACGGGAGATCCGGCGTTTCGAGCGCTGGCAAAACGCTGGGCCAAGGGCACCGCCGTGCTCTTCGCCGTCGGCGCGGTCTCGGGCACCGTGCTCTCGTTCGAGCTGGGGCTGTTGTTCCCCGGCTTCATGAAGTTCGCGGGCCCCATCGTGGGGCTGCCGTTTTCGCTCGAGGGCTTCGCGTTCTTTCTCGAGGCGATTTTCCTCGGCATCTATCTCTACGGGTGGGATCGCGTGTCGCCGCGTGCGCATCTACTGGCGGGGGTGGGGGTGGCGGTCTGCGGGCTCGCCTCGGCGGTCTTCGTCACGTTCGTGAACGCCTGGATGAACGCGCCCGTGGGGCACGTGGTCGAGGCGGGGCGGCTCGTCTCCATCGATCCGTGGGCCGCCTTCAAGACGCCTTTTGCCTTCCACGAGATCGTTCACGGGCAGCTCGCTTCTTACGCGGCCACGGGGCTGGCGGTGGCCGGGGTGCATGCGTACGCGTTGCTGCGGCGGCCGCAAAGCCGCTTTCATCGCCACGCGCTGACGCTGGCGCTGGTCATGGCGGTCCCTACGTCCCTGCTGCAGCCGATCGTTGGGCACCACGCCGGGCAACAGGTCGCTGTCCACCAGCCCGCCAAGCTCGCTGCCATGGAACAGCTGCGGACCACGCAGGCAAGAGCGCCGCTGACGGTAGGACCCTTCGAGATCCCGGGCGGCCTGTCACTGATGGCATTCAATGATCCGAATGCCGTGGTCAAGGGACTCGACGAGTTTGGCGCCAACGTGCCGCCGCCGCTCGTGCGTCCCGCATTCCTGATCATGGTGGGCCTTGGCACGGCCCTGGCGGGGTACGCACTCTTCGTGGCCATCGCGTGGCTTCGCCGGCGCCCCCCAACGGGACGGCGGTTCTGGCTGGCGACCATTGCGGCGGCGCCCGCGGGCTTCATCGCGCTCGAGGCGGGCTGGGTGGTTACCGAAGTGGGACGACAACCGTTCGTGGTTTACGGCGTCTTGCGTACGGCCGCCACGGTGACACCGGCGCCCTATCTGGGGCTGCGGCTCTTCGTCTTTACCTCCATCTATCTATTGTTGGCGACAACGGTCGTCGTGGTGCTGGGCCGGCATGTGCGCGCCACGCTGGCGGAAGACTTCCCCGACGACTTCGCCGGGGCCCGGGTGCCGACGTGAGCGAGACTTTCGGTTGGCCGGATCTCGTGGCCGGCCTCGCGCTGGTGGCGCTTGCGATCTACGCCGTGACGGGCGGAGCGGACTTCGGCGCCGGCCTCTGGGATCGCGTTGCCACGGGACCCCGCAAGGAGGCTCAGCGGCACCTCATCGAGACGGCCCTCTCTCCCATCTGGGAGACCAACCACGTCTGGCTGATCTTCGTACTGGTGCTGCTCTTCTCGGGATTCCCGGCCGCGTTCGCCGCCGTCGGGGTCGCGCTGCCGGTGCCGCTGTCACTCGCGCTGCTCGGGATCGTCCTGCGCGGCGCCGCCTTCGTCTTTCGCCAATACGGGCAGGGAGGCGCGGCCGATGCACGGCGATGGGGCCGCATCTTCGGCATTGCGAGCCTGGTGGCGCCGTTTTTCCTCGGGGTGAGTCTGGCCGCGGTGACGGGAGGGCAAGTGCGCGTCTCGCCCGACGGAGACGTCACAGCACCGACGTCCGCCTGGTGGGGCGTCTATCCGATCGCCGTCGGGCTCTTCGTGGTGGCGCTGCACGCCTGGTTGGCCGCGGTCTATCTAGCGGCAGAGGCCGCATCGACGCCCGAGGTTGGCAGCGGCGCGCTCGCCGACGACTTTCGCCGCCGCGCGATCGGCGCTGGACTGGTGGCGGGGGCGTTGTCGCTGGTGGTGCGACTGTCGGCCGAACGCGAGAGCCCACGCTTTGCGAACGCGCTCTTCGCGGCGTCGTGGTCGACGGCCCTCCAGATGGTCGTGGCCGTCGTTGCGCTGGCAGCGTTGGCTGCCCTCTGGCTGCGACGCCATCGCCTGGCGCGCGCGCTTGCCGTGATTCACGTGGGAACCGTGGTGCTGGGGTGGGGGGTGGCGCAGCATCCTTACGCCATCGCGCCCGACCTCACCTTGCGGGCGGCCGCAGCCCCCGAGCCGACGCTTCAGGTCGTCTTCGGCGCCAGCGTGCTGGGAACCCTCGTGCTCATTCCGGCGCTGCTCTGGCTGTTTCGCATCTTCAAGAGCAACCCGCCGGGTCGACGGGACGAAGGCGACGCCAACGCGTCCGTAACGCCGCCGCCCTGAGCTCAGGGGCCGTCGAGCTTGGCGTCGTAAGTCGGTTCCGCGACCTCGGCCCGTAGGCAGTCCCGGATGTCGTTGACCGCGATCTCACCTTCGCTCTTGAACCGCGCGATGTCCTGCCCGTCGGTGGTCTCGACGTCCGTCACGTTGTCGACGAACTGACGTCCGTCGCGCAATTGCACGGTCACCTTGCGGCCCGTGGTGACCGCCTCTTCCAGCACGTCGAGGATGTCGCATCGATCGATGTCTTCGCCACTTCGGACCGGCGGGGGGGATTGCTGTGCCATCTGGGCCTCCTGCCGAAAGTGTGGGCACGGACCTGCGCCTTGGCGAACCGAGGCAGGGAGATCGTCGCGTCCGGGTCGCAAATCCGGGAAAGCCCTCTGAGAAGGTGGTGCAAAGAGCACCCAAAACCGGGGGCGATGTAGGCGCGACGGGCGCCTTTCATGCCATCATCGCCGCGGTTTCAGCCCGGTTCGCGTGCACAGAGAGAGGTTCCCCATGTCATTGACCGTGTTGTACGTCGCTGCCTTCTTGCCGGCCCTGTTCGGTCAGGCGGCGCTTGCTCCTCAGTCGACCGCCGGAAAGACCACGGGCGTGGCGGACGCGGTGGCTCCCGCGAGCGTTGGCCGTGCCACCTCAGGCGCCGTGCACGGACACCTGATGGTTCGTTGTGTGAATACCGTGGCGGGCAAGGGCGAGCTCTACAAGTCGACCATGCTGTCGGCGACGGCCAAGTCGATGCAGGTGCGTGCGGACGAAGGCGACATCGACGGCTGGATCTTCGCCCACGCTGTGATCCCGAGCGGGGCGGCGTCCAACTGCGACTACATGCAGATGAATGTCTACCGTGGTTTTCCCACGGCTCGGCGTCCGGTCGACCCGTTCTTCCAAAAGGCGGGTGTCACGCTGTCGCGGGAGCAGTGGTACGCCAAGCTGGGCGAGTCGTCGCGCCTCATGCGGGTCGAGCTTTGGCGAGGCGTCGAGGAAGTCGGCCGCGCGAGCAAGGGACAATTCCTCAGGATCGACTACCTGAAGATCCCGGGCGACAGGGCGCGGGCGTGGGCCAAATTCGAACGAGCGCAACGATCGCTGGCCGCCGCTCGCGTCGACAAGGGCGAGCTCACCTCGTGGCAAGTGCAAGAGCTGGCGCTTCCGGCGGGCTCAGCCGAGCCTTACAACGCCCGCGTGCTTTCGGTCTTTCCGAGCTGGGATGCCATGGGACGAGATCCACTCGCGCTGCCGGAACGGGCGGCGAACGACCCGGGTATCGCCAAGATGCGCGAGCTGGTGCGATCGGAGCTCTACGAGATCGTCGAGGCGGTCTGGCCCTCGAAGGCTGCCACGCCTCGATAGCCGTCGTTGGGAGGGACTGGACGTCCGTTCTGGGGCCACGAGTTTCCCGTGGGAGTCAACCCCCGCCTGGGGGATAGACGAAACATGTTCGAAAACTCCACAAGGGCCCCGACCCGAATTACTCTGCTGCCCGAAGCCCCGAACTTCCCACGAGGTGATTCCATGCGAAAGAGTCTTGCCGTCCTGTCCGTTACCTCTCTCGGCCTCTTCCTGACCACCACCGCCCTGGCGCAAGAGACGGTTCCGGCTGCCGACGGGAGCGCCGCCTATCGGCCCGCGCCCCTCGGTGTCGGCCTCGGCTTTGGTTACGTCTTCGAGCGCGACGACATCGCCACGCCCGCCCGCGAGAGTGCGATCGACATCTGGAAGCCGACCGACGTCAGCGCACGCATCATCCTGACGCCGCAGCTCATGCTCGAGCCACGCGTTCGCATGGAATTCGCCAAGACGACCAACGAGGCCGCTGGCGTCTCCGTCGACAGCAGCGTGAACACGTTCGCAGTGGGTGGCCGCGCCCGCTATGCGCTCGCCAGCCGTGGCAATCTCGATCTGTCGGCACTGGCCGGCCTCGAGCTCGCGTATCAGTCGCGTGACCCGGGCGGCCCGATGCCCGCCACCAGCACCACGACGGTCTTCGACCTCGAGTGGGGTTTCGGTATCGACTGGTACTTCACCAGCAACTGGTCGCTCAGTCTCGACGCGGTCAACCCGTTCTTCACCTATGCGGGGACCTCGACGGACAACCCGGGCATGGCGCCCGACACGTCCAGCTCGACGACGCTCTTCGGAATCATCTTCGATCCGCGTCTCTTCGTGATGACCCACCTCTACTTCTAGAGGTGAGCGCGCGTCTCGGCGGTTCGCCGCGCGAGACCGATGTTCAAATCGTGCAGATGGGCGGGCTTCCGGCGACGGAGGACCCGCCCGTTTCACGTCTGCGCCAGGTGCGCCACGAGTCGGTCGAGAAAGGGCGCCTGGGCGTCCTTGATCTTGCGGCGCGCGTCCGTCAGCGAGAAGAAGGTGGCGCGGTCGACCTCCGGGATCTCGACCTTCCTGCCCGAGCGTGGTGGCCATTCGATGGTTACCAGATTGCTCCGCGGTTCAAAGTCCGGCGGCACATCCCCGCGACAGCCGAAGGCGTGCACGGTCTTGCCACCTTTCTGTTGAATCGTGCCGAGCGGGAAGAGGGCGTCAGGCGGTGGCGCGGGCAGGCCCATCTCCTCGCTCCATTCTCGGCGGGCGACCTCGGCCAGATCGTCCTCGCCTTCGGGGAGTCCCTTGGGGATGCTCCAGTGACCGTCGTCCTTGTTGCGGAAGTAGGGCCCTCCGGGATGCGCGAGGAGGACCTCGAGCTCGTCGCCCTGGCCACGAAAAAGCAGCAGACCGGCGCTGAGAACGTGCGATGCCATCGAATCTGAACCCTGACCTTTGCCCGGCAAGATGCGCAAGCGTCCGCCTCACGTCAACCACCCGCCGCCCGTGAGCGCCCGGGAACGCCCGCCTGGTCGCGGCGTCGCGCTGAGCAGTCGGTCGGTCACCTCGCGACGTGTGCGGGCGGGATTCCGCCGTCAGCTCGGCCGACCCGGACTTCCGCGGCAGCCGGGCGTGCGGCCGCAATTCGTGAACCCGGCGGCGCTTTTCGCTGTCGTGGCCGGCGCCATCGTGGCGGTGGTCGTGGCAGCGATCTTTTCATTCGGTCAGCGCGATTTCCTGGCGCTCGGCCTGGCGACCTTGGGCGGGGTCAACCTCGCCACGTTCGTGCTTTATGCCTATGACAAAGCGGTGGCGGGTCGCGCCCGCGTGCGGGTGCCCGAGGTGGTCCTGCATGGGCTGGCTCTGTTTGGGGGCACGGTAGCGGCGTACCTCTCGCAGCGACTCTTGCGGCACAAGACGATAAAGAGGCCGTTTCAGCGCGTCTTCCTGGGGAACGCGGTGATTCAGGCGTCAGTCGGTATCTGGCTGCTCTTGCGTTAGGCGGGCTCGCGTCGGCGCGCCGTGGCGCGGCCACGAACTTTCCCCTGGAACAAAATCCGTCGCGGGCCGAGTAACGTCTTCGTGGCGGTGACAATGGCCGAGCATCCGGTTCCGGATGGCGACGAGCTGACGACAGCGGTGATCCGTGGGGCCCAGGCTGGGCGTGCCGGAGATCGCCAGGCGCTGGTCGAGCGCTACCAGCGAGCGGTCTTCGCCATGGTCGGGCGGATGCTGGTGCCGCGGGGGCGGGGCGCGCAAGTCGCGGATCTCGCCCAGGAGACGTTCTTGCGCGTGCTGCGCTCGCTGCCGCGTTTCGATCCCGCGGGGCCTGCGCGGCTGTCGACTTGGATTCTCACCATCGCCACGCGTGCGGTGCTGGACGAATTGCGCCGTCCGCGGCTGGTATCGGCGACGATGGACGAAGCCCTCGATGTCCGCGATGCGAGTGCGGGGCGGCTGGGAGATCGCATCGCGGATCGCTTGGCCCTCGGGCGCGCCCTGGCGGCGCTGGATCCCGATCAGCACGCGGTCCTCTTGCTTTGCGATGCGGAGGGTTTTGGCTACGAGGAAGCGGCCGCAGCGCTGGGGGTGCCGGTCGGCACAGTGAAATCCAGGCTGTCGCGAGCGCGGGCAGCGGTTCGCGATGTGATTTCTGGAGGCAGCCATGAAGCGGGATGACCTGGGAAGCGGTGACGATGAACTACCGCCCCCGATCGACAGAGCGGTCTTCGATCTGCTGGTGACGCCGTCGCCCCCCAAGAGTTTTGCCGAACGAGTGGTGGCGCAGGCGCCGGGGATGAGTTCGCCACCGCGGCGACGG
This sequence comes from Myxococcales bacterium, assembly GCA_031398585.1. GTDB lineage: Bacteria > Myxococcota_A > Polyangia > Fen-1088 > Fen-1088 > JANNNO01. The sequence continues at coordinate 2,878 of JANNNO010000543.1, read as the reverse complement.
CTGGGGAGGATCGGCGCGGGGGTCGGGCTGCTGGCCGCCGCAGCGGTTGCGATTTTCGCCTGGCGAGCGGGCGACAGTGCCGAGGTCGGCGAGAGCGCCACCAATGAGCGGCGGTCAATCACGATCGGCAAGCGGGGCGTGGCCGTCGCCGAGCCGGGGGCGCGGCTGAGCTGGCGCGCGGCGAGAGGAAACGTGCGTGTGGTTCAGACGGCGGGGGGCGTCTTTTATCGCGTCGATTCCGGGTGGGGCGGCAGTGACTTCGAGGTGGAGACGCCGGGCGGAGTCGTGAGGGTCGAAGGAACGTGTTTCGCAGTGGAAGTCACTCCCCAGGAGGTCAGTGCCATGATCGACAAGCGAGCTCTGGTTTCAGGCGGCATCGGCGCGGCGGCCGCAGCCCTGGTGATGGTCGGGGTCTACGAGGGGCGCGTGCGTCTCTCCAACGCCCACGGGCACGTCGACGTCGAGCCGGGACAGCGAGCGGTGGTTCACGAAGGGACGAGCCCGCGCATCGAGGTGCCAGGGCGAGGGGGAACACGCAAGTTGGCAGACGTGCACGCGGGCGCTGGCATCGGCCCTCCCAAGCTGGCGGCGCTTGGCGCGGACGAACGCCAAGAGCTTGAACGCCTGCGTGAAAAAGTGCGAGAGATGGAGGAAGGCGGGCGGGGAGGGGGAGGCGAGTCGGGCCCACGCATGCGCAAGGAAGAGGACTTCGTCACGCCGACGCGCGAGGAGCTGCTGGAACGGGCCAAGCGATGTGGCCTCGCCTGGGATGCCCCTCCGCTCGACGAGACCAAGGAGCTGAGCGCGCGCGAGGCCGAGCGCCTGGGGCTCAGCGAGGCCGAACGCGAGATCGTCGGCAATGTCCGCAAAGCCTTCTCGCAAAAGACGCTGGGTGATCTGCGCCGGATCTACGTCGAGGTGACCGGCAACGCAGAAGGCGCACGCCACCTGTCCGCCGAAGGCATCAAGCAAGAGGTCGTGGCCAAGTCACCGGAGGGCGAAGCGCCACAGGTCTGGCGGCAGCTGTCGGCCGAAAAAGCCGGTCTGACACCGGTCTCGACCACCCCCGGATCCCCTCTGGAGCGCATGATGCGCCTGCTGACCAACCAGGGCGACGACTTCGAAAAGGCGCTCGCCGCTCAGCTCGGCCCCGAGCGCGCCCGCGAGCTACGCATGAAAAACAACGGCTGGGGAAACCGCAGCGGCTCCACCCACGGCTGCCCCACCCCCCGCTAACCCGCGCCACACTTCGCCCTCGTCGCCGGGGGCCGAAGGGCCCTGTCGGGTGAGGGGCCGTCGCCGTCCGAGCCACCCTTCCCCGGGCGCGAGCGCTGTAAGCTCCGCTCATGCGACGGGCGTTCGTTGGACTTCTCGGTGGTGTGCTGGCTTTCGCCTGTGGCAAGGGGGCGGGGCCGGCGGTGGTGGAGGTCGACATCGTGCAGGTGCGGCCGGCTGCCAGCGACGTCGACGAGGGTGGCGGGCGCGACGGAATTCGGTTCGTATTCGACCGAGCCATTGCACCACCCGAGAGCATCGGGCGGGTGCTCGGCGGCGCCGCTCTCCTCATCGAGCCGCCCTGGGCGGGCGAGGTTCGTTGGCTGGACGCGCGGACGTTGGCCTTCCTGCCAGCTGGCAAACCAACGCCGTCGCGCGCCTACACCATCCGCCTCGCCGACGATCTGGCGGTGTTGCCGGGCCACCGGAGATCGCAGGCGTCTCGCAAGCCCCATCGTTTCGTCTTCGATCGCATCCGTCTCGAACGGGTCCGCTTCCAAGGGTTCGAACCGTTTCAGCCCTCGCGACCGATCATCGAGCTGCGCGCGTCGCTCCCGGTGGACGTCACGGCGGCGCAGGGCTGTGGCTTTTATCCCCGATCTCGCAAAGCCGATGCCGCCGAGGTCCTCGGCGATCGAATCAACGCCGTCATCGCGCCCGAGCCCGCTCGCCCGAGCGACGACGGTGCCGGTGACGACGGGGCAGCCCGTCGCCTGCGCGTGACCTCGGCCGAGCCGTTGAAGAAGGCAACGAATTATCTGTTCCGCTGTGGGGCCGACTTCCGCCCGGCCGGAGGCGGCGAGGGGCTGGCCAAGGATCACGACGAGCGATTCGCCACCCACGGAGATCCACGCGTGATCTCGGTCAGCCCGAGCGGCGAGCGCGAGATCCCCGCGGATGGAGTCATGGTGAAGATCACCTTCGCCACACCCATGGTGCACGAGCAGGTGCGCAGCAAGCTCCGGCTCGAGAAGGACGGCAAGAGCCTTCCGGCCGATTTCGATGGCAACTGGATGGGCACGGAGTTTCGCTGGTCAGGGGATCTCGAGCCCCGCAGCCGCTACCTGGTCGTGGTCGAGCCGGGACTCGTCGACAAGTTCGGGCAGTCATTGCCAACACGAGCGCAGCACGCTTTGCGCACCGGGGATGCTTCGGCTCGCCTCGTCGTACCGACCGGCGCCTCCGTCGTAGAGCGATCTGCGCAAGGGGCCGCCGGCAAGCTTCCGGTCTCGACACGCAACCTACCGGCCTACGATCTCAAATGTGCGGCGGTACCGGAGGCGGAGCTGGCGGCCGTGCTGGCCGGACCGGGGGGCGACGGCGCCGACTGGCAGACCGAAAAGGCCGCCGCCATCGACTGGAAGCGTCTCGGTGGCGCACACACGCAGGCCATGAAGCCCGCGGGCGCGCGCAACCAATGGCAAGACGACGGGCTCGATCTCGCCACGCTCTGCGGATCGGGCAAGCCCGGCGTCTTCCTCGCCGAACTTTCCACCCGCCACGAGCGTGATGACGAAGGCAAGGTCCGCCCCTGGACACGCCGCGTGCTCGCCAACGTCACGGATCTCGGTCTGTACGCGAAGGTCGGCCGCGCCTCGTCTCT
>JANNNO010000530.1:0-3078 GCA_031398585.1 Myxococcales bacterium | reverse complement strand
CCATTCAAGCAGCGGTTCCCAGGGCAGCAGCCGAGTCCGGGCAGACCGCAGTTGACCGAATTGGTGTCGGGAGGGCGGTTCGTGTCAGGTGGCGGCGGCCCGACCTCGGGTTGCATTCCGCCGCCGGTGCCGCCCGTGGATTGTCCGCCCTGACCGCCCGCCTGCGGCTCGTTGCCGCCGGTACCTCCCGTGGTGCCTCCCATGCTGTTCGGGTCCGGAGGCGGAGGGACGTAGCCGCGGCAGCTGGCGACGACCAACAACACGGCGCAGGCGGCAATCCAGGCAGAAGCGCTGCCGCCGCGTCCGGCGGTGGAACGAGTCGATTGAATCATAGGCGCGTCACTTTCAAAGCGGCTAGTAAAAGGTGGCCCAAGATACTACTTCATCCTCGGAGTACGCACAAACCCGACAGCCCCCATCGTTTCGCAACCGATACCAGGACGCCACCCTGAACTGACGCCATGGGGCCAAGATTCCTTCTGTCGAAGACGAGCCGTCTTCTGGCCCACGCTGCGCCGGCCGGCGCCCAAAAGCGGCACAAGGCTCCTGCCGTTTTGTGGGCCGGCTGCCAATTTACGGCTGCCAAAAAATTGGCGGTTCGGGGGCAGCTGTCTGGCGAAAGCCAGCTTCGCTGCGGGGTTGAGCCGCGAGGACCGCATCACGAGGAGCAGCGAAGCGCCTGGCACGACCGCTGCAACCTCTGGGAAACGTGAGGGCGGGCCGCCCTCGATCGAAGGAAAGAGGAGGCTGTTTCCCATGATGAAGATCGCGCGCAAAAAGAATGCAGGTTTCACGCTGGTCGAGTTGATGATCGTCGTCGCGATCATCGGCATCCTGGCCGCCATCGCGATCCCGGCTTTCACCCGCTACGTGAAGAAGTCGCGTACGGCTGAAGCTGCGGGTCACCTGACCAAGCTCTGGGCTGGGTCGGTTGCGTACTACGAGTCGGATCACATGACGCAGGCTGCGACCGGCGCGGTTGCGCTGCCCAAGCAGTTCCCGGCGACCTCGGGCGACGTCACGACCGGCACGGGCGGCAACGCCTGCTGCGGCGCCGATGGCGACAAGTGCCCCGGCAACGACGCTCGCTACGAAGGTGCTACCTGGGTGGCCCTCAACTTCTCCATCCCCGACCCGTACAACTACCGCCCCGACTACACCTCGGCGTGGGACGCTGACCCGACGGGCCGTACCTTCACCGCGACGGCGACGGGCGACCTCGATTGCGATGGCACCGACGCGGTCTTCACCCGTCTCGGCGGCATCGGCGCCACGGGCGACGTGGTCGGTGGCGGCGCCCCGACGGTCGTCAACGAGCTCGAGTAATCGAGTCTGACTCTACCGGCTGATGAGGCCGGACGAAGCCCCGCGGCGAACCCGCGGGGCTTTCGTGTTTTCTGGGCCGGACAATCGTTGTTTTCACGCGCGCGATCACTAAACTCCCGCGCCGTGCCGACCCCAGAGTCCGATCCGATCGCCGAACGCGTCCTCGTCACCGTTACCGGTCCCGACCGTCCGGGCGTGACTGCCACCCTCACGAGCATCCTCGTCGACAAGGGCGCCCCGTTGCTCGACATCGAACAGGTGGTGGTTCAGGGCCAGCTCACTTTGTGCCTGCTGATCGACTTGCCTCGCACCAGTGATGTGCTCAAGGAGATGCTGTTTTCGGCCAAGCAGCTCGACATGGATCTCGACTTCAAGCCGGTCGCCCCCGGCGTCTCGTCCGACGACCAGGGCCCACCCGGCACGCAGCGCTACGTGATCACGGCGATTGCGGACTCGCTTGGCGCTTCGCACATCCACGCAGTCGCTTCAACTCTGGCGGCCGAAGGCGCCAACATCGAGAAGATCTCGCGCCTTTCGGAGGGCTCGTTGGCATCGCTCGAGATTCACGCCAGGCTCTCGCCGCCAGGTGATGCCGAGCGGCTCAAGCGATCGCTGCTCGGGGTGGCGATGCGTTCATCGTTCGACGTGGCGTTGCAGCGCGAGGGGCTTTATCGCCGCTCCAAGCGCCTCGTCGTGATGGACATGGATTCGACCCTCATTCGGATCGAGGTCATCGACGAGCTGGCGCGCGCCGCGGGCGTGCACAAGGAAGTCGCCGCCATCACCGAGCGCGCGATGTCGGGTGAGATGAACTACGACGAATCCCTGCGGCAGCGGGTCGCCTTGTTGAAGGGCCTCGATGCGGCGGTGCTGGATCGGATCTCGAGTGAGCTTCCACTGACCGACGGCGCTCAGACGCTGGTCTCGGTGCTCAAGCGCCTCGGCTATCGCCTCGCCATCATCAGCGGCGGTTTCTCTCGCGCCGCCGACGCGCTGAAACGACGGCTGGGGGTTGACTACGCCTTTTCGAACAATCTCGAGATCGAAGCGGGCAAGCTGACCGGTCGCGTGGTCGGGCCGATCGTGAACGCCCAGCGAAAGGCCGAGCTGCTCGAGATCATCGCGCAGCTCGAAGGGGTGGTCCTCGATCAGGTGATCGCCGTGGGCGACGGTGCCAACGACATCTTGATGCTGGAGAAGGCGGGGCTCGGCATCGCTTTTCACGCCAAGACCAAGCTGCGCGAGGCGGCCGACACTTCGATCTCGGGGGCCGGGCTCGACGCGATTTTGTATCTGCTCGGCATCAGCGCGCGCGAGATCAAAGAAGCGTCTTGATCGCCGCGTAGGGATCTTCCGATCCCAGGTCTGTCGCGCGAGGCGGGGTTCCTGCCGGTGCGCGTGTGCGAATATTTTTCTTTGTGCGGCTGCGCAACTTGCTCTGCGTCGCCCCGAAGACTCCTGACTTTCGCCGACACTTTCCGCGCCTCGATGGCCGGATCGGCGAAGGCAACATTGCGCCCCCTGCTGGGCGCTGGAGGAGATCCCCATGCCTGTGCAGAACACCGGACGTGTCGACGCAAGCCGTGACATCAGCGCCTACCTCGATCCCGCCGTCGTCGATCGGGAGCTCGAATCGCGGCGCTCGCCAACCTCGTCAGCCGACGGTGTAGATGCCGGCGGCGCCGCCGGCGCGGGCTTCGACGATCAGGTCGCGTTCAACGGCAAGCCGGTGCTCTTTCTCAAAGGCAAGGG
>JANNNO010000508.1:0-6372 GCA_031398585.1 Myxococcales bacterium | reverse complement strand
GATGGTGGTCTTGCCGACGCCGGGCCCGCCCGTGATGACGACGACCTGAGAGCGCAGGACCGCACGCAACGCCTCGGCCTGCTGCCGCGCGAGCGACAGGTTCGCCACCCTTTCGTAGTCGGCGATGGCGCCATCGATCTCGTCCTGTGAGGTCCCGATCTGCACCGCCTCGGCGTCCGCAAGACGCAAGAGCTCGGCCGCCGCGGTTCGCTCGGCTCGGTAAAGGCCGGCTTCGAAGACTGCCGTGTCGGTGGCGTCGGGCAGCGCTTCGATGGCGACCTCTCCGGCGCGGCCCAGGCGATCGATGGCGCCTTCGACCAGCGCGGGATCGATCTCGAGGCGCGCCGCCGCGGCTTCCACCAGCGCGCGCCGGCGCATGTAGCAGTGCCCCCCGCTGCCCGCTTCGTCGAGCGTGTGGCGAACGCCGGCTTCCACGCGAACCTCGGCGTCCTTGGCGATGCCGAGCGCCACCGCCAGCCGGTCGGCGGAAAGAAAACCGATGCCCCACACATCGAACGCGAGCCGATAGGGATTTTCCCGCACGCGCGCGATGGCCGCCGCCCCGTAGCGTTTGTAGATGCGCGCGGCGAACGCGGGCGAGACGCCGTAACCCTGCAGAAAGACCATCACGCGGCGGATCTCTCGCTGCGCCGCCCAGGCCTCCTTGACCGCGGTCGCTCGCACGCGGCCGATGCCGGAGACCTCGGCGATCCGTTGTGGCTCGGCATCCAGGATCTCGAGGGTGCGCACCCCGAACGTGGCGACGATGCGCGAGGCGAACTCGGGACCGATGCCCTTGATGAGCCCCGAGCCGAGGTAGCGCTTGATGCCCTCGACCGTGGCGGGCGCAATCTCGGTGAAGCTGGCGACCCGCAGCTGCGGGCCGAACTTCGGATTGGCCTCGGTCTGCCCGACCACCCGCAACCGCGCGCCGACCGGCACCCCCATCAAGGCGCCGACGACCGTGACGAACTCGCGTTTGCCCTCGACCTTGAGCCGAGCGACGGTGAACTCGCCGCCCGCCCCCGCGAAGACAATGCGCTCGAGGGTGCCTTCGACGATCTCGTCGCGGGATCGGTCCGCAGTCTCACCGCGCCGGCCCGCGGCTCGCTCGAACAGATCCATGAAGGCGGCATCCTAGCAGCGACGGAGCGGCCGACCTGCAGCCGATGCGCGGCGCGCCCCTTCATTCCGCCGCTTCGCTCGCCGGGCCGCCTTCGCAACGCGCTGTATTATGCCCCCGCCCTCGATCGAAATTTCCTTCGCGGGCCCCCGACCCGCGGCGGCCGCATCGGGTGACCCGTTGTAAAGTGCCCGCCGTGTGGTGGCATCCGCCCGAGTCTCTGCCTCCGTTCTCCCGCGTCGAGGTCATCAATCCGTCGGACGGCGGCTTCATCCACTGGCTGGTGAAGTTCTACGCCTTCGGGATCCTCTGTGTCGGCGGGCTGGCGGTCCTGGCGGGCGCCGCGACCTACGGCTACTTCGCCGCGCGCATCCCGCCCCTTCCCAGCATCGATCGCTACGTGCAGGAGACGGCCGAATCGACTGTGCTGCGTGCCTGGGACGGTACGCTGCTGGCCGACTGGGCGACGCAGCGACGCGAGATCGTGAAGTCCGAACAGGTGCCGCCGCTGCTGGTGCAGGCCTTCGTGGCGATCGAAGATCGCCGCTTCTTCGAGCACGCCGGCCTCGATTACCGCGGCATCATCCGCGCCGCGCTCGCCAACCTGCGCGCTGGTGAGGTCGCTCAGGGCGGATCGACCATCACCCAACAGGTGGCCAAGTCGTTCTTCGAACGAGATCTGTTCTTCGCGCGCAGCTTTCTGCGCAAGATCCCCGAGGCGATCCTCGCGCGGCGGCTCGAGGCTCGTTACTCGAAAGAGGAGATCCTCACCCTCTATCTCAATCAGATCTTTCTTGGGCAGACCGCGCACGGTGTGGCCGCCGCCGCCCGCCGCTATTTCGACAAGAGCATCGACGAGCTCGACCTCGGCGAGATGGCGACCATCGCGGGCATTGCGCGCGCGCCCAGCCGCTTCGCTCCCATCCCTTACTTGGATCGATCGAAGAACCGGCGCGACCAGGTGCTCTCGGCGATGGCCGCTTCGGGCGTGATCTCGGCGCAGGACGCTGCCAGCTGGAAGGCCCGACCGGTCACCTTGCGTCCCCCGCCCGATTTCTTCCGCGAGCGCTCTCCCTACTTCGCCGAACACGTCAGGCGCGACATCGCCAAGCGCTACGGCGATCGCATGCTCTGGGAAGGCGGGCTCGAGATCGAGACCACGCTGTTGCCCTGGGTCGATGCCTCCGCGCAGGAAAACGTCGGCTTTTCGCTGCGCAAGCTGGACAAGCGCCAGGGCTGGCGCGGCCCGGTGGCGCGGCTGTCGGGCGCGGCGGCGGATCTCTTCCGCGCCAAGATGGGCGAACGCTACGGCAACGAACCGCTGGCCGAGGGGCGCCTTTACCTCGGCATCGTCGAGAGCAGCAGCGGCGGCGATGCCCAGGTGCGCGTCGGCAAGAAGATCTACGAGCTGCCTTCGGCGCACATGAAATGGGCCGTCCCGTTTTCGTTGAAGGACGCAACCAACGGCAAGCTGCTGGATTCGACCGCCGGGGTGCTCAAGAAGGGCGACGTGGTCTGGGTCTCGAACACCCACAAGAGCAGCCGCAAGCGTTTTTCGGACTGGACCTACGACCCCAAAAACGAAGTGATCTGGGCGGCGCCTTACGAGGGCCGTTCACCACCGGATGGCCCCGCCACCGTCAAGCTCGAGCAGACCCCGCGCGTTCAGGGATCGCTGTTCAGCTACGACCACGACACCGGCTACGTCGTGGCGATGGCCGGTGGTGGGGACTTCGATCGCTCGGAGTTCAACCGCGTGGTCCAGGCCTGTCGTCAGCCCGGGTCGACCTACAAGCCGATCTACTACGCGCTCGCGCTCGATCGCGGGTACGGCTACGACTCGCTCCTCAACGACATCCCGCGCGCCGAGGTCGATCCGATCACGGGCGAGGTCTGGATCCCGACCAACCTCAACAACACGATCGAATATCAGGTCACGCTCGAGTACTCGCTGGTCTGGTCGAAGAACGGGCCCAGCGTGCAGCACTTCAAGCTGGTGGGCGGCAGGGAAGTCGAAGCCTGGGCGCGTCGGCTCGGCTTTTCCACGCCGATCATCCCCGACCAGGCGCTGGCGCTGGGAGCATCGTGCGTGCGCATGGACGAGCTGACCCGATCGTTCTCGGCGTTTGCCAAGAACGGATCGCTGTCGGATCCGATCTACGTTCGGCGCGTGCGGGATCGCCACGGCGTCATACTCGAGGACAACAGCGCTCCCTCCGATCCGATGGGCACACCGTCGGCGCGGCTGGATCGCCTGGTCGCCGTTGCCGGCAAGCGCGCCAAGACGGTGATTCCGCCGCGCACGGCCTGGCTCACGTCGCAGCTGCTGCGCCGGGTGGTCACCGACGGCCACAACCCCGCCCTACGCAACACCGGCATCAAGGCGGCTGGCAAGACCGGCACGTCGAGCGCGACGATGGACACCTGGTTCGTCGGTTACACCTCGCGCTGGATGACGACCGCGTGGATCGGCGACGACAAGCGCGAACGGCCACTGGGGGCCAAGGACGCCGCCTTCATGCTCGCGGTGCCGATGTTCTCTCGCTACATGTGGGAGGTCGGCGCCGACCACGAGCTGGTCGAGATCCCGTGGGCGCGTCCGCCGGGTGTGAGAGCCAGCGACACAGGCGGCACCTTGCGAACGACCATGGACGAGGTCAAGGACGACCCAGGCTTTCGCAAGAAGAGCTAGCGGCTAGCGATCGATCACGGACGAACGTTCACGCCGAAGACGACCATGCGTTCGTCGAAGGTGCGGACGGCGCCGTAGAGCTTGGGCATCACGAGCGACGCAAAGGCCTCCATCTTCTCGTTCACACCGACGGAGCTCAAGACGCCCAACGCGCCCGAGAAGGTATCCGCGTAGTCGGTGATGAAGCCGTGCAGGCCGGTCTGAACCGCCACGCGAATGCCGAGGTCGGTGATGAATTGAACACCGATCGGCAGGCTGAGCTCATCGGGGCGATCGTTGCGCCCTCCCACCACCAGGTTGACCCGCGGATCCGCCAGGATGGCGACGTCGACGCCCAGAGGTGCCTTGGCCACGATGCCGGCCCGCAAGTAGAGCGCGGAAGACGTGAACGACCGGATGTCGATGCCACCGTGGCCCGCCAGCTGGACCACGCCCGAGAGCAATCGGTAAAGAGCGTCGAAGCCAATGTTCTTGTAAGCGCGCTGCTCGCAACTCGCTTCGCCGCTGAGGCAGACGCCCTGCTGAAGTCCGTAAAAGCCGACCCCTTGCACGGTCCCGTTGCTGTGGCTGAGACCTACGGTCAACGCGCGCGAAAAGCCGTAATAGACGTCGAGCGGAACGCTGACCGGCGAGGCGAAGCGGCCGGGCTCGAGGTTGATCACGGTGGGCGCAATGATCTCGAGGTTGCCCTCGGCCATGGTCACGCTGCGCAGCTCGGCGCCACCTTGCACGACCTCGTCCTGCGCGACGGCCAGGTTGTGTTGCCCGAAGACGACGGCCAGCAGGACCGCGACCAGCGTTAACGGCCGCTGCTTGGTTGGGAGATTGAGCTTCATCGTCGGCCGCCGCCGATCAGGTTGCCGATGGTACCGAGCACCCGCCGCAGCTCGATCCCGCTGCCGGTGGTTCGGAGGATGACCGCGTTGTCTTCCTGGCGCATGTCAGCGCGGGCGACGATGGGCGAAAAGCCCGACAGGAGCAACAGCGGGCTGCCGAGCAGGGTCTGCTTCCAGCCGGGCCAGGCGGTGATCCACGAGGCCGCGTCGGCGTCGCGTTCGAACTGTCCGATGAGCTCGAGGAACGCCCCCGCCGGCGCACCGGCGAACAGCGTCAGGTACTGCGGCAACGGCAGACCGTTCGGCCCCGTCGCGGGAAGCTCCGGTCCGCCGCCCCTGCGGCGACCACCGACGAGCTGGCTGGCGGTCATCATCAAGATGGCGTCGTCGGGCATGGCGCCGTCCTCCGCGTCGATCGAGGCCACCAGCTCCTTCCAGCGCAGCTCCGGTGGCCTCTGGGGTCCCGCGTCGACCGCAGCGCCCGCGCGCCGCCCGAGCAGCGCAGTGGCGTAGGCCGGAGGCGCCATGACCACGAGGCCGCGCTGCGGGAGCACGAAGATGCGATCGTCACGCTCCACAAGAAGCCGCTGCACGCCCCGCATCCCCTTCGCTTCGCCGCGCGGAACGCACACCGATGGGACGGCCCCCTTCGTTGCGCCAGACAATCGGGCGGCCTGCTGCTTCGGCGCCCCGGCCGAGCGCCGCCATCAGCTGCTCTTCGGGCAAGCGGTGGCGCACTACCAGAAAGGTGACCGCATCGTCGAGCGGATTGGGCGTCGCGATGAAGAGCGCATCGAAGTCGCGATAGAGATCGAGCCCCGTCCCGTCGAGCAGGCGGCGGCGATCCGGCAGATGGCGCAAAAGGCCGTCGACGGCCGCGATCGTCGCCGGCGCATCGGGCACCGTGCGCAGCCGATCGAGGCGCAAGAGCGCGGTCAAACGCGAACCCGCGGGCCCCGCCATGCGACCATCGGAGGGGCGTCGCACGCCGCCGTCGCGTCCATCGGGCGATCCGCCGTCGCCGCGGGCGTCGGTGCTGGCATCGTGAGCGCCGCCATCGCCAGCATCCGAAGCGCCGACGCCGGCATCCGGTGGCCCAGCATCGGCCATCGCGATCTTCACCCCTTCGCTGGCGCTGTGGGCGCGCGCGCGGCGAGCAGCAGCGGCCTTGCGAGCGGCCCCGGGCGGAGGCGGCGGGGGGCCAAAGGGAAGTCGCTCCGCTTCGGCGGTGCTGGTCGAAGTCAGCTCGATGTCGACCGCGCGCGCCGCTTGCCATCCGCGGAAGACCGCAACGCCGGCGAAGCTCGCCGCCAGCGCTACGTGCAGGCCCAGCGAGATCGCAAGGCCGAGCCAGATTCTCCTGCCACCCATGAGGTCGTTACCATAGACGATCGCGGCCGATACCTTATGCTTAGGAGGCTTGGAAAGTAGGTCCGCGCCGCCCGCTGGTCGTGAACTTTTCGCTGTGCTCGGCGAATCGGAGGAGCTCGGCGGCAAGGCTCGTGGGCTAGCGAGGATGGCGTCGCTGGGCCTGACGGTCCCGGCGGGATTCGTGATCACTGACGGCCTGGTCCGCGCGCTGGTTGCCAGCGAGACCGGCAGCACGGGTAAGGACATCGTCGACCCGCGCGCCAGGGCGCTCGCGCATGCCGGCTTCCCGCCGGGATTTCTCGACGAGCTCAAGGCCCGCTTGGCGGCGCTCGGCACGACGAGCTTTTCGG
>JANNNO010000459.1:0-6589 GCA_031398585.1 Myxococcales bacterium | reverse complement strand
GCCCGCCACCATGAAGAGCTGCTTGAAGATCTGCGGCGATTCGGCCAGCGCGTAAAACGATCCCAGGTTGAGCCGCGAGGGCACCAGGAAGTTGCGCGCGCCGCCCGGGGTGTACTTCACCATGAACGGCGTCTCGATCTCGAGGAACGCGTTGTCGGTGAGGATTCGGCGGGTCGTCTGGTAAATGGTCGAGCGGACCAGGAAGTTCTTCTGCAGGCTCGGCCGCCGCAGATCGATCGCGCGGTGCTTGAGCCGCAGCTGTTCGTTGGTGTCGACGTTGTCGGTGATCTCGAAGGGCGGCGTCTCCGACTTCGAGAAGATGGTCAGGCGATCACAATGAACCTCGATCTCGCCGGTGGGGATCTTGGGGTTGCGGCCAGCCCCGCGGTCCATGACCGTACCGGTGATCCCGATGCAGAACTCCGAGCGCAGCTCACCGGCCAAGGTGTGCGCCTCCAGATTGACCGAGGGCTCGAAGACGATCTGGGTAAAGCCGGCGCGGTCACGCAGGTCGATGAAGACACAGCCGCCGTGATCGCGGCGCGAGGCGACCCAACCGAACAGGATGACTTTCTTGCCGACGTCGCTGGCGCGCAGGGCGCCGCAGTCGTGGCTTCTCTTGAGGTCTTGGAGGAACTCGGACATGGCTGCCGCACTCTTTACCATCAATGGCGGGCCGCCTGCCGGCAGAATCGCCGCGCCGCCCCCCCGCCGTGACGGTCCTGGCAGTGGTGGTAAGGTGGAGGGCAATGCGCCTGCGGATCCTCTATCACGGCAACTGCTTCGACGGTTCGAGCTCGGCCGGGCTCTTTGCTCGGTTTTACCGAGAGCAATTGGCCAAAGGGCCACTCGATGTCGCCTACGCACCCCTCGAGCACAAGGGGGCCGGGCCGGCCATCCCAGCCAACCTTTTCGACGGCGACGAGAACGTCTGTGTCGACTTTCGCTACTCCCAGGATCCCCGGCTCGGGTGGTGGTTCGATCATCACGTCTCGGCGTTCCAGGAGCCCGGCGACGAAGCCCATTTTCGGGCCGACGCGAGCGGCCGTAAACACTACGACCCGCAGGCGCGCAGCTGCGCCCGCTTCCTCGCTCGCACCCTCGCCGAAAAGTTCGGCTTCGACGTGGGGCCGGTCGCCGAGCTCATCGAATGGGCCGAGATCATCGACGGTGCCCTGTTCCCCAACCCGCAGATGCCGGTCGAGCTCAAGGAGCCCGCGCTTCGGCTCATGACCTGGGTCGAGAACAATCGCGATCCGGCGCTGGCGGTCCGCTTCATCGAAGACCTGGTGTCGAAGTCGCTCGGCACCATCGCCGAAGAGGCCTATGTCAAAGAGCCGCTCGGGCCCATCTTGACCCAGCACGCGCGCAACCTCGAGACCGTCAAGCGGGTGATCCGCGTGGACGACGACGTGGCGGTGACGGACCTCACCGGCGAGACCGTTGGCGGCCTCAACAAGTTCATCGTCTACTACTTGCGTCCCGACGTTCGCTACTCGGTGACCACGTTGATGGCGGGCAGCAAGGTCAAGATCTCTGTCGGTTCGAACCCGTGGACCAAAGTCCCACGCACGCACAACATCGCCGCCATCTGCGAACGATATGGCGGCGGTGGCCATCCCGTCGTCGGTGCCATCTCGGTCGCCAGCGGCGATGTCGCGGCGGCCAAGAAGATCGCCGGCGAGGTCCTCGAGATCCTGAAGTCACCCGCCGCCGCGTGAGGACGGCGCCAACTGCCGCGTTCCGGGGCTAGCCGCCCGTGGACGCTAGAGCGCTTCCCACTCCCGCGTGCGCTTGCGGGCGCGGCGTTCCTTCTTGCGGGCCACGGCGGCCGCGCGCTTCTCGGTCAGCCATGGCGGCGGCTTGCGGCCGAGCAGCGCGGCCTGTTCGGCGTGCGGCTCGGCAAAGGAGCCAGGGCTCTGCCCGAGCTCGAAAATCGTAACCTCGCGCTGGCCGCGCTCGCCGAGGCGCAACGGCATGACCGCCGCGCCGATGCCGATGCCGGCGCCCACATAGACCGCGCCGAGCGGGGCCCCCGCAATTTCCGCGGGCGTGCGGCTGCCGTAAAGCCCGTGCACGTACCTGTGCCCGGCGATCTTGCCGAGCGCGATCTCGTGCAGGCGTGCAAAGGTCACCTGCCCCCCGTGCGTATGCCCAGCCAGGACCAGCGGCACGCCGTGGCGCCAGAGGCCGTCGGCCTCTTCGGCGATATGAGAGAGCCCGAGCGTCGGCAGATCCTTGCGCAGCCCTTTGACCGCTTCGTCGCGTCGGGCGTGACCCGTGTAGGCATCGTCGAGGCCGACCACCTGCAGCTTCTGGTGGCGCAGGGTCAGCGTCGTGTGCTGGTTGGTCAGCACCTCCGCGCCTCCGCGTGCGAGCGCGTGCCGAACCTCTCCCGCACCCGCCCAGTAGTCGTGGTTGCCGAGCACGGTAAGGACCGGCGCCTTGAACTCACGCATCAGCGAAGTGAGCTGGTCCAGATAGAGCTGGCTGTGGCACACGAAGTCGCCGGTGATGACGACCAGATCGGGGTTCTGTGCGTTCGCGATCGCGACCGCTCGGCGCTGGACCTCATAAGGCGTCACCCGCCCGACGTGCAGGTCGGTGAGGTGAGCGATGCGCAGGTGCGACAGGGCGCCGACATATCCTGCGGGGCCGGCGAAGCGACGCAGCCGGATTCCGGAGCGATCAGCGGGGCTTTGATCAGGCGATTCACCGGGTGGGCGAAGCGGCCTCCGAAGCGGGAGCGGCGACATCGAGTACAACCTGAGTCTAAACGGCGCCGTCGGCCCAGCAAGGAATTTTCCCGCCGCGGCAAGGGGAGAGACCTAACTTCTCGGCGCAGAGATCTCGGCGTGTGCGCGTGCCACGAAGCCGTTGATGGCCTGGGCGAAGGGCTGTGGCGCCTCGAGGTTGGCCAGGTGGCCCACGCCGGGCAGCTCGACGAGCACCGCGCGGGGCACTGCGGTGGCGATCGCGGCGGCCTCGGCCGGCGGCGTGATGACGTCTTCGGTGCCGACGATGACCAGGGCGGGGCAGGTGATGGCGGGGAGCTCCCGTTGGCGATCCGGCCGGTCACGCAGAGCTGCGATGGCGGCGGTCAACGTTTCGCTGCGGGTCTCGGCCAGCGCGCGGACTTCCTCTCTTTGCGCGTCGCTCGCCGAGGGCGACAGCAGCTTGGGAAGTTGCTTGGCAATCAGCGCCGCTCCGCCCTCGCTGGAGACGAGGTCCAGATCCGCCTGCCGGTTCGCGCGCGCAGCCTCACCATCGGCGCCAGCGCGGGTGTCCGCCAGCACGAGACCGGCGAGGCGGCGGGGATGACGAGCGGCGAAGGCGAGGGCGACGTAGCCTCCCATCGACACGCCACCGACCACCGCGCGGTCGATCTTGAGATGGTCGAGCAGCGCGGCCACGTCGTCAGCGAGATCGGCGATGGAGAACGGCCCGCCGAGCTCGGAATCACCGAAGCCGCGCAGGTCGGGAACGATGGTGCGGGCGCGGGTCAGTCGCGGCGTGAGCCCGGCGAAGTAGCGCCGATGGAACGGGAACGGATGGAGCAGAACGCAAGGCATGCCCGTGCCCGCGACGTCGACGACGAGGCGGCGGCCCGAGATGCGAATGTCGAGGGGCTCCATGCGTTGATCCCGGCGCGAACATGCCACGGCGAAAAACCGCCACAAAGCGAAAACCCGGTGGAATCTTGGTCGCGAAGTCAGAGCCAGGGTGACGGCCGCCGCGCGAAGCCCACTTTGGTAAAAATTTGCGGCACCCGAGCACGGCGAGGGACGATGTCGTCTCGGAGATGGCATCGACGTCGATCGACGAAGCGTGCGAGCGCTTCTTGGGCCACATCAAAGTCGAGCGGCAGCTCGCGCCCAACACTGTCACCGCTTACGGCCGTGACCTTGCCGATTTCGCGCGCGCCATGGATGCCAAGAGCGTGCGGCGGGCGGACGGTGTGCGCGGTCTCGAGTTGCTCGACTACCTGGCCGGTGCCGCGGAAGCTCTGCAGGCGCGCTCACAAGCTCGCCGGCTGACGACCCTGCGTATGTTCTTCCGCTTCCTCAAGGCCGAACGTCTGATCTCAGCCGATCCGACCGAGGACATCGAGCTGCCTCGCTACGGCCGAAAGCTCCCCTCGGTGCTCACTCTGGCCGAGGTCGAGGCGCTGCTGGCTTCGCCGGATCGGCGTACGCCTCGGGGTGCCCGCGACGGCGCCATGCTGGAACTGCTCTACGCCACAGGGCTACGCGTCTCCGAGCTGGTCCGGCTCGGCATGGCGCAGGTCAACTTCCAGGCCGGCTACCTGGTGGCCTTCGGCAAGGGGCGCAAGGAGCGGCTCGTGCCGGTGGGGGAGGTGGCGCTGCAGACCCTGCGAAACTACGTCGATGCCGTGAGGCCTGTCTTCCTCACGCCTGGCAGAGGCAAACGTGCGGTGCGACCGACCGACGTGCTGTTCCTCACCCACCTGGGCCGTGGCATGACCCGGCAGGGGTTCTGGAAGCTGCTCGGCGGCTACGCCCGGGCGGCAGGCATCCGCAAGGCGCTCTCGCCACACAAGCTGCGCCACGCCTTCGCCACCCACCTGGTCGAGCGAGGCGCCGACCTTCGGGCGGTGCAGGCGATGCTCGGGCACGCAGACATCGGGACGACCGAGGTCTACACCCACCTGTCGCGCGCGCACCTGCGCAACGTCTACGACAAGCACCATCCGCGGTCCCGTTAGGCCGCGGCTAGCAGCGGTGCGTCGCCGTACGGGCTTCAAGGGGGTACGTTCATCGTCAGGCCGGTTCGTTGACGCTCTCGGATCCGGTCGGCTATACCCGTAGGGGCCCTTTTCCCTGCCCAGGCGGACCTTTGGAATCCATCGATCTTTGGAAAAACGCTCTCCTCTTCCTGATCGCGCTGGTGTTGTCGGTCAGCGTGCACGAATTCGGGCATGCCTGGGCGGCTTCGCGCATGGGTGATTCGCTCCCCCAGTCGCAAGGAAGGCTCACCCTCAATCCGATTCACCACATCGATCCCGTCGGGACGCTGCTCTTCCCGATCCTGATGTCGATGGCGGGCGGAGGCATGTTCGGGTGGGGGCGGCCGGTGATGACCAATCCGTCCAATTACACGCGGCGGCTGTCGCGTCCCACGGGGTCGATGCTCGTGGCGGTCGCTGGGCCAGCGATGAACCTCGTGATGGCCTTCCTCGTGTCGGTGGTCATCGTCGTCGCCCTGCGCTTCGGTGTCATGTCGACCGGGATCGCGGAGGCTTTGATCCGCTACCTGGTCCAGCTCAACCTGATCCTTCTCTTCTTCAACCTTCTGCCCATCCCCCCGCTCGACGGTGGGGCGGTGCTGGCGTGGGTCCTGCCGCGATCGATGCAAGGGGTGATCGAGTTCCTCTCGCGCTGGGGCTTTCTCATCCTGCTGGGGTTGATGATCGCGACCCCCGTTTTGGGCTGGGCGATGGCGCCCGGATACGCGATCATCGATGTGTGGGTGTCCGTGGTTCGGGGAGCAGCGGGATTATGAGCGCAGGGCCGCCGGCGGAGACAGCCGCCAGCGGCGGGGGAGGGGGCGCAGGGGGCGGAGACGAATTCGCCAGTGACATTCCGGCGAGCGAGGCCTATCGCATCGAGCTGCCGGATTTCGAAGGCCCGCTCGATCTGCTGTTGCACCTCTGCAAGACGCACGAGATCAACGTCGTCGAACTGCCGATCTCGTTCATCACCGAGAAGTACCTCGAACACCTCGAGGCGATGCAGGCGATGTCGGTCGAGGTCGCGGCCGAGTACCTGGTGATGGCGGCGACGCTCGCCTACCTCAAGGCGCGCGAGCTGGTCCCCAACCCGGAGCCGCTCGAGGTTGCCGGTGAAGACGGCGAGGAAGGCGGGGATCCCCGCGAGGAGCTCATCCGACGGCTGCTCGAATACCAGAAGTACAAGGCCGCGGCCGAGCAGCTCGGCGGGCGGCCCATCGAGGGTCGCAACATCTTCGGTCGCGGTATCAAGATCGACGCTGTCGCCGGCCCGGGCGAGCTGGCCGAACATTCGGTCTGGAAGCTGATCGAGGCCTGGAGCAAGGTCATCGAGAAGGCCAAGCCCAAGCACACCCACGACGTGATGGTCGACCGCCTGTCGATCAGCGATCGCATCAACCAGCTGGTCGACAGGCTGGAGTCGGGTGGGGGGACCTTCCGCTTCGAGGCCATCCTCGACACCAGCCTCTCCGAGTTCGAGCTGCGGCACCAGGTGGTGGTGACCCTGCTGGCCATCCTCGAGCTGGCCAAGCTGCGGGTGATCCGGGTCCTGCAGGACGCGGGCAGCGGTGAGTTCTACATCGCCCAGCGGGAGGGCGCGGTCCTCGCCGACGCGCGCAAGGTGAGAGCCACCTCCGACGCCGCAGCGGTCACGGCCGAGGAGCCGGCCGAGCCCCCGGCCGCCGAGCTCGCCACCGAGCCGGCCAATGAACCGGCCGAGTCCCCGGCCGAGGAACCAGCGACGAGACCGGAGGATCCCGATGGCGCGACGTAAGAAGGGCAAAGACGGGGCCGAGCCGACCGAGGCCCAGCCGGAGGCCGCGGCCGAGGCGCCGCCGG
>JANNNO010000457.1:0-9506 GCA_031398585.1 Myxococcales bacterium | reverse complement strand
CGCCAGGTAGACGAAGCCCTGCTGAATCAACGGCTGCAAGTGCCGATAGAAGAACGTCAGCAGCAGCGTCGCGATGTGATGGCCGTCGGAGTCCGCGTCCATCAGGAAGATGATCTTGTGGTAGCGGAGCCGGTCGATCTTGAAATCGGCGCCGACACTGCAGCCGAGCGCCGAGACGACGTCCTGGAGCTCCTTGTTGGCGAGGACCTTCTGCAGCGACGCCTGCTCCGCGTTGAGCACCTTGCCGCGCAAAGGAAGAATCGCCTGCGTGCGCCGCTCGCGCCCCTGTTTGGCCGAACCACCTGCGGAATCACCTTCGACGATGAAGAGCTCGGACTTTTCCGGGTCCGTCGATGAGCAGTCGGCCAGCTTACCCGGCAGATTCAGACGATGCGAGATCGCCGTCTTGCGCGAGACCGCTTGCGAAGCCGCGCGCGACGCTTCCCGCGCACGCGCCGCCAGGGAAATGCGATCGATGATCGAGGCACCGGCCGACTTGTTGTGGAGCAGCCAGCTCTCGAGCGCGGGGCGAAGGGCGTTGTCGACCAGCGCCTGTGCCTCGGGCGTGCCGAGTCGTTCCTTGGTCTGACCCTGGAACTGCGGCTCCTGAATGTAGATTGATAGAACGCCGACGATGCCTTCGCGGATGTCGTCAGCGGTGATGCTCACGCCCTTTGGCTCGAGCCCCGCTGCCTCCATGAACGAACGCACCGCCTTGACGATGGCGGCGCGCAGCCCCTGTTCGTGACTACCGCCCTGGGTGGTCGGGATGCCGTTGACGTAGGAACGAATCGCCTCGTCGGGTGCCTCGGTCCACTGCAACGCCGCCTCGACCCGGATGGGGTCGTCCTTCTGCGCGTAGAACATGGTCGGCACCGTGGGCGCCTTGTTGCGGTCGGTGACCAGCTTGGTCAGGTAGTCCGCGATGCCGCCTTCGTGTTCGAAGACCTCTTTGGTGCCTGCCGACTGATCGGCAAACGTGATCTTGAGTCCGCGGTGCAAGAACGTCTTCGAGTCGAGCCGCGACCGGATCGTCTCGGTGTTGAACTCCTGCTTGCCGAAGATCTCGAGGTCGGGCCGAAAGAAGATGGTCGTGCCGCTGCCGCGGGCAGGCCCCTTCTTGAGCAGCTTGCTCTTGACCCGCCCGCGCTCATAGCTCTGCTCCCACTCGGCGCCGTCGCGCTTGACCCGCGCCACCAACTCGCTCGACAGCGCGTTGACCACCGACGATCCGACGCCGTGAAGACCGCCCGAGAACTGATACTGCTTGGACGAGAACTTGCCGCCCGCGTGTAGCGTCGTGAGGACCAGCTCGAGCGCGGATTTGTTCTGTGGCTTCTTGATGTCGACCGGGATGCCGCGACCGTTGTCGGTGATCGTGACCGACTGCTTGTCCTTGTGGAGCGTCACCTCGATGTGCGAGGCGTGCCCGTTCATGACCTCGTCGACCGAGTTGTCGACGATCTCCCAGAGCAGGTGGTGATAACCCTTGGTGTCGGTGCCGCCGATGTACATGCCCGGGCGCTTGCGCACCGGCTCCAGGCCCTCGAGGACCTGGATGTCGTCGGCCGTATAGGACTGCGTTGCCATGCTGGAGTCTTTCGCGAACTAGTTGGGCAGCTTGCTGGGATCGACGCCCGCGCCCGCCGCCGGCACCACGCGCACGATGCGCGTCCGTTTGGCCAGCTGACGACCCTTGCCGCCGCGGCTGACCACCTCGTCGTGGCCTGGGCCCACGGCGATCTTCTTGCCGCTTTCCGTCTCGGCGATGACGATCTTGTCGCTGCCGACCTTGCCGACGCCGAAGCCGATCACCTCGTCGCCCTCGTCGACCTTGATCACCGTGACACCTCGGCCAGGACCTGCCAGCTCGGCGATGTCGTCCGCCTCGCACAGGAGCGACCGCGTCTCGGCGGTGACAACCGCCAAGATGTCGCCCTTGCGCGCCGGCTGCACGCCCACGATTTCGTCGCCATCGGCGACCTTCGCGAAGCGACGCCCCGATCGCGTGGACAGCTCGCGATGCGCCTCGGGTGAAAAGCGCAGGCCAAAGCCGCCCTTGCTGACCGCGAGCAGGAGGAACTCCTTCTTCAGCGCCCGCAGCGAGAGGATCATCGCGCCCGTCACGCGCTCGCCGTCCTTGAAGTTGAACAACTTTTGCACCGGCTCGCCGTAGCCGGTCGAGGCGGGCACGTCGTGCACACGCATGACGTAGCAGCTGCCGAAGTTGGAAAAGATGGCGATCGGCTCTTTCGTCGATGCCCGCACCGCGGCCAGCACCTCGTCGCCTTCGCGCAAGCGGGTGGCCGAAAGATCTTTCACCTCGCGCACGCGTTTGAGCCAGCCCTCGCGCGAAAGGATGACGGTCACTTCCTCGTCTACGATGAAGGCGTCGGCGTCGAACTCGACGTCATCGCCTCCGCCGCTGCTGATTTTGGTGCGGCGCTTGTCGGCGAACTTCTTGCCGATCTCTTCGATCTCACCGCGGATGACCTTCCAGAGCAGCCGCTTGTTCTTGAGGATGCCCTCGATCTCCTTGGCGCGCGTGCGGCGATTCTTCAACTCTTCCAGGATGACGTTGATCTCGAGCCTGGCCAGCTTGTACAGCTTGAGCTCGAGGATGGCGTCGGTCTGGTCGGCGTCGAGGCCGAACCGCTTCATGATCTTGTCGGCCGCGTCGGCCTTGCCGTCGGACTTACGGATGATCCGGATGGTCTCGTCGAGCGCGTCGAAGACGATGGCGAAACCCTCGAGCAGATGGATGCGCTTTTTCAGCGCCGCCAGCTCGAACTCGAAACGCCGGGTGACGACCTCCTCACGGAAGGTGAGGAACTCCTGCAAGATCGCCTTCAGGTTGAGCCGCATGGGCCCGGCGACCTCGCTGCCCGGCGTGGGCACCAGGCAGGTCATGTTGACCGGGAAGGACAGCTCCATCGGCGTGTGCTTGTAGAGGTACGCCATCACCAAATTGGGATCGGCGCCCGGCTTGAGCTCGAGCACCACGCGCACTTCGTTGGTCGATTCGTCGCGCACGTCGGTGAGCAGGGTCAGCTTCTTGGTGAGGATCGTCTCGGCGATCTTCTCGACCAGTGTCGACTTCGTGACGTTGTATGGGATCGACGTGACGATGATCTGCTGGCCGCGTTTGCTGTCTTCGGTCTTCCACTCGCCGCGGATGTAGATCGATCCGTGGCCAGTCTCGTAGATGCTGCGTAGCTCGGCCTTGCTGTTGATCACCTGGCCGCCGGTGGGGAAATCCGGGCCTTTGATGAACTTCAGCAGATCTTTGACCTCGAGATCGCGATCGTCGATGAGCGCGATGCAGGCCGCGCAGAGCTCCGCCATGTTGTGCGGGGGAATGTTGGTCGCCATGCCGACCGCGATGCCGGCGCAGCCGTTGGCCAGAAGCTGTGGCGCGCGCGACGGCAACACGGTCGGCTCTTCGATCGAGCCGTCGTAGTTGGGGCGAAAGTCGACGGTGCCTTCGTCGATCTCTTCCAGCAGCTCCATCGCCAGGGGCGCCAGGCGCGCCTCGGTGTAGCGCATGGCCGCCGCGGCGTCGCCGTCGAGCGATCCGAAGTTGCCGTGGCCTTCGATGAGGGTCGTGCGCAGCGAGAAGTCCTGCGCCATACGCACGAGGGCGTCGTACGACGACGTGTCGCCGTGAGGATGGTACTTACCGAGCACCTCACCGACGACCGCGGCGCACTTGCGAAACCGCGAGTCCGGGTAGAGGTGAAGGTTGTGGTACATGGCGTACAGGATCCGCCGCTGCACGGGCTTTAGGCCATCGCGCACGTCGGGCAAGGCGCGCGACGTGATGACGCTGACGGCGTAGTTGAGATAGCGTCGCTGCGCCTCCTCGGAGAGGCTGGCGTCCTGGGGATCGACCGGGCCCGAACCGCCGCCGTCGCCCCCGCCGCCTTTGCCGCGACGGCTACCTTTCGATTTGGGATCCGGTTCGCTGCCCGCGGAAGAGTCGCTCTGTTTTTGTGCCATGGAACGTCGGGGCACGCTTGGGCGCCCGCCTCGCAAGCTACGGAAAGGGGGGGGCAGGGTCAAGAAAAGCACCGTAGCCATGAGTCGAAGACGACCGTGCCGCCTCCTCTACCCTGTCAAGCGATCGCCGCGCGCTGAACCGAGCGGACGCTGCGCGTTGCCCACCGGTACAAGGCCAAATCGGGCCCAGCGCACCAGGAGCGGTATCATGAAGGGCGAAAGCGCGACGATGACGACCCCCTTGCCGACCCAAGACCAAGCGGACGAGATCGCCGCGGGCATCGAGGCGCACTTTCGCGAACACCCGAGCGGGGTCGCAGCTGTCTACCTGTTCGGGAGTCAGGCGACCGGTCGCGCCCGCCCCGACAGCGACGTCGATGTCGCCGTCCTCTTCGCAGTCGATCCTCCCCGCACCCTGGAAGGACTGCCGCTCGACCTCGAAGCAGCGCTCGAGCGGCGGCTGCGGCGTCCCGTCCAGGTCATCGCACTCAACCGCGCGCCTGTGGACCTAATTCACCGCGTGCTACGCGACGGTCGTCTGCTGATCAACGCCGACCCGAGTCGGCGCGTGAGGTTCGAGGTGAAGGCCCGCGCCGAGTACCTCGATCTGCTGCCGGTCCTGGAAGAATACCGCCGCCCGCGCAACGCGAAGAGCGGGAGCGGGTCATGACCGAAGTCGCGCTCGTCGGCAAGAAGCTCGCGATGATCGAAACCTTCCTACGCGAGCTGCGCAGCGAAGCGCGCGCGGACCGGTTGACGACGGACGTGAGAGAGCTCCGTTTCGTCGAGCACACGCTCCAGATCGCCATTCAAGCCGCCCTCGACATCGCGAGCCACATCGTCTCGGACGATCGGCTGGGCGAAGTGACGACGTATCGGGAGCTCTTCGACCAACTCTCCCGCCACGGCTGGGTCCCGCCTACGCTCGCCTAACGCCTGCAGCGCATGGCTGGGTTTCGCAACATCCTCGTTCTCGGCTACGCCGAGGTCGATCCGTCGGTCGTCGCCGATGTGCTGGTCAACCGGCTAGGCGATCTCGAGGAATTCGTAGCCGCGGTCAGAGGGCGGATGAGCGGCTCGCCGGGTTAATCAGAGCCGGGTCAGTTGCATCCCGAGAGCGACGAGATCCAGCTCTCGATAAGCGCCGCGCCTTCGCTGTCGACCTTGCTGGTGCCGACGAGGGGCATGCGCACTTCGCCGGTGGCGCGCATGAAGCGCGGGATGAGCGAGGCCTGCGGGCGGCCGGGCACGATCCGGTGGGTGACGCCTGCGAACCCACCGTAGATCGCCTCGACGTTGCACGACCGCGTGTCGCGCAGGGCGACCGTGGAGCGCAGATCGATCGTGTCGGGGAAGCGCTCGTTGGGGCGATGGCATGACGAGCAGTTCGCGTGCAGGTAGGCGCGGGCGCGTGCGGTCAGGTTGCCGTTGCCCGCAGGTGCGGCCAGCGCGGGCAGGCTTGCCGGCGCGCCCGGTAACGCCGCGGCGAAGAAGCCGGCGTTGGCGAAGTGCTGCAGCTGATTGCGGCTGCCGTCGGGGTAGGTGAAGTCGCGGTTGAGTTGCGAAATCTCGAGCCCCAAGGTGAAACCTGCCGCGGGCGTGTGGCAAGCGGCGCAGTGATAGCGCGTGGGGTGAAGCCAGGCGGCGCCGGCCACCGTGCGCGGCGCCTCGGCCGAGTGCAGGCCGAGCAGGGTTGCGTCGGTCTGCTGATCGTTCCAGCCGTAGGAATACCCGGCCCACGCGCCGTCGGCGTGGCGAACGAAGAGGCGGGTCTCGACTTTGGTCGAGCCGACCGAGAACTCCTTGACCAGGGTGCTGCCCGCGGGCAACTGGAAGTCGCCGTCGCCCGCGACCGTGATCTTGCCGCCCGGGGGCAGCGCCATCCAGCGCCGCTTGGACGCGCCGTCGGACCACAAGGGTGCGTTCACGTCGTAGGGAACCAGGTGGGGCGTGGCGCCGGCGCGATCGAGACAACCAGTGGCGGCCAGCGACGTCGGCATGTTGGCGGGATCCGCCGGGGCCGCGATGACCTTGTGAAAGCGGCCCCCGTCGTAGTCGAGCAAATGAACCTCGCCGTCGAGCGGCTCGGCGAACGAAACGATGGCGAGGCCGGTCGACAAGATCAGCTCCGGTTTGGCGGAGCGATCCGGCGGCAAGGCCCAGACGTGCCCCGACACGAAGTCGCCATAGATCAAGCGATCCGTGAGCGTCGGCACTTCCTTGCCCCGGTAGACCGGGCCGGCGGTGACTGATTTGCCCTCGGTGTGGCGGTACTCGACGTGCGGCGGGGTGAGGCCCGCGGTGTTGCAGGGCGGGCTGAGACAGATGGTGCCTTCGAAGACGTTCCAGCCGTAGTTGCCGCCCTTGGTGACCCGGTTGATCTCCTCGCGGCGATCCGAGCCGAGCTCGCCCACCCACAGGACGCCCGGATCCGCCGGGTCGAAGCGCCATCGCCACGGGTTGCGAAACCCGACCGCCCAGACTTCGCCGCGCGCGCCGGCTCTGCCTACGAAGGGATTGTCAGCGGGGATCGCGTAAGGCAGCCCGCCCGAACGGCGATCCACGTCGATGCGCAGGATCTTGCCGTTGATGGTGCCGATGTTCTGGGCCTCGTTGCGGTTGTCTTCGTCGAACCCGCCGTCACCGAAGCCGACCCAGAGAAAGCCGTCGGCGCCGAAGCGCATGTCGCAGTTGAGGTGAAACTTCTCGGGATCCGGCTGCTCGATCTCGATCAAGACCTGCTCGGAAGCGACGTCGAAGCTGGCGCCGCCGTCGGTCGACTTGAAGCGCGACAGTCGCGACTTCAGGACCTGCCCGCGCAAGGTGTAAGAGAGGAAGACCTCGCCGTTGTCCTTGAACTTGGGATGGAAGGTGATCGCGAGGAGCCCGGCATCGCCCTCGTAGTCCACCCGATCGGTCATGTCGAGCACGACCTGCGCCGTCGTGACGTCGGGGCGATTCGCGAACCGCTTGAGCCGGCCCGACTGCTCGGTGACATAGAACCATTCGGGCTGCCCCGGTGCCTGCACCGCCGCGGTCGGCGTGGTGAACGCGGGGAGACGGGGGAATGGATCCGTCAGGCGGTAAGCCTCTTTGGGTCGCGGCAAGTTGGCGCACGCGAACTGGGGCGCCGGCGCCGAGGTATCCACCATCGGGGTCATGTCGGCGGCCGCATCGGGCACGCCGCCCCCCGCACCACCACCACCACCACCACCGGCACCCGCAGGACCGCCGCCAGCGCCGCCAACGCTTCCCCCAGCGCCACCGCCGCCACCACCACCGGCGCCGCCAGGCGCGACACCGCCGGCGCCGCCTATGACCCCGCCAGCGCCGCCTGCGCCGCCTGCGCCGATGCCGCCTGAACCGCTGCCTCCACCGCCCATCCCACCCGAGCCGCCGCGACCACCGCTGCCTCCCGTCCGGCCACCGCCGGTGCCACCCTTGGCGGTGCCACCCGTGGCGGAACCAGTCGTCTTGTCACCACAGGACAGCCCCACCACGGCGAGGCTGACCAGCAACCAGCTTCTTACCGCCCCAGCAGCCATCTGTACGCCCAAGCGAGATCGCAGCTTCATCGTCCGTCCTCCAGAAACACGTCGTCGCGCAATCGCGTAATCGCCGATCCCGATCCGAATCACGCGAGCGTGATGGTGGCGATCGCGATGGTGCCGAGCGAAAGCGGAAAGTGCACCCGACCGTCCTTCATCTCGAACGCGATCGGCGCCTTGCCCGCGCCCGGCTGCGATCCAACCACGGCCGTGGCTTTCCAGCCATCCAACCCGAGAGCCACCTTGAAGGCAGCGTTGCGAGGCGTGAACGACCGCGGTGTGGTCCCGAGGTTGTCGAGATTGGCTGCTGCCAGCATCAACTTGCCGTCACGGGTACGGCGCGTGGAGAAGACCGTCGCCTGCGGCGCATCGCTGACGATGGGAGGATTGGGTAGCGCCATCGCCAGCTCCATGCGTGCACGGGTGTTCTCGCCGCGCAGGTACATGTGCCCCAGCCGTTCGTTGCCCTGGACCACGCGGCCGGCGCCATGGGATTTGCTGGCCCAGGCACCGCCTGCCACACCCAGCGTGGTCAGCAGCGCCGGGCCGCTGCGCGCACCGCCATTTTCATCGAAGCTACCGAGATCTCCGCCCGACGCGATCAGCGTGCCGCCGTTGCTGGCGAACGCCGCCAGCGCCGCGATCGTTGCATCTGACAATGAAACCGCGCTGGGCACGATGACCATCCGGTAGCGCGCCAGCGTGTCGGCCGTCGCGCGCCAGACCGGCAGACAATCGTAGGGCACGTGTGAATGAATCAGCGCCCGCTGCCAACCGCGGTAATCCCCGACGTAGGCCAGCGCCGCTGCGGTGTCACCCTGCGAATTGCCCCACCAGAGCGGATCCGCGGAGTTGAGCGACGAATAGAGGCCGGTCCCGGCGTTCTTGTCGAGGAAGTCCCGGCTGCTCGAGGAATAGAGCACAGCGACCTGGTGGCGCGGGTAGGCCGCAAAGAAGGCCGTCTCGCCCTTGCACCAGTTGAAGACGCGATTGCGGTAAGCGGCGCTCACCGACGTCGTCATGTTCGGGATTTTCAGCTCGAAGGGATTGTTCCCCGTCGCCACGGCCAGCGCGAAGACGCGTTCGGCGTCGTCGGCCAGCTCGCCATAACAGAAGACCCAGCTCGGTCGCGGCGCACTCGCTCCCGCCCCGTGCTTCATCATCGCGGCCATGTCCAGCCAGTCGGCCGCGCTTGCATCGCGCATTGCCGACTTGTCGCTGCAGGCATCGACTTCCCAGACGCGCAGGACCTTGCCATCGTCGTGGCTGGCCCCGTCGAGCCCCTGCACGGTGGACCCGCTGTAGTCCATCGTCACGGTCTCGATGATGGTCTCGAAATCCGCGCGCGCTTCCCGCGCCTTTTGCGCGACCTTCTGCTCGAAGCTCCAGATCACCTTGTGGCGCCAGACCACCCAGCGCCGGAACGTCGGGCTCGACCAGTCGACAGCGGTCGGCGTGGCCAGGCCTGTGTCGGCCTGAAAGCGCGCCTTGCAGTGCCTGCAGATACAGGGCCAGACGCCCACGATGTCAGCCAGCAGGGGCACGTCGCCCCACAGACCGTTGAGGGCGGTCTTGGCAAGTCGCGCGACCCGATTGGCGAAGTAGTCCGCGTAAGGGCTGTTGGGGCAGGTCCAGGCGCTCTCGGTGCCGGGCTCGACCCAGAAGACGCGACCTTCCCCGCCGATGAAGACGTTCGGCTTGCCGTTCATGTCGATCTGCATCCAGTCGGCATGATCTTTCGACATGGATCCGGGCGCGGTCGCTACCTGGGGAGTCAACGTCTCGAGGCAGGGGTAGTAAATGACCGACTTCAGCCCGCGGCTGGCAGCGGCCTTGGCGACGATGTCGAGGCTCTGCGCCTCGGCCTCGAACTCCGCGTCGGTGAGGTAGTGCGATAGGATGCTGTCGAACTCGATCACGCTGACGCCTTGGGCGACACACGCGTCGAGGATGACAGCG
>JANNNO010000417.1:0-7194 GCA_031398585.1 Myxococcales bacterium | reverse complement strand
GTTCTGGGCATTCAACGACAAGGTCTGGGCCAACGCCGAGAACCTCTCCCCCGCCCTGCTCGAGTCGATCGCCAAGGACATCGGCCTCGATGTGGCCAAGTGGCGCGCCGATGTGGAATCCGGCGAGATTCGCGGCCGGGTCGACAAGGACAAGGCCGAGGGCCAAGAGCTCGGGATCTCCAGCACACCTACGATCTATGTCAATGGACGGGAATTCACGGACCCTCGCGATGTCGAGAGCCTGAAGGACTGGATCAACGAAGAGTTGAACCGCTGAAGTTTTGCTGACGGGGCGTGCTCCCGCCGAGCGCTCCCCTCGCTTCTTGCGACTCAGGGCTGCCCCTCCCCTGGTTTGGAATCCATCGGGGGTCGGGTGACGGTTTTGCATCGCGAGACTTGCGTAGCCTCAAGCCGCTGCCGCCGAGCGCCGATCCTTCCCCCATGTCTTCGTTGGGCGGGATGTGGGTCGTTCTGGGATGGCTCGGGTTGGCGGCGGCGGAACCGGCCGCGCCGGGATCGGTAACGGCACCGCCGACGGCGGCCGAGGCACCTGCGGCCAGCGAGCCGGCGGCGCCGGTCCTCCCGGCAGCCGCTCCTCCGGCAGTCGAGCCGCCACCGGCGCCCAAATCGGACAACCCCGCCGATCAGCCAACCACACCGCTCACTTCGCCCGAGGTACCCGTCGCCGACGAGCGCGATCCCTGGGCACGGCCCTACTTCGTCAAAGGCGACCTCAACACCTTCTCGGTCCGGCCGGGCACGCGGCGCAACTTCATCGGGGTGGCCGGCGGTCTGTCCGCAGTGCCGCGCGATTCGAACGCGGTGATCAACGCCTTTTACGCGACCATCGAGCCGCTGGTCGAGATCAAGAACCCGACCTACAACTGGAAGCTCTCCTTGGGGGCTCCGCTGCAGTTCGAGCTGCTCGACGCCCGCGGCGCCTTCGAGATCTGTGTCGCCCAGGCCAAGGACCTGCAGGCGATGGGGCAGAACCGGTCGATGGTCGAGACCGCAACCGCGACCTGCGTGGCCAAGCAGAAGGATCGCGCCACCGAGAACATGGGCAAGCTTCGGCGGGCCGACTGGGACGAGGCCTCCGACTTCGCCAAGATCATCCGCCACCTGGTCATCGGCGGCCAGGAGCGCCCGTTCTACCTGTCACTGTCGCGCCTTTACGATCAGTCGTTCGGACACGGCACCGTGGTCCGTCACTACAACCCGAACATCGACTACAACACGGCTCGGCTCGGCGCGAACATCGACATCTCGCGTTCGGCGATCGGGTTTCAGGCCATGGCGAACGATCTCGTGCGACCCGACGTGATCGGCGCGCTCGGCTTCGTGCGCCCCTTCCGCCCCTTCTCCGACAACGTCATGTTGCGCAGCCTCTCGGTCGGCGCCTCCTACGTTCGCGGATCCAACCAACCGCTCGGGCTCAAATACGAAAAGGGTCTCTTCGGGCCGTCGTTCGATCAGCCCATTCCGCAAGTCAGCGAAAAGAACCTCGACCTCGTCGGAAGCAAGTTTCACCAGGCCAGCGTGGTCGGATTCGACCTCGAGACCAAGATCGTCCGTAGCGAATGGGCCGACATCAAGCTCTACGGCGACTTCGACAAGATGCTCGACTACGACAGCGGCATCACGCTCGGCTCGCTGTTTCGCTTCAGCTTCGGGCAGCCGGCCAAACACGCCTTGCGGGCGCGCGCCGAGGTCTCGCACTTCGGCGCCGCCTTCTTGCCGAACTACTTCGACACCTTCCACGACATCTTCGCCCTGCAGTACCTGCCCGTTGGCTACAAGTCCTCGAAGGGGATCACCTACTACCCCACCAAACTCGAGTTCCTCGAGGCGTCGCGCGGCGGGCGCAATCGCATCGGCGGCTATCTCGAGATCACTCACGCCATCCTCGACGCGGTCGCGGTGGGTGCGGTCTTGCGCGGCCACACCCCTTACGGATCGCCGGGCAAAGCTGGCTTCGTCGGCCCTTCTTTCCCCGACTATGGCTCCAACTGCGTGCCTCAACCCGACGGGCGGTTCGCCTGCGATGGCAAGATCACGCTGATGAAGGAGCCGGGCTTCGGCTCCCTGCGCCTGTCGGCCGAGTTGCCGTTCCGGCGGTTCCTTCAGGCCTACGCCAGCTACGAGGTCTTCAGCTCGACGTCGGACGATGGTCTCGGGGCCTTCAAGTTCGACGGCGACAACGAGGTCTTCTTTTCCGGGGCCCGGATCATGCTGCTGCCGATTCTCTTCATTCAGGCCGAGGCGCGCCGCTACTTCTTCCTGCAGCGCCTGTCGAACGTCGACGTGAAGAACCTGACGTTCGAGCAGGACCAGAACATGCACTCGCTCTGGACATTCGCTGCGAACATCTCGCTCGGCTACGAGTTCTAGCGGCGGCCAGGCTCGTGCGACACTCGCGTCGTGCCGAACCGACCCGAAATCCCCGACAAGATCCTGGCCGAAACCAAGTACCTGCGGCTCGTCGATCGAGACGGCTGGTACTTCGTCGAGCGGCCCATTGGCAGTGGCGTCGTCGTCATCGTCGCGGTGACGCCCGAGCGCAAGCTGGTCCTGGTGGAGCAACACCGCCCTGCCCTCGGCGGCAGCGTGATCGAGCTGCCTGCGGGCATCGTCGGTGACGAGGTCGGTCAGGAGGCCGAGGAGATGGAGAGCGCCGCCCGCCGCGAGCTGCTCGAGGAGACCGGCTTTCACGCGGCGGACGTCCGGAGGATCGGAACCGCCGCGAGCGCGCCCGGCATCTCGAGCGAGCTCGCGACGTTCTTCCTGGCAACCGGCTTACGCAAGGTCGGCGCCGGGGGCGGTGTCGCACATGAATCGATCACCGTGGTCGAGGTGCCCCTCGATGAGGTCAACGACTGGCTGACGGCGCGAGCGGCCGCGGGCGCGCTCATCGCCGTCAAGGTCTGGGCGGGGCTCTGGTTTGCGCGTTCGCTCTGAACGCCGCGCCGACACGCCGAAGCTCAGTGGTACAGGAAGATGATCTCGACGCGGTTGTTCAGCGCGCGGCCGCTGGTCGAGCGATTCTCGGCGACCGGTTCGGCCCCGCCCTGACCACTGACCACCATGCGCTTGGCGTCCACGCCGCGCAGAACGAGTGCGGAGAAGACCGATTCGGCACGCGCCAAGGAGGACGCGAGCTGCTCGCCGGTGCGGCCGCGGTTGTCGGTATGACCGACGATCTGGACGGGATAGCTGGGGTACTTCTTGAGCAATTCGGCAATCGGCTCGAGAGCCGACTCCTTGCTTGACGAGATCGAGGTGTCGCGGCGAACGAAGAGCCGATCCGCGGGCACCGGCACGACCAGGCGCTGGACCGAGCCCCGCACTTCGCGCCTCACGATGATGCCGGGGATGGCAGCGGCGTCTCGCGCCAGGGCGTCGGCCCGGGCCCGATTTTGGGATGCCTGCGTCTCTTGCTCGTAGTGAGGTTTGGACGTGTTGCTCGCTTGCGTGGCCTTGAGAGCGGCCATCTCCGCGCTACCCTGGGCGGCCGGAAAATTGCCCTGCGCGAACTCCTGCCGTGCCCGAGCCAGGATCTCGGTGGCCTCGACGTAAGCCGCCTTGGCGTGCACGGATGCATTCACCGTGTCGGCAGTCTTCACGGCAAGCTCGGCGTCCTTGATGCGATCAGCGGCACCGGCGCGCTTCTGCTCTGCCGTTAGCAGCTGGGTCGTCTCCTGCAGTTTGCGCAGGAGCGCCAGCTGTTCGTTGAGCACGCCGACATCCTTGTCGAGGCGACCGCGTTCCTCGGTCAGCAGCTTCTGTTCCGCCTCGGCGGCGGCGATCCGCTTGCGCGCCTGCTCTTGCTCCCCGACGGCGAGCATGTGCTTGAGTTTGACCTGGCCCATCAGCGCGGAGTTGCGGGCCTCACCGAGATCGTTGCTCTGCCACTGCTCGCGGGAGCGCGCCAGCAGCCGGTCGGCGCCGCTGACCATGTCGGGGTTCCGCTTGCCCGCGGCCTCGACCGCAGGATCCCGTCGCAGCTTCTCGAAAGCGTCGAGCTCGATGGGTTTGGGTGCGGTCGCGCACGCGGCGACAGCCACCAATATCGCAAGGGTGCCCGCAAGCGCGCTCGCAAGGGCGCTCGGAGCGCAGACTCGTCGTTCGGTCAGCCGGTGCTCGGCTTCTTGAGCGATCACCGTGGCTTCCCTTCGAGCGCGGCCTTCTGTTGCCGCCCCTCCGCGATGGCTTTGCGCAGAGCCTCGATCTCGGCGCGAAGTTTGGCGACCTTGTCTTCGCGTTCGGCGGCCTGGGCAACGAGCTTCGAGGCCTGGATGCGCTGACGGATCATCTCGGCCTGCGAATCGCAACGATCGAGAACGATCCTGACGTCGTCGTATTTCTGCTCGGAGCGTAGGCGCCAGGCCTCGTCCAGCCAGGAGCGGAGAACCTGCGCGTCGTCGCGCGCGGCCCCCTTCTCGTCGAGGCGTTCGAGGTCGGTGACGCCGTTGCGCGCCCGATCGATCATGACCTGCAGGTCGTCGGCTTCACCAGCTTGCGCGGCCGCGGCCAGCGCCATCGTGATGACGCCCAGTGCCCAGCCGAGCGAGGCAGCAGCGGGAGGAGCGAAAAGAGAACGAAGATACCGCCGCCAACCAAGGGGCTCGCGTGGAGGAGAGGCAATCTGACGGGTCATGGTGGTTTCTGCGTCATCAAGCTATCGGACAAAGCCTTGACCCGGCAAGAATAAGTACGCATCGAGCCGCGCGCCGGTCCGGCCGCCTACCCGATCGACGGCAAGAGCGGCGAGCCGAAGCGCGAGGCAAGACCCCGTCCGGACGAGAACGGAACGGCGGCGGTACACCACTTCAGGAGCGGAACAGCCCTTGACGCCAGGCCGAGGCGCGCGGCATACATGTCCACCCTCGTGGCCCGGCCACGTGGGGTGCAGGCACCCGGTCGCGGGCGCATGCATGGTGAGCGTAGCTCAATGGTAGAGCATCGCACTGTGGCTGCGAGGGCTGCGGGTTCAATCCCCGTCGCTCACCCCAAAGACCCGCTACAAGCGCCCGAAGGCGAAAGGTTCGGTTCGGCTCCGCATCAGGGGAAGTTCTCCCAACGTCGATGCCTCCAAGCCCGACGTAGCTTTTCCATGCCCCCCTCGCCCCGGCCGCGGTGCCTTGTCCGGGATCACTCTGGCCGCTATTGTGTGGCCCATCACCCCGGAGCCGAACATGAATGCCCTCGAACGAGAAGTCCGCGATCAACCGGGCGCCCTGCGCCGCCTGCGTGACTTCTACCTTGGCGATGGGGTCGAACTCCGCCAGGGCCTCCGCCGAGTGGTGGAGCTGCAGCCCCCCACGCACGTCCTGTTTTCTGGAATGGGTTCCAGCCTCTTCGCGGCCTATCCTGCCCTGAAGCTGCTCTCCGAGCGGGGCATTGCGGCCTCGATGATCGAGACTTCCGAACTGCTGCATTACCACGTGACCGGGGTGCCTGCGGGAACCCTGCTGGTGCTCGTCAGCCAGTCGGGCGAGACCATCGAGGTCGAGCGGTTGCTCCAGCGTCTGCCCAAGCGCGACCGGCTGGTCGCGATCACGAACGCCGCGGGTAGCACGCTCGGCCGCGCGGGCGCAGTCACCTTGCCGATCGCGGCGGGCCCCCCGCAGGTCGAGGTCAGCGCGCGTAGCTATCACAACATGATGGCCACCATGCTGATGGCCGCAGACGAGCTGTCGGGTGGCACCGGCATCCTCGACCGCCTGCCCGTCGTCGCCGATGCCATGGACGCGGTCCTTGCCAGTCCCGAGGCTCTCGGCGCCGAGGTCGACGAATTCATCGGCACGCCGAGCAGCACGAGTGTGCTGGCGCGCGGTCCGTCTCTGGCGACGGCCCATCAGGCGGCGTTCAACCTAAAAGAGATCGCTCGGTTTGCTGCCGAACCGATGAGTGCCGCACAGTTTCGCCACGGCCCGATCGAGATCGCGGCCAACGGGCACCTGACGATTCTCTTCGCACCGTTGGGATCGACCTTCACGCTGCTGCGCAAGCTGGCCGAGGAGTTGCTCGGGTACGGCAGCCGCGTCCTGTTCGTCACCGACTCGCAAGAAAGCTCGCGGCATCATGGCGACGGGCTGCTCGCGATTCGACATCCGCACCTCGGCGAGACGTTGGCCCCGCTCTGCAACCTGCTGCCGCTACAGCTGTTCGCGGGCACACGCGCCGCAAGACTTGGCATCGAGGGGGGCCGTCTGGCCAAGGCCTCGGCCGTCATGCGCGTCGAGTGAGGCGGGCGACGGCGTCCGGACCCGCCCCAGCGGGTTACGGCTCCGTCAGCGACCGCCCTAGGCGACGGCGCGGCTTCGCGTCGACGGCGGCGCCGCCATGGCGGCATTGAGCGAGCCCGACAGACCGGTGCCGAGGCCCCCGTTCAGGGTCGGAGTGAGAGCACTCGTCATGGCCGCCAGTCGCGGCAGAACACCGTAGCGATCCGAGGTCCGCTGGAGCCAATCGATGAACCGTTCCGGCGTTCCGCAATCGAACCAGCCCGAATTCACCAGCGGAACGACGGCGAGGCCGGCGGCCTTCTCCAAAACACCTCGGCTGAAGTCAGCAGCGGGAATCGTCCGGTAGAGTAGCTCTCGGTGAGCGGCGGCCTCGGGCATGCGAACGCGATCGATGTAGTGACCGAAAGCCTGTGCCTGGTTGGGCAGGTGGGCGCGGCAAAGGCGCCAGAAGGATTGCGCCGCTCCGACCATCACCATCGTGTTCCAGAGCCCCCCGGCGGCCATCAGTGAGCGGGCCACCTTCTCGGCGGGCTTCTCGACGAACTTGCCGACGAGACCGGCACCACTGCGATCCGCGTTGCCGAGCGGGACGATCCAACCGAGGTCCGACGCGGGACGTTCGGCGCGCGCGCCCAGCAAGGCGACACCGGACGAGCACTCCTCGGCCGCCACAACGGCTTGAAGGAGGGCGGCGCGCAGCGGCTCGGATCGTTCGAAGTGATGGTCCGAGGGGAAGACGGCGACCGTCGCAGAGGGATCGCGCGCCAGCACGTGAGTGAGCGGGAGCATGAGCCCGGGGCCGGTCCCGAGATCGCGCGGCTGTCGGATCACTTCCACGCCTGGCCGATCGGCCAGCTGCTCGCGAGCGAGATCTTCGTGCCCGTCGGCGACGACCACGACGGTTCGTTCCGCAGCAATCAGAGGCGCCAGGCGATCGAGCGTCTCT
>JANNNO010000462.1:0-4277 GCA_031398585.1 Myxococcales bacterium | reverse complement strand
GGGCCCCCCGGGCCGGCGGGGGGGGGGCGCCCGTGGTTTTTGGGTGACGGGCGCCGCCGCCCGGGGGGTGGGCGCCGCCGCTTGTTTTTTCGTGAAAGGCACCGCTAGCGCAAGGACTGCGCGCCCGCGCCGAAGGGATGGCTGGGCAGAGCAAAAGCCGTGGCCAGCTCGGCGTGCAAGGTCGGCAGGGTCAACCCGGGATCGTCGAGACAGCGCCCCGTGCCGAAGTGGTGGCGGGCGGCGATCATGACCGAGCCGACAGCGCCGCTGCCGCGGGCCGCCCGGGTGGCGTTGCCCCAGACGACGATCGTGTCCTGTCCGAGTGTGCGTATCGTCAACGGATCGGTCGTGCTTTCGAGATCGCCGAGCAGACCGACGAGCCGCTCCATCAGCCAGTCGTCGAGCCGGCGGTGCCAGGTCACGTCGCCAGCGACCACGTCGCTCCAGAGTCGCTTGGGCGCCCGATCGCCGGCGAGAAAGCCGACATCCACATCGGCTCCGGTGGCACCCGAGAGCTGCAAGGTGACGACCGGCGTGACGTCACAGCTCAAAGCCATCACCGCCACCCGCATGTGCAGATCGAATGCGCGAACGTACGCACGCGGATCGCGAAGATCGAGCGCCGGGCTCGTGAACCCGGACGCCGACGAACAAGCGGGGGTTGCCAGCGCGGTCTCGAGGCTGCGAACCGAGGCGGCGTGCTTTTCGATGCGCTGCCGATCCTCGTTGCCGAGGCGCCGAGCGAAGCTCTTCAAGTTGCCATCGAGGTAGTCGAGGATGCTCTTGCCACGGGCGAGCAACCGCTGGGTCTCGGCGGTGGCGGCGGGGCGGCCGAACAGCTCGTGGTAGGCCGCCTGCGGATCGCCGATCGGTTCGACGGGAGCACCGGGGGCGCTCCAGAACGCCCGTCGGTCCTCGACCGGCGCCGTGGGACCAACGCCCGCTCGCACCGCCAGCGGTAGTGTCGCCCGCGTGCCCGAAGCGGGCAGACCGCCGGGCGATCCGACGAGGTGCCGTCCGATCAACTGATCGACGGTGGCGCCGCCAGCCCCAGCGGCGCTGCCGTCAAGGCCGTTCCAGAGCGAGAGGTAGCCGGCGGCGCAGGTTGCCGCACAGCTCGGCACGGCGGGATTGGCAAGCGCAGGCAGGATCAGCAACCGATCGGCGTGAGGACTCAGCGGCGACAATGACGTGGGCAGCGGTCGATCCGAGAGACGACCGGCGCGCGGGCGCCAGCTTGCCGCCACATGACCTCCCGTGAGGGCGACGCAGATCAGGCGACGCGGCGAGGTGGCAGCCCGCGCGCGCGGATGCTCGACGAACAGGGTGGGCAGAACGGAGAGGCCCATGCCCATGCGGGCGAGGAAGCTGCGGCGATCGACGACTCTCATGGCCGCGCCTCACCCGCGCTGAGCGCGCGCGAACGAAAAGCTCGCGTCGCGGTCAACGTCGTCACCAGCGCCCGCAGGTCGAAGCCGGTGCTCTCGAAGCGCGCCACCGCCTCACCCAGCGAAGCCGCGTCACCACCTTGCACCTCGCGCGCGGCGAGATGTCGGAACCAGCGGCGGGCGAGACAAGCACGTGGCTCGTCGAACAGTGCGATCTGCGCGCCGAGATCGAGAGCGTCGGTGACGGCGAAGGTCCGCGTGGGCAAGCGGATCACGGCCGAGGCATTCACGGCCTGACCGTTGTCGTGGCTACGGAAGCGCCCGAGACCGTCGTAGTGCTCGAAGGCGAAGCCCGGCGGATCGATGAGGTCGTGGCAGACGCGCGCGCAGTTTTGCAAGCCGTGCGCTTCGAACCGCTGGCGATTCGTCGCCGTCGGCGGTAAGGCGATCGGCTGGACGTCGACGGCCTCGGGCCCCTCGGGCGGAACGTCGATGCAGAAAAGGCGTCGCAGGAGTGTGGTGCCGCGCCGAGGTGGGCTGCCCACGTCGCTGCCGGCATGAGCGGCCAGGAACGCAGCCCGGGTGAGCAGGCCGCCGCGGCGGTTGGGGTCGAGCGTGACCGGCTGCCAACCTTGCACCACCCCGCTGACGCCGTAGAACGCGGCGAGACCGGCATCGACGAACGCGTGTGGCGAGGTCAGCAGACGCCGCCAGCTGCCGTCGGTTCCTGTCCCTTGGTAGACGTCGATGGCCAGACGTGAGCTCTCCTCGAGCACCGATCGGACAAGAGCGGGCGTCCAGACCGTGGCACCAGCGGGCACGGGACCTTCCTTGATTTGATCGGGCAGCCCCGCGACGTCGAGCCACTGCAGATGAAATTCGGCGAGCAGCCCCGCCGCGCGCGGATCGGCGAGCAGGCGCGCGGCCTCGGCCAGCACGCGCGCAGGTTGCATCAGCTCGCCCGAGTCGGCCGCCGCCAGCAAACGCTCGTCGGGCATCGTTTCCCACAGTCCATACGAGAGGCGCGAAGCGATCTGCCAGGGGCCGAGGCGGACGCCGTCCGCTTCGTTGACGAGGCGTTCGTCGGGGCCGAGCTCCCAGCGGTAAAGCAGCTGTGGCGACTGCAAAAGCGCCTCCAGCACCGTCGTGATCGCAGCCCCGAAGGCCTCGCCTTCACCGCGCCGTCGCTGATAAAGGGCAATCAGGGCGTCGGCCTCGGCGGCGGCAAGCGGGCGCCGGAAGGCACGGCGGCCAAAGTCGGCGATGAAGCGCGCGGCGCACGCGGATGCCTCTGGCTCGGCCGGCGTGGCACAACCAGCCGGCAACAGCGACGCGAGGCGCGGCTCGGCGGCGCGCGCCAGGGCGGCGGCCGCGCGAAACAACGCATGCGTGACGGTCTCGTGCTCGGGCGTGAGGCCGACTCGGAAGCCCTCGGGCGACAGCGGCGAAGCCGGCAGCAAGACCGAAACGTCGGGAAAGTCGCGCCCGAGGAGATCGGCGTAGGTGTTGAGCAGCTCGCGATGGGTGAGCGCCCGCAGCGGGGTGACGACGCTGAGATCGGCCGTGCTGCCGATGGGGGGTGGGGCGACAGGTGCGGCCGGCGGATCCGTCGCCGGCATTGGCAGCGGCGTCGTGGGCGGCGGCGATGGCGGGCGTGGAGTCGGCGGCGGGGCCGTGCAGGCATTCGGCAGGAGGAGCCCGGCCAGGGTGACGGCCAGGGTGACGGCGAAGGTGACGGCGAAGGTCGCAGGCCGTGCCAGGGCGCGGTGCACCGGCGGCGTGGCCACGCGCGGGCTGGGCTGCGGCTCCGACCGCGGTCGTGCAGGGCAAGCGGGCATGGCTGCCCTGGTCGTCGCGGGGGACAGCTCGGAATGACGGTGCCGGGGAAAAGATTTCCGACAGGCGCCAAAACCAGGGCGGGTGCGGTTCGCGTCGGCTGCGTGCTGTAAGTTGGGGATGTGTGACGTTTCCGCTCTGGGCTTTCACTCGACGGGTCGTGCGTGACTTTCGCCGCAACCAAGGGTTGCTGCTGGCGGGGGCCGTCGCCTATTACACGCTGCTCTCGCTGGTGCCGCTGTTCACGCTGCTGCTGGTCGTGCTGTCGCACGTGTTCGACCGCGATCGGCTGGTGGCCACCATCGCGGCCAACATCGAGTTCTGGGTGCCGGGGCAGGCGGGCGCGATCACGGACCAGGTGACCGGCTTTCTCGACAACCGGGAGGTCGTCGGGGTCATCGGTGTAGTGGCACTGCTCTTCTTCAGCGCGATGGCGTTTTCGGTTCTCGAGAGCGCGATCGCCACGATCTTCCACCACCGGGTCAAAACCAGCTCGCGCCACTTCATCGTCTCGGCGCTGCTGCCTTACCTCTTCGTCATGGCACTCGGCGCGGGGCTGCTGGTGTTGACCGTGGTGCGAGGCGCGCTCGAAGCGATCGGGCGCGGCACCTTGCTGCTCTTCGGTCGCAACCTGCCTCTCGAAACGCTGTCACAAACGCTGCTTCACCTGCTCGGCATCGCCGCGTCGATCGTCGTGCTGACCGCGCTCTACGCGCTGATGCCGGTGGGACGCGTGAAGCTATCGCGCGCCGCCCTCGGTGCCGTGGCGGCCACCTTGTTGTGGGAGGTCGTAAGGCACGTGCTCGGCTGGTACTTCACGTCAGTCTCGATGGTCAACGTGCTCTACGGCTCGCTGGCCACGACGGTCATCGTGATTCTCACGCTCGAGGTGGCAGCGATCGTCCTGTTGCTGGGAGCCCAGGTGATCGCCGAGCTCGAGCGGGGCGGCGGCAGCAGCTGGCGCGACTCATCGCTGGAGCCGACGCCAGAAGGGATCGTCCCGACGCCCAGGACGATCGAAGAGCCGATCGAGGCCTCGAGGGCGAGCCGAAC
>JANNNO010000253.1:0-13805 GCA_031398585.1 Myxococcales bacterium | reverse complement strand
GCGTTTTTGTTGCCGGCCACCGTGATCTCGCCCGCCAGGGGATGGCCGCCGTCGATGATGAAACTGGTCACCGCTCGCCAGCATGCCGGCTGGACGATATCCCCGCAAGCGTCAGCGGCAGGCAGGATCCGCCAGCACCGGCCGTTCGGGACGGCCGTCGGGATCGCGACTCGGCAACGTGGCAGCCAGCGCGCCCTCACGGAAGACCCAAAGTGTGCCCGGCTCACCGATCACCCACGATTCGTCGACCGTCAGTGGTTCGGTGGCGACGACGGCCACGCGATCGTGCGGCGTCGTGAGCGCGCTGAAGTCGACCTCGACCTCGGCATCGCGGAGTTTGGCGCGTCCGAAGGGCGCCTGACGAATGATGTGACAGAGCTTGGTCGCGCAGCGGGCGTAAAGGTGTTGACCATCCGCCAGCAGGAAGTTGCACGTGCCCTCGGCGCCGAGCCGCCCGCTGAGCTCGGCGATGGTGTGCCAAAGAGCCTCCGGCCGTCCTGCCGGATACCCTTCGGGGAAGGCGGCGCGCAGCTCGGCCAGAAGCCAGCAGAAGGCGTGCTCGCTGTCGGTTTCGCCGACGGGCGTGAAGTCGTGCACCGCCCGTCGCTTCACCTCGGGCAAGGTTCCGTTGTGAGCGAAGGTCCAGTCGCGGCCCCAGAGCACCCGCTTGAAAGGATGGGTGTTCTCGAGGGTCTGAGCGCCGATGGTCTTTTTGCGGACGTGCGCGACGGCCAACAACGTCGGCACCGGCGTGTCGCATAGATAACGAGCCAGGCGGCTGTCGCAGGCGGGGGACGGCTCGAGGAAGAGCCGCGCGAAGCGCCCTTCGTAGAGCGCCAGCCCCCACCCATCGGAGTGATGCGCGGTCCGCCCGCCTCGCATCGACAGAGCGGTGAACGAGAACACGATGTCCGTCGGGACATTGCATTCCATGCCGAGGAGCTCGCACATGTTTCGCTTTCGGAGCATAGAGCATCGCGAGGCGTTAAACGGTCCCATCCTGTGATGGCGCGGCGGGGCGGCCGGTTGACCACAATGGAAAACCGCGCGTCGGTCGCGGATTCTCGAGGCTCACGGTGTCGCCGCTCACAAGGCGAAGTGGGGTGAGGCGACGCGATCGCGACAATCTTGCCAGCGGCGCAGGCGGACTTTCACGACGCCGGTCGATAGACGGTAAGGATCACGGGCCTGGCGGCACGACCTGGGAGTACCGCCCGGAACGTTTCGCTCGCCACCGACTTGCGGCCCGAGCGTTGCAGACCTCAGGGCCGACTCCCGGTTACCATGGCGTTGCTCGCGCCTGCGCACCCCCCTTCGTGGAGGATCCAATGACCGATGCCTGTCCCCGTCCCGTTCGCTCGTTGCTGTTTTTGACGCTGCTGGTGGGCTCGGTCGTCACCGCCGGGTGCGAGCTCATCGAAGACGTCGTGCGTGACGGCGCCAACCGACCTTCGGGTGGCCCTGCCGCTCCTGTGCCTCCGCCGACCGCCGACGCAGGTGCCGCGGGAGGCAATTCAGGCAGCATGCCGGGCATGGGGGGTGGGCCGCCCATCGCCACCGATCCGGGACCAGCCAAGCAGCTCTGTGCTTCGTCCAGTCAGTGTCGCCCCGGCACGTATTGCACCACCGAGAGGGGCGTCTGTACCAGTCCTCCTGGTTGCGGCGGTCCCAACACGGCCTGTCCGGCGGTCTGCTACGGCACCTGCGAGCCGATCGACATGCGGCCGCTCAACTGCAAAGCCGACAGCGATTGTCGCCTCTCGTCGAGGTACTGCGAAGGCTGCCAGTGCCAAGCGCTGAGCCCGTCGGATCCCGAACCAATCTGCCACGACAAGCCGATGGTCGCCTGCCTGGTCGATCCCTGCCGCGAGCGAAAAGCGCTCTGTATCCGGAACCGCTGCACGCTCACGCCCCCGAGCGCGGTTCCCCCGGCGCCGCCCCGTCGCTGCCTCGACACCGTCTTGGCAGGTGACGAGACGACCTGCCGCTCGGTTGGCGAGTGGAAAGACTTCGCCTGGCAGCAGTGCCGCATGCAGGGCCTCGAGCTCGGCGACTAC
Source organism: Myxococcales bacterium (assembly GCA_031398585.1). Classification (GTDB taxonomy): domain Bacteria; phylum Myxococcota_A; class Polyangia; order Fen-1088; family Fen-1088; genus JANNNO01. The sequence goes on along the minus strand of JANNNO010000253.1, from coordinate 11,748 downwards.
AGCGCCGGCGGTGGCGACTGCGGTCCCGACCGCACCCGCATGGTGAAGTACACCTGCTGCACGAGCCAGATCACCATGCCGCCTCCGCCGCCTCCGCCGCTTCCCCCGGAGCCGCAGGCTTGCACGAGCGGCTCCGCCGGCGACGAGACGACCTGCCGGTCGCAGAGTGACTGGAAGCTCTTCGCGTACGAGACCTGCCTCAAACAGGGAGGCCAGCTCAATGACTACGCCGTCGGTGACGATTGCGGCAACGGCAACAGCCGGCGCGTGAAGTACGTCTGCTGCCGGCCAAACCCGGTGCCGCCGCCCCCGTCGCCCTCCTGTGTCTGGGCCGGCGAAAGCGGTTCTGCCAGCTGCAAGACGCCCGAGGCCTGGAAGACCTACGCGGCAGAACGCTGCCGTGTCACTGGCGCCATGCTGACCAACATCTCGATCGGCGACGAGTGCGGTGGCGGCCAGTACCGCTCGATCAAATACGAATGCTGTGGCGGCAAGCCGGTCGACCTGCCGCTGCCGCCCTCCCCGTCGCCGGTGTGCAAGGCCGACAGCGACTGCCCGAAGATTCGGGCGGCGTGCAAGATGTGCGGCAACGGCTCGGCTTCCTGCCCGACCTCGACCTGCGTGCGCGGCCAGTGCCAGGTCAACTGGCCGGCCTGCCCCGCCTAGTCGTCCATCGCCAAGCAGGTTTGCAAACGCGGCCCGTCGCCCAGTGCGCGGGCCGCGTTTCCTATTTCACGCTCCGCCGCTGGTCGCCTGCGCGCGGGCCTTGCGCTTTTTCCAGGAAGCCAGCAGGGCAGGCAAGGTGACGATGGCGGCGAGCAGGCAGGAGATCTCGGAGAGGATGGCCATCGCGCCGAAGCCGCGCAGCGCCTGGTTCTGCGCCGCCAGCAGCGATCCGTAGCCGACGATCGTCGTCCAGGAGCAGAGGGCCACGGCACCACCGGTGGCCGAGATGGCCTCGACGATGCTCTCACGCTCGCGATAGCGCGAAAGCACGTTGATCGCGTACTCGATGCCGAGTCCGAGCGTGATCGGCAGGGCGATGAAGTTGAGGAACGTGATGCGCACCCCCGCCCAGCCCGCAGCTCCGATCATCCAGGTCACGCCGATAGCGAGGGTGCCGAGCGCGAGTCCGGCGGCGCGCCAGGGGCGCATCGTGAAGAGCACGATGAGCACGACGGTGAAGAGGGCCGTCAAGGTCGCGACCGGGCCATCGTTCAAGATCGAGCGGATCATGGCGCCGAAGATGACCGCCGAGCCCGAGGTCGAAACCACGCGCCCGTCCTCTAGCTTGAGGTACTGCAGCACCGAGGCGATGCGCAGAAGATCGCGTCCGCTCCAGACCGAGAGACCTTTGTCGACGGGATAGACCAGCACCACGCGGCCGATGGTGCCGTCGGCTTCGGTGAAGGGGCGACGAGCGAGCGGCGGCAGATCGGTTGGCACGAGGATGCGCAATCCTGCTGGCGGGGTCGCCTCGGCAAGCTGCTGGCGCTCCTTTTCGTCGAGCAGCTCGAGCGCCGGATCCGTCGCGAGCTTGCGGATCTCTTCGATCAGCGTGAGGCGCTTCTGCTGCACGTCGGGCGTGCCGGGCAGAAGATCGAAGATCGTCGTGACCTGCCCGATGACGTCGGGGCCCGGCGCCCCCATGTCCTGCCGCCGGATGGTGGCTTCGAGCTTCTCGACGTCGCCGACGGTGTCGGCCAGCACGATGGTCGGCGATGGCCAGCGACCAAAGAGCGTGTCGGCGTTCTGCGTGAACCGCTGCGCCTGCTCGGTGCTGGTCGTGTTGGTCGAGAGTTTGCGGAAGTCGTACTCGAAAGGATCGCTGAGAAAGTGTCGCGCGCCGAGTAGAGCCACGATGGTGAGCACCACCGACCCGATGGCGAACCAGGGGGCGCGCCTGTCGACCAGGTTGGCCAGCCAGATGATGCGTGCGGGGGCCCGCGGTCGAGCGCGCGTGCGGCTGGTGCCGTCGAGGGTGAGCACCAAGGGTGGTAGCACGAGGAACGTCGCCAGCCAGCAGAGCAGCCAGCCCGACCCGCCGATGACGCCGAACTGCGAGAAGCCGCGGAAGCTGGTGACGACGAGCGAGCCATAGGCGACGGTCGCCGAGAGGGCCGCGATGAGAGTGCCCTTCCAGACGCCACTGACGGCCGTGGCGAGGGCTTCGAGCACACCGGCGCCGTGAGCCTTTTCCTCTTCGTAGCGGGCCATCAACACGATGGCGTAGTTGATCCCGTTGCCGACGATGATCGACCCCAGAAAGGCGGTGGTCGAATTGAGATGTCCGTAGATGAATTCAGCGCCAGCGAACGCCAGCGACGTGCCGAGCACCGCGGGGATGCCGGCCAGTGGGATCGCGCGCAGCTGGCGGAAAAAGAGGCCGATCGACAGGATCACCAGGGTGAGGCAGGTGACAGTGACCCAGAGGATGTCGCTCTCGACGGCCTTGCGATTGGCCAGCGCGCTGGCGATCGGCCCGCCGACGTGGGCCTTCATCTGAGCGTGATACTTCTCGGGCGGATCCGAAGCGATGATCTCGTACGCTTTGCGCAGCAGTGAATCGCCCGCGCCTTCGGTGAAGAGGCCGCCGGGCGGCAGCGCCGCGATCCAGAGGTATTCACCAGAGCCCTGGGTGAAATAGCCGTCCTGGAATTTTCCCGCGAGCTCGTCCTTCGGGGTGACGCGCTTCTTGAGGGCGTCAATCGATTCTTCTTCGTCGTCGAGATCCAGGAAGAGGGGATTCTTCTTCTTCTGGATCTCCTTGCGCATGCGATCTCGAATCGTCTCGAGATCGGCCTCCGACAAGTAGAGCCACTGGTTCTGCTTGAGGAAATCGCGCATGTCGCGCAGGTGGTACGCCGCGTGTGCGCAGATGGTCGGCGGCAGCGCGCGCAGCTTCTGCGTGATGAGCTCGGCGTAGCGCAGATTCGCCTCGCGATCGGGCGACTGGATGCCGATCAGCAACAGGGAGAGATCGCCCATGCGTCGCTGGGTGTTGGCCAGCGCCACGACGCCGGGATCGTCACTCGGCAAGAGCTCGGAGAAGGCGGTGCGCAGCTCGAGGCGCGACGAAATGAAGCTGGCCGCGCCGAAGACCGCGAGCGCCGCGAGCAGGATGGCGTAGCGCCACCGTTGACACCAATGCAGGTAGCGGAGAATCAAGCTTTCATCCTTTGCGCGGGAACCGACGTCGCCTGGCTTTGGGCGCTCAGCATCGTCGGTTGGGGGCCTGCAGGCAACCGGCTCTCGTAACACGCAGGGTGGGGGGTGTCCACGCGGCCCTAGGAGAACCGGCGGTCGTCACCGGGGCGGTGTCGTTCGCCCCTGGGACCGTGAATCCCAAAACCGGGATCGAAAGGCCACGGCCGTCGCGTTCGCCCAGTGTAAACACGCGAGATCATATAAGTCTTTGTCGCTCGTGCGGCTGCGCTGCTGGCCCTGGCTTTGCTGCGAGTGCCTCCGTGGACATTCAGATCGCTCGGCGTCGCTCGCCCTGGCGCAAGGCCCGCTGGGTCGCCCTGGGGGCTGCGTTGATCGCCTTGGCAGTCGGCTTTTCGCGCTGGGCGGGCATCTCTCGGGCCGGTTTGCCGACCGTCGCGCGAGATCGCGTGCTGGTCGACACCGTGAGGCGGCAGCTCATGCAGCGGCAGGTTCGGGGGGCCGGGGTGCTGGTGCCCGAAGAGCTGCGCTGGGTGGCGGCCGAAAGCGAAGGGCGGGTGGAACGCGTCCTCGTGCAACCGGGGGCGGAGGTCGGCGCCGAGACGATCGTCATCGAGCTCGTGAACCTCGAGCTCGAGTACGCGGCTCGCCAGGCCGAGCTCGACTTTCGCGCCGAGGAGGCCGCGCTGCGGGATCTACCGGCGCGGCTCGAGCTCGAACGCCTCGGCGACGAGAGCGCGCTGGTCGAGCTTGCCGATCGATGTCGACGGCTCGGCGTGACGGCGGGCGCCGACCGTGCGCTCGACGAACATGGGGCCGTGCCGGCGCTGGCGCGGCGTGAGTCGGAAGCCGAGGCCACGACCTGCGGCACCCGCCTCGATCTGGCGCGGCGGCGGCTGGATCGGCTGCGGCAGTCCGAGTCGACACGACTGGCGGCGCAGCGAGCACGGGCCGAAAGCCTGCGGGGCGTGGCCGAGCTGCGCCGGCGCCAGGTCGAAGCGTTGGTGGTCAAGGCGGGGCGCGCAGGCGTCCTGCAAGACGTTGCCGTCGAGGTCGGGCAACGGGTCGCACCCGGCACGACCCTGGCCAAGGTGGCGCCGCCGGATCGCTTGAAGGCCGTGTTGAAGGTGAGTGAGGGCGAGGCGCGCGATCTCGCGCCAGGGCTGCGCGCGATGGTCGACTACCGCACGGGAAAGGTGGCCGGCAAGGTGGCGCGGGTCGAGCCTGCCGTGCGTGGCGGGACCGTGACGGTCGAGGTGACGCTCGAGAATTCCCAGCCACCGGGGGCGCGATCCGATCTTTCGGTCGATGCGCTCATCGATTTCGAGCGGATCGACGACGCCTTGGTGGTCGGACGGCCGGCGGCGAGCGACGGCGGCGGGGCGCCCGGCCAGCGATTGAGCCTGTTTCGCATCGACGCCGACGGCAACACCGCGACCCGGACCGAGGTTGCGTTGGGGCGGGCTTCGAGCCTGCTGGTCGAGATCACGGGCGGCCTCGCGCCGGGGGATCGCGTGATCGTCTCCGACATGACCGGGTGGCAGAGCGTTCGACAGATTCGTCTGCGTTGAAGAGAGCCGCCGATGGCAAAGGAATGTGAGAAAGGAAGATCGTCATGACCGTCGCTGCAGGGGCCGATGCCACCGAACCGCTGATTCGCCTCTCGGGCCTCTCGAAGGTCTTCAGCACCGAAGAGGTCGAGACTCACGCCATCTCCGACGTGCACCTCGAGATCGCACGGGGGGAGTACGTCTCGATCGCTGGGCCCTCGGGCTGTGGCAAATCGACGCTGCTGTCGATCCTGGGACTGCTCGACGAGCCGAGCGCGGGCGACTACTTCCTTGCAGGACGCAACGTCTCTCGCCTCGGCACCAGCGAGCGGGCGCGGCTGCGGCGCAGCGAGATCGGCTTCATCTTCCAGAGCTTCAATCTCATCTCCGAAATGACGGTCTTCGAGAACGTCGAGTTGCCGCTCTCCTACCAGGGGGTGGATCGAGCGCAGCGCCGGCAGCGGGTGAGCGAGGCGCTCGAACGCGTGGGCCTCGGGCACCGCGCGCGTCACTGGCCCAGTCAGCTCTCGGGTGGCCAGCAGCAGCGGGTGGCGGTCGCGCGGGCGCTGGTCGGGCGGCCTTCGCTGCTGCTGGCTGACGAGCCGACCGGCAATCTCGATTCACACAACGGCGAGGCGGTCATGAACCTGATGCGGGACCTGCACCGCGAGGGCGCCACCATCTGCATCGTCACGCACGACGCACGTTTCGCGAAGTGGGCTTCACGGACGGTGTCGCTCTTCGACGGTCGCGTGGTCGACGAGGGCGATCTGCCGCCGGTCGGTCTGCCGCTGGGGCTGCCGGCGGGGGCGCGGCTGTGAAAGGTATCTGGCGGGACCTGCGCGGCGGGCTGCGGCTCTTTACCCGATCGCCGCTGCATTATTCATTGATGATCGCAACGTTGGCGCTAGGTGCCGGCGTCAACGTCGCTGCGTTCAGCGTGGCCGACGCCATGCTGCTGCGGCCATTGCCTGTCGAACGGCCCGACGAGCTGATTCGCCTGGCGAGTAGTTTTCCCAATGGGACCTTTTCGTACCCCGACTATCTGGGCATGAGTCGCGACAAGCGGATCATTGCCGACGTGGCGGCGACGACCGGACAGCTCGATCCGGCGGTGGAAGAGGGCCCAGCGGGGCGCACGCTCCTGCACGGCTATCACGTCAGTCAGAACTACTTCGGCGTGCTCGGGGTGCCGCTGGCGGCAGGGAGAAGCTTCGCGCCCGACGAGGATCGTATGCCGCGGGGCAAGCCGGTCATGGTGCTGAGCCACGCGCTGGCGGTCGAGCGGTTCGGCTCGGCGTCCGCGGCGGTCGGCCAGACCCTTCGGGTCGCGGGCTCACTTTACGGCGTCATCGGGGTGGCACCGGCTGGCTTCACCGGCACGATTCGAGCGGCGCGGGTCGACTTCTGGGCGCCGCTGACTGCGCAGCAGCTGATCTTGCGCGTCGGCAACCGACTCCAGAACTGGAACAACCACTGGTTGACCTTCTACGCGCGGCTGGCTCCTGGGGCGACGCTGGCTCAGGCCGGCAGTGAGGCCGAGACGATCGTCCGGCGGGTGATGCGGGAGGGCGGTGGGCCGGGCGCCGAGAAGATCATGACGGTGCGGGCGATGCGCGATCTCGACGCGCAGGCGGCCTTGCAACCGCAGACCACGACGTTGCAGCTCGGGTTGCTTGGTCTGGTTGGGGTGGTCCTCTTCATCGCGTGTATCAACGTGGCCAATCTGGTGCTCGCCAAGGCGATGGTCCGTCGCAAGGAGATCGCCTTGCGTATGGCGATCGGGGCGAGCCGATGGCAGATCCTGCGGCAACTCTTCGTCGAGGCTGCCCTGCTGGCCGCGGCAGGGACGGCGGCCGGCGTTTTCCTGGCGTTCGTGCTGATCGATCTGCTGGACAGCATGCGCCTCGATTCCATTCCGACGATGGCGCTCGACGCGCGCATCGACGGGCGGGCCCTGGCGGTGGCGTGCGGGGCCGCGGCGGTGGCGACGATCTGCTTCGGCTTTGCGCCTCTGCTCGACGCGCGCCACTGGGATCTCAATTCGTTGTTGAAGGGCGCGCTTCCGGGACAGCCGCGGCGTCGCTCACTCGCGCGGGGCGGGCGTGGCGTGCTGGTCGGCCTTCAGGTCGGCCTGGCGGTCTTCTTGCTGGTCTATACCGGGCTCTTTGCCCGGGCGCTGGATCGGGCATTTCGCGTCGATCCCGGCTTTCGCACCGACAACCTGGTCTTCGGTCTCGTCGACATCATCCCTCTGCACCTCCCGGACAAGGAGCTGCCCGCGATCTGGCAACGGATCGTCGACGGTATGCGAGCCCTACCGGGCGTGCGCGAGGTCGGATCATCCGACAACTTTCCCTTCGCTCACCAGGGGTGGACCAATCCGATCATCAACGGCGGCGAGCAACACGAGGCGATCAGCCGCATCCTGGTGGGGCCGAAGTACTTCGCGGCGATGGGCATTCCGATCCTGCGGGGGCGCGAGTTCGAGCCGCAGGATTCCGCGCCCGACGTCGACAACGTCATCGTCGACCAGGCGATGGCCGAGACCTTCTGGCCCGGTGAGGATCCGATCGGCAAGACATTCGCCACGTCGATCAACCGCCCCAAGCCGATCTTCGTCATTGGCGTCGCCAAGAACGCGCTTTACAACTTCAGCACGTCCAGCTCGCGCTGGCGGCTGCGCTTTTACCGACTTGCCGACCAGAGCCCGCGCGAGCGCATGGCGGTCGTGGTCCACACCGCTGGCGACGCCGACGCCATGAAGCCCGCGCTGGCCGCGGCGCTGGCGCGCATCGAGCCGCGCGCGACGATGCAGACGATGACCATGGCCGAATGCATGGGGCGCGAGCTGCTCTTGATGCGCGTCGGCCGCGCCTTGTTGGGTGCGATGGCGTTGCTCGGCCTCGTGCTCGCGGGCATCGGCCTTTACGGGGTGCTCTCCTTCGACGTCGGCCGCCGCACTCACGAGATCGGCGTGCGCCTGGCGGTCGGCGCGGAGCCCGCGTGGATCGGCCGCCTCATCGTGCAAGGCAGCCTGCCGCTCATCGGGATCGGGCTTGTGCTCGGGCTCGTCACGGCCGCGGCGACCTCCCCCATGGTTCGCAACCTGCTCATGGGCGTCGAACCCCACGACCCCGCGTCCTTCCTCATCGCCGCCCTCTTCGTCGCTCTTGGCTCACTTGCCGCCGTCGTCGCCCCCGCCTTGACCGCCATGCGCGCCAAGCCGCTGGTCGCCCTGCGCATCGACTGACAGGAGATCAGCGGGGCAGGCGGAGGTGAGCTTCGGCTCCGGGAGCCGTCGGGCGGTTGCCGAGGGTGAGAGATCCGCCATGGGCTTCGGCGATCTGGCGGCTGAGCACGAGCCCGATGCCGGAGCCTTCGGGCTTGGTCGTGAAGAACGGCACGAAGAGGTTGCTCGTGGTGCAGAGGCCGGGGCCTTCGTCGGTGACGCGCAGATCGACCGACGTGGCGCTCGCCTGCCAGGAGATGGTCACCTGTCCGCCGGTCTCCCCGGCGGCGTCGACGGCGTTGCGAAGCAGGTTGATCAGCAGCTGGTCGAGTTGATCGGCGTCGCCGGCCACCCGCACGTTGGGGCCCGTCACCACTTGGATGGCGGCGCGCGGCTCGAGCGCAACGGTGCGTTGCACCCAGGCCGTCACATCGACCGGCGCGAATGTAGGGGGCGGCAACCGCGCCAGCTTGGCGTAACCGGCGAGAAAGCGAGCCAGCGCCGCTGACCGGCGTTCGATGATCGCAAGGCCCGCGGCGAGATCTTCGTTGATCTCCTCGGGATCCTGCGCTGCCAAGGGCGGCGCGAGACTCGGCGCGGCCGCGCCTTCGGCTCCACCACCTGGCGACGTCACTCGCCGGGCGAGCAGCTCCTGAAGGTTTTGTGCCAGCGATTGAATCGGCGCCAACGAGTTGTTGATCTCGTGCCCGAGCACGCGCACGAGGCTCTGCCAGGCTTGCCGCTCCTCCTCACGCAAGGCCCGCCGCAGATCGGTCAACACCACCAGCACGTTGGGCAGTCCCCGCTCGCGAAAAGTCGTTCGTCGAAGCTCGAAGGGGCCCGCACCCCCGGGAAAGCCCGTTGCCAGTGTGCGCGGAACGCTTCCTTCGAGGCACGCCTCCAGCCCCAGATCGACCGCGCGCAGACCGAGGATCTGGGGAGCGGGCTTTCCCAGCAGGCGCTCGGCGGCAGGGTTCGAGAGCCGCAGGCGGGCGTCTGCGTCGAAGGCCAGCACGGCCAGATCGATCTCGCTGACCACCTTGCGCAGCAGCGCCGAGGCCTCGATGACACCGAGGCGCTGTTCGCGCAGCATCTCGCCGAGCAAGTTCAACTCGCGCGCGACTTCGCCGAAAGCGTCGTCGGGCCGGGCAGGGGGCAGACGCACGGAGAAGTCCTCTTCCCGCAGCGCCGACAGTACGCCCGCAATCCTGCGCAACGACGCGACCACCAGAGCGCGCGCAGCCAGCGCAGCCCCGAGGCAGCTGACCACCATCGCAACGGCCAGGAGGTAAGGGCGGGTCGGCGGCAACTGCCCGTGCTGCAAGCCTGGCACTCCCAGCAAGAGGCCGCACGCGACCGCCGCGGGCAGCGCTCCTGCCCCGAGCGCGAGCAGGAAGAGCCGCGTCTCGTGCTTGAAGGTCACGTCGCCGGCTCGATGCCGAAGCGTTGTAGACGACGATAGAGCGCGCTTCGCGAGAGCCCGAGCTGCTGCGCCGCCCGGGTGGCGTCGCCCTCGGCACGACGGAGCGCCTGGCGGATCAGGAACGCTTCGGCCTGATCGAGGGTCATCTCGGCCAGCGACTCTCCCACTGCCGTCGTGGCCGCCCGTGGTGCCAGCGCGAGATCCTCGGCGCGCACTTCCGTGCCTTCGGCCATGAGCACCGCGCGTTCGACCGCGTGTTCGAGCTCGCGCACGTTGCCCGGCCAGGTGTGATGCAAAAGCGCATTGAGGGCATCGCTGGAAAACCCTCCGAGCGCCTTGCGATACCGGGCCGCGCGGTCGGTGAGAAAGCGCATCGCCAGCGGCAAGATGTCCTCGCGCCGCTCTCGCAGCGGCGGCAAGCGCAGCTCGACCGTGTTCAGTCGATAGAGCAGATCTTCGCGGAATTGCCCCGCGGCTACCTGCCGGGCGATGTCGACGTTGGTCGCGGCCAACACGCGCACGTCGACCCTCCTCTGCTTCGAAGATCCGACCGGCTGCACCTCGCCGGTCTGCAAAACGCGCAGCAGCTTGGCCTGCTGCCCGGGGGGCATCGTGCCGATCTCGTCGAGGAACAAGGTTCCCTCGTGAGCCAGCTCGAAGCAGCCTGTGCGATCGGCGCGCGCGTCGGTGAAGGCGCCGCGCACATGGCCGAACAGCTCGCTCTCGAAGACACCATCGGAAAGGGCGCCGGCATTCACCGCCACGAACGGCTGCCGCGCGCGGGCTGATGCCGCATGAATGTAGCGAGCGACGACCTCCTTGCCACTGCCGTGCTCGCCGGTGATGAGCACGTTGGCATCCGAGGGGGCGACGCGCTCGACGACATGAACCAGTCGCGCCATGGCCGGCGACTCGGCTGGATCCAGACTCGCGCCCTCGGCCCGTCGGCGCCGCTCGCCCTCTTCACCCAGGCGGCGCGCCTGGCGAAGCGCGCGGCCAAGCTCGATCTGAGTCGCGAGTGACGACAGCAAGCGCGCGTTGTCCCAGGGTTTTGTGATGTAGTCGCGTGCGCCCCGCTGCAAGGCCGCCACCGCGCCGTCGACGGTCCCCCAGGCGGTCATCACCAGGACCGGCAGCGTCGGATCCGAGACCGCCATTCGCGCAAGCAGTCCCATGCCTTCGTGGCCTGAGGTCGTATCACGCGCGTAATTGAGGTCGAGAAGGGCAGCGTCGAAGTCCTGCGCGGCCAGGGCCGCCTCGACTTCGGGCACCGAGCGCGCCAGGGTCACCCGGTAGCCGCGCCCCTTGAGCAGGATGCGCAGAGCTTCGAGCAGATCCGTCTGATCATCGGCGATCAAGACGGCGGCCGCCCTGTCACGGGTGCCCGCGGGATGGGGCGCCGGACTCGTGGCTGCCTCGGAGGTGGCGCTCATTTTCCGCAGCTTACCGCGTTCGCGACCGGGCCTGCGCTTGCTCGACGTGCGCCCGATACCTAAAGTGATCCGCCATGGAGATCAGCAAACTGCATCGCGGCCGGCTCATCGATCACATCCAGCTCGTGGTGCGCGATCTCCCCGCGGCCAAGCGCTTTTACGAGGCCGTCTTCGGCGTGCTCGACCTGCCCCTCGGCGGGGAGGCGCCGGGCGACCACTTCTGGTTCGACGAGCTGTTCATCTCGACCGCCGAGTCCCGCGCCGCTCAGGGCAAGCCGACGGGGCCCACCCACCTGGCGTTCCAGGCCAAGGATCAGGCGACCGTGGATCGCTTTCACGCCGCCGCCGTCGCGGCCGGTGGCAAGGACAACGGTCCTCCCGGCCCGCGCCCGTATCACCCCGGCTACTACGCTGCGTTCGTGCTCGATCCGGAGGGCAACAACATCGAAGTGGTCTTCGACGGGCCGGGCAAGCGTAGCGCCGCCTCCGTCGAGATCACGTTCTAGGGCTCGCTAGGTCTGCGGGCCGCCATCGATCGGGATCCCCCGCGCTCGCAGCGGGACGATCACTTGCTTTTGCAACGATTGCGTGGCGAGCGCGAGATAGGCGTCGGTGCGCATCCAGCCGAGGCCATCGCCGGGGAGCTGCGGTGCCGGCTTTTTCTCCAGCTCGCGCCACTGCCGGCGAATGCCCCCGATGGCTGCGTCGGCGGTCTTGCCGAGGTAGAGGCGATCCGCTCGGGTCAGCTGCGGCAGCGCCCAGTCGAGGAAGGTGTAGCCGAAAGTCCCGTGGGCGGCCTCGTCGCGCACGATGCGCCCCAGGATCGCCCGGGGCAGAGCGTGCGTCGATGCGTGCCAGGTTCCGCGCAGCAGTGGGATCGACAGTGCCTCGCCCACGCAGAAGAACCTCACCACCAGCTCGGCGGCCCGCATGATCGGTCGCAGC
>JANNNO010000233.1:0-17798 GCA_031398585.1 Myxococcales bacterium | reverse complement strand
GAGGGCCACACCCAAAGCGAGTCTTACGAGCGCCTCCCGCAGGATGAGCGAAGGGGCCGTTGTCGACGATGGGCGCATCGTTCGCGGACATCGGCACGGCACCAGGGGCGCTGAAGAGAGCCAGAAGCTCGCAGACCTCGGGGACTACACTGGCCGGTCAATGATCCCGCGCAGTTCACCGGCGACGATTTCTTCGGCAGCCGCAATTCGCCAATGCGGCGCGCGTTGCCGGTTGTCAGCGGAGTCGCACTTTGTCTGCACGGGCCTACGTTGGCTCGCCGCAATCTTGCCGCGGCGGCGTGGGCGTCGGAACAACGGGTAGGCGGAGGGCAGAGACATGGCGCATGCGGAACAGACCAGTTCGGGTGGCGGCACGTCGATCGTGGCGATCGTCGCCATCGTGCTGCTGGTGATGATGGGGTTCTTCTTCTTTCGCGGCGGCCTTCGTCGCGACGTCGGCGGCGGCGATTCGCCCGGTGTGAAGGGGAGCGTGGAGATCAACGCTCCCAAGCCGTCGGCCCCGGCACCCGCGAAATGAAAACGCGCGGCCCGCGATGCACGCGGGCCGCGCTTTCTGTCTTTCAGTACGGTCGGGATCAGGGCGCGGTGGCGAAGCAGTAAAAGCGGCCCGCGCCTGCAGTGGCGCGCAATCCCGCTTCGGTGCAACCGGATCCGTGCGCCGAGAAGCGGCCGGCGGGCGCGCCGTCGGAGTGTCCGACCCAGGACTGTCCGGTCGTGGCGGTCCAGTTGGCGCAGGTGCGCGCGGGATAGGCGGTTCCGTCGGGACGGCTGCCCGTGAGGATGTCGTGCTGATTGCCCGGGACCGTCGCCCCCTTCTCGTCGACGATGAGATTGGCGGCGACCCCCATCAGCAGCTGCGCGACATTGGCCGCGACCATCTGGCCCTTCTGATTGCGCCACGGGCCGGCGCCGATGCGGTCCTTGGCGTTGACCGCGGCGGTGGCGCCTTCGGCGTTGACGCTGAGGAACGCCTTCCAACCTTTGCCGCCAGCGCCGACCGCCGTCGCCAGGTCCTCGCACTTCTTGTCAGCGCCAACGAGACCGCCGAGGTTGCCGCCCACCGCGCCCGATCCGGTGCTGGTCACGAAGAACGACAGCCCGCCGGTCCCGCCGCCGCCGTCACCGGTCGAGGTGGCATCGCTGCTGGCGTCGGCCGGCTTCGCATCACCGCTTGTGCCGGCGTCCGCGCCACCACCGCCACCATCGGCGGGCACGCCCGCGTCCATCGCCGGCGGCGGCGCGGTTCCCGCGAGGATCGCGTTGGCTTCCCGCTTGAAGAGCGCGACACCAGCCTCGGGCGTGATCTGCTCGCTCAGGATCGGGATGGTGACCTTGGGCATGTAGACCTCGTTGAGGATGCGGCCCCACTGGGGGGGATCCGCCGGGGGCAGGGGACGGGCGTCCTTGCCCACGCGCTCGATGAGGTCGAACGCTTCGAGCTGGCCTTTGCCGAGCTGACTCTTGAGCGCGGTAGCCACCTTGCCGGCGATGGGCACCCCGCGTTCGGCGGCGAGGATCTCGTTGGCACCGATGTCGTTGGTGAAAAAGTCGATGAACATCGCCGCTTCCTTGGGATGCTTGGTGCCCGAGGTGACGCTCCAGTACTGCGACGGCTTGATGTAGACCGACGAGCCACCTTTCGACAGGCGCGGGATCGCCACCAGCTTGAAGTTCCGGTTCATGCCCGCGGCGTTCATGATCGCCAGCAGCTGATTGCTGTGGATCTGTTCCATGGCCGCTTTGCCAGCGACGATCGGCAACTTCTCGACGTTGGCGCTGTCGGGGAAGTCGCGCTTCTCTTCCTCGTAGGTCGGCACAGCGCCGGCCTTCTGCAGCCGGATCTCACGCTTCCAGTGTTCGACCCAGGGCGTGTCGTCTTCCCAACCGACCGCCGAGTTGTCGGGCTTGAAGACCCAGGTGCCGGCCGAGAGGAAGAGCGCCTTCCAGGGTGTGTAGAGGTAGAGCGCCGAGCCGTAGCCGAAGATGTTCGACTTGGCCTTGATCTCGAGGCTGGCTTTTTCGAAGTCTTCCCAGGTCCAGGTGTCCGTGGGCAGCGCGACGCCCGCCTTGGCAAAGGCATCGACGTCGAGGATCCAGCACTGGGTGTTGGTTCCGAGCGCGACACCGTAAAGCTTTCCTTTGATCTTGCCGCCGTCGATGATCGGCGCAGCGACGTCGGAGAGGTTGAGAGGCCCGCCGCTCTTGGCGACATCGTCGAGCGCCAACAAGCGGCCCTTGTCGACGAACTCACCGATGTACGCGTAGTCTTGCTGCATGATGTCCGGCAGCGTGTTCGCTTCACCGTGGGCGCGCATCTTCGGCCAGTAGTTCGACGCCGTGTCGTACTCCCAGGTGAACTTCACGTGGGGGTGCTTCTCGCGGAACTTCTCTACCACCTTGATCGTTCGGTCGTGACGATCCTGGCTGCCCCACCAGGCGATCTTCAGCTCGACGGAAGCGGCGTTGCCGCCGGTACCGCCGCTGCCGCTGCCTCCGCCCGAGCCGCCGCGCGCGACGTCGACGGAGCCAGCAGGCTCTTTCTTGCCGCAGGCGCCGGCTAAGCCGACAGCCAATACGGAACAGATCATCAGGCAGGTCGATGTGCGCCTTTTCATGACCGCGCATGCTAGTGGAGCGCAGGCCTGCCGGAGGGAGTAACGCGGTAAAAAGCGCGCAAAACGGGGTCGGGGCCGGACGTGCGCTGCGGTTGTGACTCACAACCATTTTCAACGGCCAACAATCAGCGGACCCGGCAACGTTGAGCCGGTCGAACCTTCGCCCTCAGCGCGGGCGTAAGGTCTCTTGCCGGATGGTCTGGCCGCGAACTCCGATCACGTTGAAAACCTTCTGTTCTTCCGACTTGTTGCGAAAGCGCATAGGCGGCATCGCTACCGCAGAGATGCGATCCGCGATCTTTCTATGGGTCGCGTCCGAGATCAGAATCTGATCCGAGGCAGCCGAACCGCACAGGCGCGAAGCGAGGTTCATCGCATCACCGATCGCGGTGTACTGCAGCGCGCGTGAGCTGCCGATGGCACCCGTGACGACCTGGCCCGTGTTGATGCCCATGCCGACGTGGATCTCCTCCTGGCCTTCGGCGAGGCGGGTGCGGTTGAAGTCCTTCAGAACCCGCTGCATTTCGAGCGCGCATTCGACCGCGCGCAGCTCGGCGTCGGGCACCGCGACGGGCGCACCGAAGAGGCCGATGATCTCGTCGCCCACGAACTTGTCGAGGGTGCCTTGGTGCTTGAACAGCACGTCGACCATCAGCTCGAAGTATTCGTTGAGCATGCGAACGATCTCTTGTGGAGCCTGTCGTTCGCTCATCGCCGTGAAGCCACGGATGTCGGAAAAGAGCAGCGTCACCTCTTGCATGGCGCCGCCTTTTTCCAGCTGCAGCTTGCCCGCCACGACCTGGTCGACCAGGTTGGGCGAGAGCAGCCGCTGGAATTGCGCCCGGGTCTTGGCCTCGTGCTCGATCTTGCGCGCCAACATCGAGTTGTGAATCGCAACCGCGGCCTGGCTGGCGATGCCAGCAAAGAGCTGGAGATCCTTTTCCCCGAAAGCGCCCGTTGCCACCATGCTGTCCATGTGCATGACGCCGAGGAGCTCGTCGTGGTGTACCAGCGGAACCGTCATCGTCGAGCGAATGCCCTGCAAGATGATCGAATGCGCACCCGAGAAGCGGCTGTCCATCGAGGCGTCGGCCGAAAGGACGGCGGTCTTCTGACTGACCACCTCTGACAGAATCGAACGCGACAGAACGATCTGCTCGACCCTGCCGTCGCGGGTGCGCGCGATGCGGGGCTTGGGTACCCCTTCCTCCATCAAGAGGATCACGCCGCGGTCGGCGGGGATCAGCTCGAAGGCTTTCATGATGATCTGCTCGAGCAGCAGATTGATGTCGACCTCGAGCCCGATGGAGCGGCCGAGCTCGTGCGCGAGGCGAAGCTTTTCGTAGTCGCGTCGCAGGACTTCGATATCGGTGATCTCGCGCTCGGGGAGGAATTCCCGCGCGCCAGCCGGTGCCTGCAAGCGCTGCCGGATCAGCGTCTCGTTCGCTGCCGGTTGGATGGTGACGCGATCGAGCGCCTCACCTGCCACCGAATGCTCGCGAAACTGCAGCTGCGTGCTTCCCAGCGTGAGCTCGTCGCCTTCGGAAAAAAGATGCTCGCCGACGCGTTCGCCACGCAGGAACGATCCGTTGAGGCTTCCGAGGTCGCGATAGAGGTACGCGCCGGAGGCCTGTCGGATGATCTGAGCGTGCTCCTTCGAGACGACGCGATCGAGGATCTGGATGGCGTTGTCGGGGTGCCGGCCGATCGTCGTGACGGCGGCGAGCTCGTATTCGCGCCGCCCGTCGTTGCCGAGGACGATGAGCTTTGCCATCGGGTACCCCGCAGTCTATCACGCCTCGTGCAGAGGTCGTCGCACGCCGTAGTCGGAAAACCCGAAGGCGACCAGCTGCGAGGCACCGAGCAGACCGAGAAAGAGACGGGCCGCAAACGGTTCGCCTGGCATCAGAAGAGCGACGGCGACGAGAACGGCGATGCCTTCGGCCAACTCGATGTAGGCGTGGGTAGCGAATGGGATCGCTTTGCACGTGCCCTGCGGATAGTCGGTGAAGCGCGTGAGGAGAAAGTGGGCGCCTGCGCCGCCGAGCGCGATGACGAGCGCGGCACCCTTCAGCCCAAGGGCGAAGGCGCCCACGAGGTAAGTCAACGTGACGAGGTCGTCGAGCCAGCCGTGCAGACGGGCGCCGATGAGCGGAAAGAGCATGGCGCGTACGCTACCAGCTCACCACTCGACGCGGGCCGCGTCGGTCTCGACGCTCGGGGAGAAGTTGAAAGTGAAGGTGCGGCTCCAACCACGAAGCTCGGTCGACATCGAGTAGGTCGCGCGCAACGACACCCGCTCTTTGCTGCGATCGATGATGAGGTCGAGATCGTCGTCTTCGACGCCGAGCTTGCGTATGATCTCCATCGTCTCGCGGCGAAGTTTGTGCAGGCCCGCTCGCGCCTGCGCTTCGGTGCGCAGGTTCAGCTTCCAGACCCGCGGCAGGGCGTCGGCCAGGGCGGTCTTGACGTTCGACCGGATGAGCAGCAGCGGCCAGACCGAGACCCCCACCCAGCAGAAGATCGCCAGCGAGATGGCCAGGGTGACCGAGACGACGTTGAGCCGACGCGGTTTCTGGTACTGGACCTTTTCACGGGGGCGCGGAGGAGCGATCAAAGGGAGTGGGACCTCCCTATTAAGATCAGGCCGCGGGCTGGATTTCTTTAGGCGCCTGACGCAAGGAGCGGCCGAGCTGGCTGCGCATGCAGATGACACCGAGCGCGATCTGGATGCACCAGGCGATCGCTTGCGTGGCGAGGCTGGCGGCGAGCACCTTGGCCGACCTCTGGGCAGCGTCACCCTGGGCGAAGGGGGCAAAGAAGAAGACCATCACGCCCTGGCTGGGACCGAGGCCCTGGAACGAGATGGGTAGAACCGCGACCAGAAAGACGATCGGCATCGCGATGAGGGTCTCGTAGATAGGCACCGGCACCCCGAAGGCATGCAGCGCCACGTGGTTGAGGGTGAAGAGGGTGAGCACGTGGGGCAGGCGGACCGCGAGCGACTTGACGTGGCCGCTGACGCCCGCCTCGAGCAGCACGTCGAGAATGGGCCGCTTGGTGAGGAAGGGCGGCCGCCAGACCAGCAGCGCCGCGTATACGCCGAGGCCGATGTAGGCAATGAGGACGAAGGTGCGCAGCTGCGGTAGCTGGGTGTCGCCAATCGCCAAGCCGAGCGTGGACAAAAGCAGAAGCAGCAGCAGGTTGATGCCCATCATGAGCAACACCGCTGCTGAAGCACGCATCACGGGGACCCCGCGGCTGCGATTGAGAAAGTAGACGAATGCGCCTTGGCCGAGTGTGTAGTTGACCAGGGCGAGCAGGTACGTCACGCCTCGCAATGTGATGGTCTCGCGCCAGCCGAGCGGGGCTACGAACCAGCCGAAGGTCTTCCAGATCGCGAACGAGTCGGCGACGAAGACCGCCAGCACGATCCCGGCGACCGCCGGCACGAACCAGGAGGCAGCCTCGCGGGTGGCCTTGAGGACCTCGTCGACGGGGATGCGGGTAAAGAGGAAAATCAGGATCGCGGCGGTCACCAGCCAGGGCAGGACGCGCGCGAGAAACTTGCGCATGAGGCGCGGCAGACTATCAAACCAGGGCGGGGGAAGCGGGGATGTTCCTGATCCAAGAAGCAGCAGGGGGGCGGGAGGGCACGCAAGGTGACAAAGGCCTTTGGTGGCGGAGGGTTCCTGCCGAAGCAGGCAACGACCTCGAAGGCGACGAAAACGGAGGCGAGCGTGGCGGACAAAGACGAGACCCCGATGGCAAACGGCAGCCGCGGCATCTATGCGCTGGTGCAGCCGCACCTCGAAGGGCGCAAGGTGGCCGAGCTGTGGCCCGACGGGGGGGCCGAGGGCGAAACCCTCCGCCAGCTCGGCGCGGCGGAGGTCTCGATCGAATCGCCGGTGGTGCGGCCCCTGCCGTTCGCGGACGGGGCGCTGGACATCGTGCTCTGCAACCAGTTTCCCCCCGAGGGCCTGGCCGATGACGATCGTGACGCCTGGCTGACCGAGATCGCGCGGGTCCTGTCGCCCGACGGCTTTTGCGTGCTTCGCGTGCCCAGCGCGGTGACCTGGGAAGATGGCGATGCTGGCGAGGAGCCGCACGATGAGGGGGAGCCGTCGTCGGATTCCGATGCCGATGGCGGGTCCGAGCTGCGGGCCGAGCTGGAGGTCGCCTGGGGCGGCGGCAACGAGCTTGCCACCGAGACCGACATCGCGTGGCACGCAGACGCGGGTGCCGAGACCGAGGGCTGGTCGTCGCCCGACGAGTTCGAAGCGGTGGTGACGCACGTGACGCCCGAGGGCGATCTCGGTGCTGGCGACGGGGATGCGGGTGAGGATGAGGCTGAGGACGAGCTCGCCGCCCATCGCTTGCGCGATGCCGGAGGCGTGGCCGGCTGGCAGGGGCAGCAAGACGAGTCTAGCGACGACGACGGGGGCGCCCCGGGACACGATCCCGCGATCGCACGGCGGCATGCCTGGCGTGACTACCTGAGGGATACCTTCGCGGCGGTCGACCTGGTCGAGGAAGTCGGCTTTACGGGAGTCTCGTTCCGCGTGCCGGGCACCGAAGATCTCGCCATCGCGGGGGATCTTTCGCCGCTGGGAGCGCCGGCTCAATTCGAGATCGTGATCGCGGCCAAGAGCGCCGCTGGTCTGCCGCTGTTGACCGAGTCACTGGTGGTGCCGCTGCGGGAGGAGGTGGTCGATCGAGACGCCTGGCTGGACACCGAGGAGGCGTTCGCGAGTGACTACGACGATCCCGAGCTGCCTGCGGACGACGCTCGCGATGTCGCGGCGGAGGAGGCGGCTGCCCGAATCGCGGCACACGCCGCCGAGGACGCCGCCCGCACCCAGGCGCGTGCGGACGAGGAGATCAAGGCCGTCTCGGCTCGTGAGGAGATCGCGCGGCTGCAGGAGCTGGCCGAACAGGTGCGCCAGGAAGCTGAGCGCGTACTCCGCGATGCCGAGCGGGAGCGTGACGAGGCGAGGCTGGCGGCCGCCGGGGTCAAGGATCGCGAGACGGCCCGCGAGGCGACGATCGCATCGCTGCGAGAGAGTGCCGAGCGGCAGTGGCACCGCATCGCCGAAGCGGAAGCGACGGCGGCTCGTCTCGGCGCTGAACGCGACGAGGCCATGCGCCGCGCCCAGACCGCCGAGGAGTCGCTCCGCGCGCTGGAAACCAACCTCCGCCGCCGCGAGTGGGAGGTATCGGGCCTAGAACGCGACCTCGAGCGCTTCCCGCGCCCCGACGCCCCCAAAGGCTGAGCGCCATCCGAGCAGCGCGCGCTTTCGCAAGAGAACGCCTTGACGGCCCGGGAGCCCTTCTTTATGTTCCTGCGCTCCACGCGGTCGTGGCGGAACTGGTAGACGCGCTAGATTCAGGTTCTAGTGGGCGAAAGCTTGTGGGAGTTCGATTCTCCCCGACCGCACTGAAATCACTCGGTTTTTCTCTTTACGATTGTAGCGCGCTCGAGGGTTGGTAATGGTCGAGCTAGAGGCCAGTTACCAACTTCTCCACCTGATCCAAGCCACGCGCTGCCAGCGATGAATCGCTGACGTAGTGGCCGGACGTGACAGCGAAGGAACCGTGGCCAAGCTCGGCCGCGATCCTTTCCGGTGCCTCGCCCAGATCATTTCGAAGCGTGGCGTTCGTGCCGCGGAGTCCGTGCGGCGGCACGCTTGGAACTCCGGCGCGCTTGCAGAGCGCCTTCGTCCAGTAGCCGATCCCATACCTCGTCACCCCCAGCAGTGGGGCATCGGGCGCCTTGCCCGCCGCGAGGGTCCGAAGGAACCGTTGCAGCGGGGCAGGGACCCGAATTCGTCGGCGAGCGTTCTCAGTCTTTCCACCCGGCACGATCAACACCGTGCCGCCTAGATCGAGGTCGCGGACCACGCGGTCAGCAATCTCCGATGCACGAAGACCCATCGTCAACGCAACCGCGGACGCGAGCGCCCCGGGCTCTTCTCCCGCCAACGCCATCGCCGCCACGAAGAACTTCTTCGACTCATCTCCGGTCAGCTGCGGCTTGCCCCGCTTTCGCCGTCCCACCAGCTTGACGCCTTCGGCGAAGTTGCGTCGGATCTTCCTCTCGGTTAAGAGCCACTTGGCGAAGGTCTTCAACTCGACCACCGAGACCCGCTTGGTGTCGAAGGCCCACGACAGCTTGTCGATCCACGCCTGGACATCCTTAGGCGTGACACCCGCGACCGGGCGGCGCGCGGCGGTTGATAGGACACCGCGAAGCCGATGCATCGTGGTTGCGACCGTGCTCGGCCGATTCCGTTTCGCCAGCAGCTCTTCGTATCGGGCTAGCGCCCGGTCGACAGTCAAGCGCCCCGGCACGCCGGGAACGCATCGTGCTCTCAATCTCACAGCCTCGGCTGCAGCGGCGTCGATGTCATCGAAGCTGACGGCAGTCTGCTTGCCGTCCTCCGCGATCACGATCAGGCGCCACTTGCGGCCGTGGCGAAAAGGTCCATTGACTCGTCTCATGCTCAGCTCCTCGTTTGGAGCCGAGCCAGCGGAACCTATTCCGTTGTCAGAGGTCGACAGGTGCGGGAGCGGGTCTCGCACGTGCGGACTCTGGGAGGCAAGATCATCAAGCCGGCTCTGAATGCTGGTGAGCTGAGCCGTGAGACGGGCAAGGTCGTTCTGGCGCATTGCGGGGTCCCCGAAGGCATCGGGTCAATCCTCCCAGCGCGTACGTTCGCGCCGGCCGCAGCTCTTTCCCCGCTCGCCCGGCGCACAGCCGGGGTCGCGCTTTCCTTTCCGCCGACTCGCGAAGCGAAGTCGGTTTCAGGCTCTGGTATTTCCCTTCCGCCGCCCTGCAGGTGCAGCGCGGGTTCAGGCTCTGGCATTTCCCTTCGACCGCGCGAGTGATGCCGCGATGTCAGGCTTTGTTCTGTTTACCTTCTGAGCTGCGAAAATCGGTCAGGTAGTCACGGGGCGCCTCGCCGACGGTTGACCCGAAGGTCGAGGCGCCCCGAGGTTCAATCAGACGATCTTGCCGGTCGCGACTCCGACAACCGGCCCACCGCCCGACGGCGCGACCAGGCCGGCCGCGGACACGGTCACCGTGGCGTGTTCGACGAGGTACCTAGCGATCTCCTCCCCAACTTTCTTCCAGATCTTGTCGCTGGCTTCGCGTGCGGCCGGGGGGAGGTCGGGCGACGTGGCTGCGGCGGCGAGCGCGGCTCCGAGTTCGATTGGGTTGATCGCCATGAGCTAGTCCTTCGCGCGTACCGTGCGACTCGGCCCGCTGACGAAGTGGGGCGAGCCGGAGAACTGGCAGGGCGTCGAGGCGATGACGATGCCGTTGGCTTCCGCGGTAAGCCCCTCCCCACCCAACTCGATCTTGTCGCCCGACATCGCGATCAACGTGCCGCTGACCTTGTCCTTCACGAGGACCTGGTTCTTCAGGGAGTCGAGCACCACGAGATGCCGGTCCGTCTCGAAGGCCTTGATGTGGTTCACGGCGTCCGCGGCGCTGGCTTCGAGAACCGGCGTGGGCGCGTGGTCGCGCGCGTACCAGCCGTGAACCCAGTGAGGCTCGTCGATATCACCCTGGTGGAAGATGACGTGCACAGGAGCATTCGCCTTTGGCACGTCCCACACACCGTTCTGTGGCGGCCCGCCCATCGCGAACGGCCATGCCCAGCCCGACTCAGGCTCAAGCAGACCCGGCACCATCACGGTCACACGGCCCATCTTCTCGGGGTCGGCGTTGTCAACCACGAAGCCCCTATAGAAGCCGAAGTACCTAGGGTTGCCCTCTTCATCGAAGATGGCGGACATCAGTTCGCCCTCCCGCCGACGTCAGCGCCGTCGATAGCGATGATGCCCTCGACGAGCATGACAAGCGCCTTCGCGATGACCCTCGCCTGGGCTCTCGCGTAGCCCAGCGTCGGCGGCAGCGGCACCGCCTTCATCAGGCTGTCGACGATTACGGTCACCGTGGTGCGCGGCAGTCGACGTAGCCGCCCGGCCGCTAGCCTTGTGAGCTTCGCCTTCACCTCATCTTCGGAGAACTGTCTGTTGTCGGTCATCATGTCCTTCTCCCTCGCAGCCCAGAGCCAAACCCCCGTTTGGATCCCCTCCCGGTCGAAATCTGATGGCGGTAGCGAACGCGACGGCGTTCTCTCGTTTGGGCGAGATGGCCGTCGCGTTCGCGCTGGCCCCCGCTAGCTCGACGACGTGGCGATCACCACGTTCGCTCCATCGGCTCGCGCCACCACGACGGGTCCGAGCCCCAATCACGATCGTTCGTCGCTCGCTTCTGGCCGATCTTCGCCAAGATGCCTTTCGTCGCTGCTTCGATGTATTCATGCGAACGCATCCAGGTGGGGCGAGGTTCGCTCTTCACCACGCGGGCCACGACGGCGCGCATCTCGCCGTCAACGAAGGTCTGCTTCTTCAACGACTCAAGGATCAACTCCTCGTTCTGCTCCTCCTCGGGCGTGTACAGGTCGGCACGCCAGGCCACCTCTGCGCGTGCCGTCGGAACATGACGGTCGAAATCGAGCCCCCAGTCGCGCTCGGCCGCTGCGTCGGCCGCGTTCAGCGCCCGCGCGTTGACCAACATTTCGTCGAGCCGGGCATCAAACTCCGCCTTGTCATAGACGCCCGGGTAGGGCTGCGACAGCCCCTCCATCCCGCGCTTGAACAACTTCGCCATGCGCTCTCGGTCGGCCTTCTTCAGCTCGAACCCCAACAGGGTCATAGCCTGCTCGTGCGCACTGTCCTCTGCGATCCACCTCATGGTCGGTCTCCCTTCTTCCGTGATCCCTAGGCGGCCCGGCCGCCAACGTGTTCGAAATCCTCGATGACCTCGCCGAGCAGCCGCCCGCCCTCGCGCAGGTCGGCGGCGACCTTCTCGGCCAAGCCGATCGCCGTCTTCAGCTGCTCCCTCGACGGATTCCAGCCCTCGGCGGCGAGCAGCGAGCCCGCGGTGTCCCGCACGCCCTCGATGTAGCCCCGCCCGTCGTGCATGCCCTCGTTCAAGGTGAAGGCGATCTCACCCGGCGACGCCTGTCGAAGGCGCCAGCGCGAACGGCCGGCGCGGGTCAGGTAACGGCCGCTGGCGCCGATCAAGAGGTCGCTTGCATCAAGAGCGGCGCCCATGACCGCGGCCAGCTGGGGCTTGCCCGCCGCGTGAGCGGCCTGCGCCAGCCACCGGGCGCTTCGAGCCTGACCGCCGGCAAGTTGCTCAAGCAAGCCGTGGAAGGCGGCAAGGGCGCGCAGAACGTCCCCATCGACGGGAAGGCGAGGCAAATTCATGATCATCCTGTCGGGGCGAAACGTCTTGGAGACGGGCACGATCATGTCGCGGGTCACCTCCGTCGAGAGCTTGAGATGCAGGGCTGAAACGATCACGGTGAAGGCGGAGACGCCGCGAGGGCGGTGGAGGCGCTGAAGCGCGATCTCGCACTCGACCCGCAACCGCGCCACGCTCATGCCTCGATGGGGGCGAACACGCGGGGCAAGCGCGATCAAAATCACGACCTCGTGGACCGCGGTCACGTGCTCGGGATTGGTGGCGAGGTCGTTGCGATCCTCGTCGCGGCTGCGCCACAAACGCCCGTCAGCATCCAGACCCGCCGACGCGAGGGTCGGGTATCTGCGCAAGGTCGTGGCGATCTGGCGTGCGATCGGGGACGAAGAACGCCTCATTACTTCCTCTCCGGCGCGGCTTCGAGAACCCAACGATTGCCGCCACGACCGTGACGGAGGACAAAACGGCGGCCGTTGAAAATGCGATTCTTCAACGTCGCAACGAACTTGTACGCGGCCTCGATGGTCGGACACTTCGAGAACGCCTCGGCAAGATGCGCGTTCAACGTGCGCGCGCTGAAGATCTCGGCAAGGCTTTTGCCCTCGCCGTTCGGATCGAAAATGTCGAGCCCGGCGTGCAACGATTTTAGCGCGACACGGGCCTCGTCGATCTCCTCGCATCGAATACGACAGGGGTCATCGCCGCCGGCCCAAATGATGGCGCGCCGAATGACCTCCCACTCCTCGAACGAACCGAACGGCGTGAGATTGCCGACGCCGGGACGCTCGGCGGAGTCGTAAGCGGCGGCGATCACGAGCGCCGCCATCAACAACCGACGGTGCTCGCGCAGAACGTAGCTCGCGAGGTTCGCGATCTTGAACACGCGGCGATCGGGCGCTTCGAGCTGGCTATCGATCGAGATCGGCAGAACGCGGCGTCCCATGTCAGGCGCTAAGACCACAGAGTTGCCTGTCAGAACGACGATCATGTCGAAGGGCAGCTCGGTGTTGTTCGCAGTGCCGAGAATTCGATCAGACCAACGTCGCGAAGTGATAGCGGCGGCTAGCGCTGGCGAGCCGGCGGGGACGCCGGGGGCGACGTTGTCGATCGCAAAGAACGCCTCCCCTGCCCGAAGTGCGGCGGTCACCGCCTTCGTCAGCTCGACCTCATCGCGATTCGCGCGCAGCCCGATGAGGCGCCCGGTCGCGATGGCCATCGCGCATTGTGCGCCCAGTGTCTTGCCGTCGCCGGGGGTCGATGCGCGGATGAGAAAGCCCGGCTTGGATCCGTCGATGCCGAATCTAAGGGCGCCGGTCATGATGAGTGAAAGAAGCACATCGCGACTGTTATCCTGAAAGGGGAACTGATCGAACGGAGCCAACACTTCGTCGCGGGCGCGGATAGCATCGTCCTGCGTGGGTTCGAGCGGAATCTCCGGGTACCTCTCAACGGTGCGACCGAAGTAGATCTGGCTCCCCGGGTCAAAGCCCGCCTGCCGGATCAGCCGCCCATTGATGATCGTCGGCGCGGACGAGATCCCCTTTAGGCGTCGGAACGGATCGCCCCCACCCCGCGACTTGATCCGGCCAGCTACGAAGCGCGGCTGCCTGGCGGGGACAACTTCCCCGTCCTTCTCGATCTTGACGAACCGCACATCGCGATCGGCTTGGTCGGCCAGACGATCGGCGGTGACGGGAAGGGAGGCGACGCCTTCGGCGTGCTCGCGGACTTCGATGATCTCGCGATGGTCCATCGAGCTGAAAAACGATCCGCTGGCTGCGATCGCCGCGGTGGTCTCGTCGACCACACGAGGGGGCTCGTCGTCGGCGAAGACCTCGACGCGCTCATCAGACTCCCCTGCCCGATCTGCGCCGGGGGGCAAAACCTCCGGTACAACGGCATCGGCGCTGGTGGTGTCGTTCGAAGGCGCCTTGGACCTCTTGAGCTTGGCCAGCGCCCGTCCGACGGGGGCGTTCAACTCGCGCTCCTTCGCCGTCTTCGCGATCAACCACGAGACGAGCTTGAGGAATCCCGGCAAATCGAACGGATCACCGGGATGTGCTTCATCGGAGGCCTGAACCGAATCGGTGAACAACTCCTCGATGTCATCGATCTCGACTCCCTTCACGACGTTGACCAAGGCCGCGACGATCTTCTTCGCCGTACCACGGCGAGCCCCCGGCTCCGCCCAAGGTCGCCCCTGCGCCAGAGCCAGGGCCGCTTCTTCGAGAGCGGGATCTAGGTCCCACGCGACGCACTTGGCGCGCAGCTGCTTGAGGACGCTCGTGGTCGCGCGCGCGGGGGACTTCTGAGCGCCGCCAGGCACTGCAGCGGACCGTGCACTTGCAGGAGCCGACGCGATGATGTCTCGAATCTCGGCTTCGCTGATCCGCCGGCCGGAATGTTGAACGAGCCGGGATAGGACGGCGCTGGCCTTGCGATGGCGCGAGCCCGGGCATCGAAGGACGCGCGGCAGGTCGCCGATTCTGTCCATCTTCTCTGCCCCGGGCGGCAACCGAAGTCGGCTCAAGATCGCCTCTTCGAACGCCTTGTTCTGCTCCTCGACTACTTCGCAGTTTGCCGGCGTGACAGCCACCGCTGCCTCCCGAATCCAGACCGGCTGAAAGCCGCCCGGCGACGTCTCCGTGACGAAGCAAGGCTGTACCGGCAGCGCCTTAAGGAAGTCGAAGACCTCAGCGCTTGTAAGGCCCGACTTCGAATCGATGTCGAGGCCGACGCCGATCGAGTAGGACACGGCCTCCCGCTCTCCGTGCTCGCCGCTGCCGCGAGACGCGTACCAGTCGGCGTTGCGCGTGGCGAGGGTCCAGTAGACCCCGCTTGAGGCGACGACTGCATCGAGTTCACTGACGATCGCCAGGCTCTTCTCCTCGAAATCCGGATCGCCGATCCGAACGCCGCGGGAGACCTTCCAGGCCTTGCCGCGCATGTCCTTCGGAACGACGGTCGTGAAAATCACGTAGCTGTCGTGCAGTTCCGGGCGCCGGCTGTACTCCCGCAAGATCGGCAGCATCTGCCCGGGCTCGCAGCGAACCGGCAGCGACGTCGTGCCCGAGGCTTCGTCGGACGGCCCGACGAGCGTCGTCGCTTCCCACGGCTGAGCCGGTGCAGGCGCGGTACCCGTGCTGTCCGTCGTCGCTGCCGGCGGCAAGCGCATGTCGAAGAGAAGCGCGGACACGTCCGTCGTGGTCGGTGGGCGCGTGAGAAGATCGGAGAGGCGCACCGCCGGCGGTGAGGACGGCTGGCCAACCGGCGTGGCTGGGTGCCCTTCTCGTGGTACATTTCTGATCACGGATTCACTTCCCTTCCCCTGGGGACGGATTCGGTTGCACCCGAGCGAGAGCCAACTCGCTCGGGTGTTTTGCTTTCGGCGCTACGCCGAAGAACGCGCGTTCGCTCTGAGCAACGCGAGGGCCGCTTCGGGAGTGCATCGCCACCGGCGGCCGACGCGAACCGCCTCAAGACGACCGCTCCGCGCGGCCTTCTGCAGCGTTTTGTGGTGCAGCTCGGTCGCGCGCGCGATCACCGCGAGCGGCAGGTGGCGGCGCCACTCGGAGCGAAGGTCTTCGAGGGCATCCTCGGGACACTTGGGCCGCATGACGGAGTTCATGGGTCTTTTTGTACGCGCGCGGTTCAGAACCTCAAAGAAAAAAGTAAGGAAAGTTACATTTGATATCAAGGTGATCTCACGTGAGGGCTAGTTCTGAGGCGCGCCGGTGTGAAGGGTGTGAAAGCCGCGTGAAGGCTGTCGGCGGCGGTACCCTTCACGGGTTTGCCCAGCCGGCATGCGGACTTCGGGCTCATGTGAAGCTTGTGAAGGCTGTTCCACACCCAGGTGTGATCTTGGAGTCAGCCGCAGCAGCCGGTGGGGCGCGCGCTCGCGGGAACACGCGTGCTGAGCGTGCGTAGCAGCAGCGGACGGAAGCCTTCACAAGCTTCACAAGCCGCGAGTTGGCTTCTAACTCCGCATCGATCAAGGAGTTGCGATGGGCGCGGTGGGGGTTCACCGGCGCGACTTGGCCCTTCACCAAGCTTCACGCCCCGTGGAGATTCGGGGGACCTACCGACGCCGAGGGACTGCACTCCACGCCGCCGGGGTGCCTCTCTCGATTGGGTTACCCGTTGCGATGTCCGCCGTGACCGTCGCGAAGACCGCAAGACGCCGGCGTCGGCGTTGAGGTGAAGCACTCCGACGAAATCGCTGTCCCGGCGATCGATCGGTGGGCGCGGGTCAGCTCGGCGTGAGCCGGATGGCTGACCGCTTGCCTGTTGCGGGTGGTTGTCGCCAACAACGGCTACGGCGAGAGGCGCCAAATCGCGCGGCTAGGCCTGCGCGAGGTCATCCGTGCTCATCGCTGGGCCGGTTGGTAAAGTTGGTCATGTACTTGGATTTGGTTGCGTACAACAACGTTTTACGAGCCTTCCGCAAACACGGCGCGAATTTCACGCGCGTTGCCGAGGCCAGCGGCGTCGGCCGCAGGTCAGTTGCGGCGTTGTTCACCGAAGGCTTACGTCCCAATCGCCGATGCGCCGAGACACGGGGACCGATCCGCGACGTCCTTTTCGCGGAGCCCCCCGTTGCAACTGCATCGATCGCTGTCCCAGGCGAGGCCGACGTCGACGTCTCAGAGATCTCGGACGTCGTGCTGATCGCCCGTGGTCGGCGAGCCGCGAGCGACGTAATCGGCTCGGCCGCGAAGCTCGTGACCATGCTCACATCGTCGAAGGATGGCATCGCCGCGGCGCTTGCGGCCTCCCCGCCTACGCCCGAACGCGCCAGCAAGGTGCTAAAAAATGCGAGCGAGGCTCTTGCAGCGGCGGTCGGCGCGGTCGAACGACTCGTCCACCTCGATCGTCTTGTCGCCGGTCAGCCCAGCTCGATCATCGAGCAGCGCGCCTTCACCGCGGCGATCCCCGTCGAAGAGATGAAGATGCGAACACGCGCGGTCTTGGAGGCCGTCGAGGCCCACGCGCGGACGCTCCCGAGCAGCCCCACCGCGGCAACGCCGGAGCCCACAAATGCTTGATCCTCGAACGATCGCGAACACGCGTCGTTTGCTGGTCGCGGCGCATGCGAGCCTGGTCGACGCGCAACTTCACGGGATCGAGATCCCCGCCAGGATCTTCGATGATCTGGGCGTGATCCTCGACGCCGTGGCTCTCGATGATGGGCGTATTCCCGAGCCTCGCCACCGTCCTTCTTCGCGTCCCGGCCCGGAGAACGACGCCCCAACCGCGGCTGCGGCGCTGGAGAAGCTTGCGCACCTGCTCGGAATCTTGGTTCGCAACTGGTATCCGGCCGCGGAGAGCATTGGCGCTCACGACGACGCATCGACGCGAATCGCGACCGTGATCGATTTGAAACCGGAGCCGCCCGCCACGGCGCTCTGATCTTTCGCACGCCACTTTCCCGGCATGAAGCAGAAGCGAGCCGCGATCTATCTTCGCGTCAGTTCCGATCGGCAGGACGAGCGAAATCAGGAACACGCCGTTCGCGCCCTCGTCGCTGCCCGCGGGTTTGATTTGGATGAGCGACACGTCTATCGCGTCACCGAGCGCGGAGACGCGGAGAAGAACGAAGTGAAGGCGGCGTGCATGGCGGCGGCCCACGCGGGCGAGTTCGACACGATCGTCGTCTGGGCGCTCGATCGGTGGACGCGGTCCGGAATCGTTGCGTTACTCAACGATGTAGAGACGCTTCGTCGATGCGGCGTGGGGCTGCTTAGCAGTCAAGAGTCGTGGGTTGACACGACGCCTGGGGGCGTTGGCGAGTTGATGATCTCGATCGCCGCATGGGTAGCCAAGATGGAGAAGCAGCGCCTCTCCGAGCGCAACAGGGCCACAGCCGCGCGCATCCGCGCCGC
>JANNNO010000181.1:0-6227 GCA_031398585.1 Myxococcales bacterium | reverse complement strand
GGCAGCGCATCCTCATCGTCGATGACGTGCCCGCCAACATCGACGTGCTGGGCGCCTTCCTCGAGCCCGCTGGCTTCGAGGTGCTGGCGGCCCCGAGCGGTGAAAAGGCGCTGGCCCTCGCCACCCGCGCGCGCCCGTCACTGGTCCTGCTCGACGTCGTGATGCCGGGCCTCGACGGCTACGAGACCTGCCGGCGCCTGCGTGCCCACCCGGAGACCGCAAGCATCCCGGTCGTGTTCATCACCGCACGCGACGACCCGGCCAGCTTGGCCGCGGGCTTTCACGCCGGCGGGGTCGACTACATCACCAAGCCGTTCGCTAGAGACGAGGTGCTCTTGCGGGTCAAGACCCACGTCGAGCTGCACCGGATGACCCGCAGCCTCGAAGAACAGACCGCGGCGTTGACCCAGGCCAACCGGCGCCTGCAAGAAGAGGTCGACCGGCGCGAGCGCGCAGAGAAGGCTTTCGCCGCCGCCGACGATCGGTTGTCGCTGCTGTCGCAGCAAGAGGCCGAGCGCTGGGGCCTCGATGGCTTCATCGGCAAGAGCCCGACCATCGCCCGCATCGTGCAGGATCTGCGACGCCTGCAGGACTTCCCGGCTACCGGCGTGCTCATCACCGGCGAAAGCGGCACTGGCAAGGAGCTCATCGCGCGCGCCTTGCACCTCGGCAGCCCGCGCGCGGCCGGGCCGTTCATCGCGATCAATTGCTCGGCGGTCCCGGCCGAGCTGTGTGAATCGCTGTTCTTCGGACACCGGCAGGGCGCCTTCTCCGGCGCCAATCGCGACAAGAAGGGCTACTTCGAGCTGGCCGACGGGGGCACCATCTTCCTCGACGAGGTCGGCGACATGCCGGCTAGCCTGCAGGCCAAGTTGCTGCGCGTGCTGGAAAGCGGTGCCTTCCTGCCGCTCGGGGCAGAACGCGAGCTGCGCGTCGACGTCCGCGTGGTAGCGGCCACCAACGTCGATCTCGATGGCAAGATGGGCAGTGGGGTCTTCCGGCAAGATCTGTACTACCGCCTGGCCCGCTTCACCGTGCGCACACCGCCGCTGCGCGAACGCAAAGAGGATCTGCCCTTGTTGGCCGCCCACTTCCTCGAGCTGTTCGCGCGGGAAATGAGCCGACGATCCCCGCCGCTTACCCCGCTGGCGCTGGCCGCGCTCGAGCGGTACCACTTTCCGGGCAATGTGCGCGAGCTCAAGAACGTCATCGAGCGCGCACTCATCCAAAGCGGCGGCGCCGACATCGGCCCAGAGCACCTGCAGCTGCCCGCCGCGGTCGCGGCCGAGCCCCGGGGCGACGCGCGTGGTTCGGCCGCGACCGCGCTCGAGAACCTGCCCTTCAACCTCGAGCTGGCCGAGCTCGAGCTGATCCGTCGGGCCCTCGCTCGATGCGGCGGCAACGTCGCCCAGGCAGCCCGCCTGCTGGGAGTGCCACGCATGCGCATTTACCGCCGCCTCGGTGCCGAGGTCGACCGCCCCGTGCGTCCCTCGGTCCCGGCCCGCAGCGACGGCTGAGCGACTGCGCGGGGGTGCGCGTCGGGCCCGCGTATGGGAGCTGGTCGGTGAAAACTGCGGGCAACCTGGCGGCCATCCAGCGTCTCGGCTGTATCACCTTGTGACAGCCGTAGCGATCGCGCCGCGCACCGGGGCGCCGCCGATCCAGCCGTGGAGCGGGCCCGGCCCACACCGGACGCTGGCATGGCGGTCGCATTGTGGGTCGTCGCGAGTCAATCGCGAGGAGGATCTCTTGAGCCGCCCACTTCGCTCCTTTCCGCACTGCCCTGGTTTGTCCCCCATCGTCACCGGCGCCCTATTGGCCGCAAGCCTGTTCGTGTCGGTCGCCTCGGCGCACGCGGCCGCGACCCGCAAAGAAACCTTCGTCGTCCTGCAGGAGACGGGGCCAAACAGCCTCGACATCCACGGGGTCGGGACCAACCGGTCGGCCTACGGCACCTCCTGGAACACCTACGACCGACTGATCACCTACGGCAGCAAGGCGCTGCCCGATGGCAGCACGACCTACGACTTCTCCGTGCTCAAGCCCGAGCTGGCCGAAAGCTGGGTCGTCGCCCCCGACGGCCTGTCGATCACCTTCAAGCTGCGCAAAGACGCCAAGTTCCACGACGGCACGCCGGTGACCGCGGCCGACGTCAAGTGGTCGTTCGATCGCGCGGTCACAGTGGGCGGCTTTCCCACCTTCCAGATGAAGGCGGGATCGCTCGAGAAGCCCGAGCAGTTCGCCGCGGTCGACGACCACACCTTCACGATCAAGCTACTGCGCAAGGACAAGCTGACCCTGCCTGACATCGGCGTTCCGGTGCCGGTGATCATCAATGCGAAGCTGGCCAAGCAGCACGCCACGGTGAAGGACCCGTGGGCGATGGACTGGCTCAAGAACAACACCGCAGGCGGGGGCGCCTACAAGGTCGAATCCTGGAAACCCGGCCAGGAGATGGTCCTCACGCGCAACGAGGACTGGAAAAGTGGCCCCCTGCCCTCGGTCAAACGCGCCATCATGCGCGAGGTCCCGTCGCCGTCGGCCCAGCTGGCGCTGCTCAAGCGCGGTGACGCTGACATGGCCTTTGGCCTCGCGCCCAAGGACGCCGAGACGATGCAGAAGGCGGGCCTCAAGGTGGCCTCGCACCCCATCGAGAACGCGATGTGGTACGTGGGCATGAACGTCACCAAGCCACCGTTCGACAACGTCAAGGTCCGCCAGGCGGTCGCCTGGGCGATCCCCTACGACAAGGTGATGTCGTCGGTGCTCTATGGCCGCGGCATCAAGCTCTTCGGAGGCACAACCCCGACGCCGAGCGATGGGGGGGCCTGGCCGCAGCCGACCAGCTATGCGACCGACCTTACCAAGGCCAAGGCGCTGCTGGCTGAAGCCGGCTGGAAGGACGGCTTCGAGACCACGCTGTCGCTCGACCAGGGTTTCTCGGTCATCGGCGAGCCGCTGGCGGTGCTGCTGCAAGAGTCGCTCGCGTCGATCGGGGTCAAGGTCGTAATCAACAAGATCCCGGGCGCGAACTGGCGGGCCGCCCTGCTGAAAAAGGACATGCCCCTCACCATCAATACCTTCGGTGGCTGGCTCAACTACCCGGAGTACTTCTTCTTCTGGTCGTACCACGGCCAAAACGCCGTGTTCAACACGATGTCCTACAAGAACCCGGACCTCGACAAGTTGATCGATGCCGCGCGCTTCGAGAAGGACAAGAAGAAGTACGACGAGCTCACACGCAAGTTCATCTCGATCGCGTACGCGGAGGTTCCGCGCGTGCCCCTGTTCCAGCCGCTGTTGGACGTGGCGATGCACAAGACCATCGTCGGGTACCAGTACTGGTTCCACCGCCAGCTCGATCTGCGGCAGATCCAGAAGATCGAAGCGACCGAATTGACCCGCAAGGACTGAGGCGAGAACCGCGCGACCGCACAAAAGACGACCGGACGAAAGGGCAAGCGTATGCGAGCCATGTTGCAACTCCTGGGCAGCCGGATCGGCGCGGCCATCCCCAGCCTCATCGGGGTGGCCATCATCGTGTTCGTGCTCACACGCGCATTGCCCGGCGATCCGGCGGCATTCTTCGCGGGACCGGCCGCCACGCCCGAGGCGGTGGAGGAGATCCGCCGCAGCCTCGGGCTGGACAAGGGCCTGCTCGAGCAGTTCGCCCAGTACGTCGGTGGCATGGCCCGGGGCGATCTCGGCAAGTCGCTCACCACAGGACAGCCGGTGGTCACGGAGCTGGCGGCGCGGCTCCCGGCCTCGCTCGAGCTGACCCTGGCTGGGCTCTTTCTGGCAGCGTTCATCGGCATTCCGCTCGGGGTGCTGGCCGCGACCCGGCCGGGCTCTCCGGTCGACCACGCCTGTCGCCTCATCAGCACGCTGGGTGTCTCGCTGCCCACCTTCTTCACCGGCTTGCTGCTGGTCTACGTGTTCTACTTCCTGCTCGGTTGGGCGCCGTCGCCGATGGGCCGGCTCGATTCATTCACCGAACCGCCAGCGCGTATCAGTGGCTTCTTCCTGATCGACAGCCTGCTGGCCGGCGACCTGGGCCTGTTCCGGGCCGCCGCCGCGCAGCTCGCGTTGCCCGCCATCACGTTGGCGATGTTCGCGATGGCGCCGCTGGCGCGCATGACCCGCGCCGCGATGCTGGGGGTGCTGTCGAGCGATTCGGTGCGCATGGCGCGCGCGATGGGCCTCGGCCGCGCGCGGGTGCTTTGGTCGTATGCCCTCCGCAGCGCCTTGCTGCCGGTGCTGACGACGGTCGGCATGGTGTTCTCGTTCCTGCTCGGGGCCAATGTCCTGGTCGAGAAGGTGTTCGCGTGGCCGGGACTCGGCTCGTTCGTGCTCGACGCGCTCATCGCGTCCGACTACGCGCCGGTCCAGGGCTTCGCGCTCACCATGGGCGCGCTCTACGTACTGCTCAACCTTGGCATCGATCTGCTCTATGGGATGGTCGATCCGCGCGCCCGGGTGCGGTCATGAGTCGGGTCGAGTCTCTGGCGACCACCGCCGAGGCCGAGCCCACGGCCGCGCCGATGACGCCAGCGCGTCCGTCCCGTCCGGTCGACCCCACCGGCTTGCGCGTCCTGGTCCGAATTCTCTCGGCCAACCCGATCACTTTGGGCGCTTTTCTGTTTTTCGCCGGCCTGGTGCTGGTGGCGCTGCTCGGTCCCGCGCTGGTCCCCTACGATCCGTTGGCCAGCACCGACGCCACCTTGGCGCCGCCGTCACGGACGCACTGGTTCGGCACCGACCAGCTCGGACGCGACATCTTCAGCCGCGTACTGATGGCGACCCGCCTGGATCTGGCGATGGCGCTGAGCGCGGTGGTGTTGTCGTTCGCGATCGGCAGCATGGTGGGCGCGTGCGCGGGGTTCTTCGGCGGCTGGACCGACCGGATTATCGGGCGGGTGGTGGACACCATCATGGCTTTCCCGCTGTTCGTGCTGGCCATGGCCGTGGTGGCCGCGCTGGGCAACAGCGTCGTCAACATCGTCATCGCGACCGCCATCGTGAACGTCCCGTTCTACGCCCGGGTGGCACGCGCCGAGGTCAGCGTGCTGCGCGACTCCGGCCTGGTGGAATCGTCGCGCCTGGTCGGCAACAGCGAGCTGGGCTTGCTCTTCGGGCACCTCTACCCCATCGCCATCCCGGCCCTGGTCGTGCAGGCCTCGCTCAACATGGGCTGGACCATGCTGAACGCCGCGGGCCTTTCCTTCATCGGCCTCGGCATCCGGCCGCCCACGGCCGAGTGGGGCATCATGGTCTCGGACGGCGCGAACTTCATCGTCTCGGGCGAATGGTGGATCGCGTTTTTTCCCGGCATGGCCCTCATGGCCGCGGTCCTCTGCTTCAACCTGCTCGGCGACGGGCTGCGCGATCTGCTCGATCCCAGGAGGCGCACGTGAGTGATGAAACGGTAACCCCGATCCTGCAGGTCGAGGACCTGTCGGTCGAGTTCCACACCCGCAACGGGGTGGTCAAAGTGCTCGATCGCATCAGCTTCGCCGTCGCGCCCGGCGAAAGCGTCGCGGTGGTGGGTGAAAGCGGCTCGGGCAAGTCGGTGACCGCGTTTGCGTTGCTTGGCCTGCTCGATCCCGCCGCGCGCATCACCGGCGGCAAGATCGTGTACCGCGGCCGCGACCTACTGGCGTTGCCAGAGCGCCAGCGGCGCGAGGTGCGCGGCCGCGAGCTGGCCATGATTTTTCAGAGTCCGCGCACGTCGCTCAGCCAGGTGCGCACGGTGGGCCGGCACCTGACCGACGTGCTGGCCCGCCACCACGGCCTGTCCGGCGCCAAGGCCAACGCGCGCGCGGCCGAGCTGCTGGCGCAGGTGCGCATCACCGACCAAGAACGCCGCCTGGGCGCCTATCCCTTCGAGCTGTCGGGTGGCATGTGCCAGCGCGTGCTCATCGCGCTTGCGCTGGCCTGCGCGCCGTCGTTCCTCATCGCGGATGAGCCCACCACCGGGCTCGACGTGACCACCCAGGCCGCAATCGTCGAACTGCTGGCCGACCTGTGCGCCGAGCGACAGATGGCGATGGTCTTCATCACGCACGATCTGCCGCTCGCCTCGACCCTGGCCAATCGACTGCTGGTCATGCACGCCGGCCAGCTGGTCGAGGACGCGCCCACCGCTCGCCTGCTGGCACGGCCGCGCCACCCCTATTCCGCCAAGCTGCTGGCCGCGGTTCCGGCCAGCGCCGCGACCCTGGCCGCGC
>JANNNO010000180.1:0-3027 GCA_031398585.1 Myxococcales bacterium | reverse complement strand
TCTTCCCGCCTTCCTGTTCTCCGGTCCGGTATCCCTCGAGAGAGCGTGATCGTCGATCACGTTTTGAACGGCTAGGCGGAGATCTCGCTCAGCGGCTTGGTGCCGTACGGGCTGTTGCCGTCGGTGCCGAAGGTGCTCTGGTTGATGCCGAAGGCCTGCAGGAAGTTCAGGAACAGGTTGGCCATGGGCATGTCGCTCTTGTTGGACGGGCCGCTCGAGCCGCTGTGGGGGTAGACGATGTGCTGGCCGGTGCGGAAGCGGCCGCCGGCCTTTCCGGCCACCAGGACCGGTAGATCCCAGTGGTAGTGATCGTCGCCGTCACCGAACTCGCTGGTGAAAAGCACGATCGAGTTGTGCAGGAGGCTCTGCCCGTCGGCGTCCTTGGCCTCGGCCATCTTGCCGAGCAGGTAGGCGAACTGTGCGACCTCGAACGTGTCGATCTTTTGCAGCGACGCGTTCTTGGAGGCGCTGCCGCCGTGGTGCGAGATGTTGTGGTGATCGCCCGAGACGCCGAGAAACGAGAAGCTGCGCGAATTGAACGGGTCTTCCTGCATGAACGTCGCGACCCGCGTGACGTCGCACTGGAAGGCCATCACCAGCATGTCGGACAGCAGCTTGAGATGGGTTTCGTAGCTGCCGCCGTTGTCCGCAGGCGCTGGTCCCGGCGTGCACGACACCACCGGAGACGGCACCGCGCCCTGCTTTTCCAGCTCGGTCACCCGGCGCTGCATCTCGCCGACGGAAGTCAGGTATTCGTCGAGTTTGGCCTTGTCGCCGCGGCCGACCCGGCTGCCGAGGGTGGTGGCCTCGCCTCTAACCAGATCGAGGATGCTCTTGCGATAGAGCAGATCCTTGTTCGGGCCCTGCGGCATCACTGGCTGTTGGCCCGGCGTCGTCGGCGCGGGCTTCGGCACGCCACCGGCAAAGATCCGGTTGAACAACGTGCGCGGGTTGGTCTCCTTCGGCATGAACGTCGTGGCGCTGCCCCACGAGACGTTGTGCAGGTAGGCGCAGCTGTAGCCGTCTTCGCAGTTGCCGGTCGCGCTGCCCGAAACCGCGCCCACTTCCAGCGAAGGCAAGCGGGTCTGCGACTTGATGTGATTCGCGATCACCTGATCGATCGAGATGCCGTTCGAAATGTCCTTGGACGACGTGAAGCGCAGCGGCGCCTGCGTGAGAATGGCGCCGGTGCCGCGCGCGTGCGATCCCGCGAACTCCTTGGTCGTGATGCTGGCGGGATAGTTCGCCAGCCCCGAGATCACCGAGACCTGTGACTTGAGTGCCGCCAGCGATGCGAGGATGGGCGGAAGCGTGTAGTTGGCGCCGACCTCTTTCGGGGTCCACGCGGGCATGTGCATGCCATGCGGGGCCGTCACGGTGAGAAAACGCAGCGGCTTGGTGGCCGCGTGAGCCCGTCGCGCCGGCGTCATCGCCTCGAGGAACGGCAGCGCCATCGAGACGCCAAGGCCGCGCAGGCAGGTCCTGCGATCGAGGACCGGGAACTTCGTGGTCCGACTCATGGCTCGCTGTTGCCTCCCCTCATGGTCATCAGCGGGCTCGTCGCGATGATCTCGAGCAGCTCTTTGAAGCGGTGACCCGCCGCCGAAAAACGTTTCGTTAGCGCTTCCACGGCGACCGCGTCCGTCGCTTCCATCCCGCGACCGACGGCGTAGGTCAGCAGCTTGCGCGTCAGGCACGACGCGAGACGCGGATCCTTTTGCAACGCGCTCGCGAGCTCGGCCGGCGTCTTGAACGCCTCGGTGGTACCGGGCAGGGTGCCCGAAGCGTCGATCGCGACGCCCTCGTCCTGATCCCGCCATCGCCCGATGGCGTCGAAGTTCTCGAGTCCGAAGCCCATGGGATCCATCAGTGAATGGCAGCCCTTGCACTGGTCCCGGGCGACGTGGGCGCTGAGGCGTTCACGCAAGGTTCCGGTCTGGGGAATCTTCTCGAGATCACCGACTCCGGGCGGCGCCACCGGCGGCGTCACACAGAGCAGCTCGGAGAGGATCCACTTGCCGCGCTTGATCGGCGAGGTGCTGTCGGCGTGGCTGGTCACCGTTAGCCACCCGGCCTGGCTGAAGAGACCGCCGCGGACGGTGCCCGCCGTGCTGACTCGCTTGAGCTCGGTGCCGAGGCTGCGCGCGTCGGGCAGTCCATAGTGCTCGGCCAGACGTCGGTTGGCGAAGGTGTAGTCGGCGCGCAGCAGATCCATCGCGCTGCGATCCGAAAAGAGCAGCTCACGCAGGAACATCGTCATCTCGGCCCGCATCGCGTCCCGCAGGGCAGGATCGAAGGCGGGCTCGGGGAAGATCATCGGATCCGGCGTGTGCTCGGGGATCTGGCGGCCATAGAGCCACTGCCCCGCCAGGTTGTCGACCAGCGCATTGGCGCGCGGGTCCGCCAGCATGCGACGGGTCTGGCGCAGGATCTCGTCGGGTGCCTTCAACATGCCCATCCGCCCCCGAGCGAACAGCTCGTCGTCGGGCATCGAGCTCCAGAGAAAATAAGAAAGCCGCGAAGCGAGCTCGAAGTCGCCCAGCATGCGCGACGACCCCTTGGGCGGGTCCGGCTCGACGCGATAGAGGAACGAAGGTGAGACCAGTGCGGCCCGCATCGCCAGCTGAATGCCCGCTTCGGCGCTGTCGCCCTGGGAACGGGCGAGCTCGATCAACTTCTGGTAAGGCGCCAGATCCGCTGCGGCCACGGGCCGGCGGAAAGCTCGCTCGAGAAAGCTCGTCAGCACCTTGCCGCTGCAGCTTGCGTCCTTGTCGAGATCGCAAGCGACCAGGCGCGTGCGAGTCCCCGGATTCGCAAACGCGCCGGCGACGGTCTTGTCGGCGGCGTCGAGGTACTTCTCCATCAGCAGGTTCGACATGCGCAGCTCTTGCGCGTTGTTGTCGAAACCTTCGGCGAAGTTGTCGATCGGGAAACCGTCGGCGGGACGCGTGTCGAGCCCGAAGAAGAGATCTCTGACTGTGTTGTTGTATTCGACGCGGTTGAGGCGATGGGCGACTACGCGGCCAG
>JANNNO010000435.1:0-8186 GCA_031398585.1 Myxococcales bacterium | reverse complement strand
GTGGTCAACGCCGTCTGGGATCTGTGGGCCAAGGTCGAGCGCAAGCCGGTGTGGCGCCTGGTCTGCGACATGACGCCCGAGCAGCTCGTCGCCTGCATCGACTTTCGCTACATCAAGGACGCGCTGACGCCCGACGAGGCGCTGCAGATCCTGCAGAAGCTGGCCCCCACGCGCGCCCAGCGCATCGCCGACATGGAGCGCCAGGGCTACCCGACCTACACCACCTCGGCCGGCTGGCTGGGCTACTCGGACGACAAGCTGCGCGACCTGTGTCGCAGCCTGATGGCGCGCGGCTGGCAGCACTTCAAGATCAAGGTCGGCCGCAACCTCGAGGACGACATCCGCCGCTGCCGCATCATTCGCGAGGAGATCGGCTGGGAGCGGCGCCTGATGACCGATGCGAACCAGGTCTGGGGCGTGAACGAGGCGATCGCCTGGATGCAGAAGCTCCAAGAATTCAAGCCGGTCTTCATCGAAGAGCCGACCTCGCCCGACGACGTGCTCGGCCACGCCACCATCGCCAAAGCGATCAAGCCGATCCAGGTCGCCACCGGTGAGATGTGCCAGAACCGCGTCGTCTTCAAGCAGCTCATGCAGGCGGGCGCGATCGGCTACTGCCAGATCGACAGCTGCCGCCTCGGCGGGGTCAACGAGATCCTCTCCGTGTTGTTGATGGCAGCCAAGTTCGGCATCCCGGTCTGGCCGCACGCAGGTGGCGTCGGCCTCTGCGAATACGTGCAGCACCTGTCGATCATCGACTACGTCTGTGTGTCGGGATCGATCGAGGACCGGCTGACCGAATACGCGGATCACCTGCACGAGCACTTCGTCGACCCCCTGGTCACCAAGGACGGCCGCTACATGCCGCCCAAGGCCCCTGGTTACAGCATCACGATGAAGCCCGAAGCGCTCGATCAGTACGAGTTCCCCACCGGAGCTGCCTGGCGATAGCCTCGGTGTAGTCTCGGCGTTCGGTCGGCAATCGGCGTCCAGCCGCCCGGGCCTGCGCATGGCCGTGTTAAAACTTGGTCATGCGCGCCTTGCGCCTGTCTGCCCTGCTGGCGTTGCTGCTCGTCACCGCCTGCGCCGGGCGAACGCCCCCGGTCCCGCCCGGTCCCATTCGCGTGCTGCTGCTCGACGGGCAGAACAACCACGACTGGGTGACGACCACGGAATCGCTGCGGGCCACGCTCCACGCGACGGGTAAGTTCGTCGTCACCGTCGCGACCAGCCCGCCAAAAGGGCAGCCGCCCGCGGCCTGGGAAGGCTTTCGGCCCGACTTCCCCTCGTTCGATGTCGTGGTCAGCAACTACAACGGCGAGTCCTGGCCCGGCGCCGTGCAGGGCGAGTTCGTCGCTTTCATCGCCAGCGGCGGCGGCGCCGTGATGGTGCACGCGGCGAACAATCCCTTTCCCGATTGGCCGGAGTTCAACCGCATGATCGGTCTTGGGTGGCGCAAGGCGGATTACGGTGATCGGATCACCCTCGACGACGCCACCGGCGCGCAGATCCGCACGCCCAAGGGGCAAGGGCCCGGCGCCGGGCACGGACCCTCACATGAGTTCGAGCTGGTGGTGCGCGCGCCCACGCACCCGATCATGGCCGGACTGCCCCGGCGCTGGCTGCACGCGCGCGATCAGCTCTCGCACGGCCAGCGTGGCCCCGGGCTCGACATGATCGTGCTCGACAGCGCGTACGCGGCACCCGAGCGCGGCGGCACGGGGGCGCACGAACCGATGACCTGGCTCATCCCCTATCAGCGCGGGCGCGTGGTGACGACGATGCTGGGCCACCAGTGGCGCGACCAGACCGATCGGGCCGCGCTGGAATGTCCCGGGTTCCGAACCGTCTTCGCGCGGAGCGTGGAATGGGCCGCGCGCCAGCAGGTGACTTTGCCAGTGCTTCCGGGCGTGCGCGCGGTTTCCACGCCCTGACGGCTAGAACGTGATCCGCACGCCCAGCACCGGCTCCCAAAGAATGCAGCTGGTGAGGTCGGCGCAGAAGCTGCCGGGGTAGAGGCGCAAAAAGCCGTAGCCGAGCTCGAAAGCCACGTGGCGCGAGAGCATGATCAACACGGCGACATCGCCGCCCACCGCCCAGCCGCTCGGATGATCAGACAGAAAGACGCGGCCGCCACGTGCCGTGATGGCGGGGATCAGCGACCCGAAACGAAGCGGGGCAAAGCGCAGCGATCCCAATGCCATGCCTTGTCCTACGCCATAGGCGCGGTGGTAGGTCCCCTCGACGCCAGGCGCGAGGCCGTCGATCACGTAGTAGCGAAAGCCGGCGCCGCCGCCGAAGGAGTCCGACCCGAAACCCAGCTGCAAGCTGAGCTCCATCGATCCCTTGGCGCCGTAGCCACGGGGCTCGGCTTCCTCGTCGTCGGCCCGGGCCGGGTCGGCGAGAACATTGAGGGCGAGCAAGGCCGCCCATGCCAGCTTGCGTCGGCCACGCCCGGTGCGAAGAGCCATGGCGTCATCATAACGTGCCGGCGGAAGTCGGGCAGTTCGCACCGCACGCGCGCCTTCTGACTGGTAACGTTGGGTCGTCGGCATGGACGCCACAGTCGAATGTCCGTATTGCGGCGAGCCCGGTGAGATCGAAGAAGAGGTCGATCGATCGGAGCCGGGCGACCAGGTCTTCATTCAGGACTGCGCGGTCTGCTGCCGGCCCTGGACGGTCTCCATTCGCATCGATCACGACGGCGAAGTCACCTGGGCCGTCGACCGAGCATGACCGTCGTTGTGGGCCATCGTCTCTGGTTTCGCTCGGCTCTGGCGTTCGTTGCCGTCGTCTTGGCAGTGCCGCTCTTCTGGCCACTCGCCTGCGCTTCGAATCCGCCAGCACGCACTGCCGACGCCGGATCGGGCGCGACCGATCCCGGCCTCCGCCCCGCGCCTTTCGGTAGCCGACCGCTGACCTACCCAAGCCCGATCAGTCTGCCTTCGCGGCCGCTCGCCGAGCTCGACGCCGCTGTGACGTCGTTCTATGACCGCTGGAAAGCTGCGTACGTGGCGTCGGGTTGCGGTGGGCGCTACGTGAAGACAGGGGGCGGTACGGGGGCCAAGGACGCCATCACGGTCTCCGAAGGTCACGGCTACGGAATGATTCTGGCGGCGCTGATGCACGGTCACGATCCCGAGGCGCGCGCGCTGTTCGACGACTTTCACGCCGTCTACCGCCGCTTTCCCAGCGCCATGAACCGCGATCTCATGGCCTGGGCGATCGGGCCCAACTGCGCCGCCATCGAGGGGCCCAACTCCGCGACCGACGGGGATCTCGACATCGCCTTCGCCTTGCTGCTTGCCAACCGACAGTGGGGTTCGGCAGGGACGGTCGACTATCTGGGCGAGGCCAAGCGGATCATCTCCGCCATCGCGACCAGCGATCTCAATTCCCAGACGCGGCTGCCGCTGCTGGGGGATTGGGCCCGCACAGCAAAATACTACCAGGCCACCCGGCCGTCGGACTTCATGCCCGATCACCTGCGGGCCTTTGCAGCAGTCAGCCACGCGACGGCTTTTTCCGACGGCGTCGAGCAACTCTACGACACGGCCGCGCGCGTGCAGATGAGCGCTGCACCGACCACAGGGCTGCTGCCCGATTTCGTGATCGATGCCGCCACGACGCCGCGACCGGCGCCGCCCGACTTTCTCGAGGGACCGCATGACGGCGCCTACTTCTACAACGCGTGCCGCGTGCCCTGGCGCATCGGCACCGACGCCGTGGTGAGCGGCGATCCGCGCGCGCGGGCGCTGCTGATGCCGATGAACGCCTTCATCAAGAGAGCAGCGGCCGGAGATCCCGCCAAGATCTCAGCGGGCTATCGCCTGGACGGCGTGCCCCTCGGTAACGAGGCGAGCGGGGCTTTCATCGCGCCTTTCGCCGTGGCAGCGATGGTCGTGGGCGATCGACCTTGGCTGGATGCGATCTGGGACTGGATGGTGCAGGCGCCTCTCGACGACTATTACGCCGATTCGCTCCGCTTGCTCTCGATGATCGTGGTCGCCGGCCACTGGTGGGCGCCGTGATGCCAAGTCGTTGACAGTGGCAACGAATCCTGTGGCTTCCGCGTTAGCGCGACGGCTGCGGCATCACCAGCTGCGTGCGCACGAGGTGTCCCGCCGAGCGCTCGCCTGGAATGACCAGGGTCAGCTGTCGCGTCGGTGCCCAGCGCGCTGTGAAGCTCTCGACGGTCTCGATGCGCCACCCTTGCGCC
Source organism: Myxococcales bacterium (assembly GCA_031398585.1). GTDB lineage: Bacteria > Myxococcota_A > Polyangia > Fen-1088 > Fen-1088 > JANNNO01. The sequence goes on along the minus strand of JANNNO010000435.1, from coordinate 3,967 downwards.
GGATCCGCCAGCAGCACCTGTCCGCGGGTGGCATTGATACCGGCGACGACCTCGTAGTGAGGGTAGCCGCGCCGACCGACCACCCGCAGGACGCCGACCAGCACCGGGCGGCCATGGCCGATCTCGTTCGTCAGGTCTTCCAGCTTGCCTTCGATCAAGAAAGCTTTCAGCCCCTGGGCGCGAACCGCGTCTCGCAGGCGGCCCGCAGGGATCCCTTGCTCGGGCGACGGGGCCAGCGCAGCGGTCTGGATCGCTGGCCGCCCGTAATGCGGCAGAATCGTCGCCAGCGCCGCTGCCCCGCAGTCTGAAGGACCGGTCTGGCGCACGAGTGTGAGGCCAGGGATCTGCATCCACTCTCCCGCGTGCGGCAGGGCGGTCATGCGGCCCTGTGCCGGCAGCCTCGCGCAGGCTCCGACCGCGAAGAGTGAGATCGCGCCAACGAGCAACACCGCCGCACGCCCGAGACGGGGCGCTGAACGCCCGTCTCGGGATGCGGCGGTTGCCATTGCCGAGTGCCGTATGGGGCCGGTCACGATCGGGTGACCCCGGTCAGATCACGAAGAGGAGGAGCACCAGCAAGATGATCAGCAAGGCCGAGCCGCCCAGGTAGATCGAGACACCAGCGCCGCCCGCGAAGCCCTCGAGGCCGGTAGCGGCTTGCTCACGCTGGGCGTAGCCGGCTGACCCGTCCGCGGGTGCAGTCACCGCAAGACTCGTTGCCGAGTTGGTGGAGGTTGCCGTGGTCACGGCAGCGGGGATCGGGCGTCGAGTTCCGTCGGGCAGTCCGGCGGCCCCAAAGGCCGGGCCAGAGAGCATCACGCCAACCAGGGTCGGGGCCAGCAGTCGCAGTCGCTTCGTCATCATTCGTCCTCCTTAGAAGATGTGTTCTGCAAGGAAATAGCCTCCAATGGGCCGCGCATCGGGCGACCAGGCAACGTCGGCGCGCAGGACGAACGTCTTGCCCTTTTGCAGGCGCAAGCCGCCGCCGGTGCCGAACTTCAATCCGAGGCCGCGCCCGTCGAGCTCCTCGGCGCGGGTGAGATCGGCCCAGACTCGGCCGGAGTCGAAGAATGCCGTGGTGCCGAGCTCGTAGTCGCTCTTGCGCACGTGAAAGCGCCAGAGGCGCACACGCAGCTCGAGGTTGGAGAGGAACTTGCGTTTGCCCCAGTAGCGGTTGGCGGGAACCCCACGCACATAGCGAGGTCCCCCTAGCGCCGACGATTCATCGAAACGCGACAGCTCGAACGCGGGCACGTTGCCCATCTGCACGTCGCCCACGACGCGGCCCGCGAGGACCGCGCGATCGCTTACGATGGGCACAAATCCGGTGAACGATGCCGAGACGCCCATGTACCGATTGGGCAGGTGGCGCGTCTCCCACGGGCTGGCACGCATCTCGAGGCGATGATGCTGACCACGCGCCGGCGAGATTTCGTCGTCGCGCGAATCGTAGACCAGGCCGGCTTCGAAGTACTGCACCCCCTGGCTCGTATTGAGGGGCAATAGCCGTCGCACTCGATCGCTGCCCGAGGTTGCATCACGCAAGAGCGTTGAATCGGGCTCGATGTCGATCGCGTTGTACATGTACATGGCCCCCACCTGGACGTGCAGGGGACCCGCCACCCGGAACCGTGCGCGTGCGCGCGCCGTGGGGTGTGTGCGGGTGAAGTGATCGCGAGAGGGCACCTCGTCGACCGGCGCCGTCGAAGCGTTGCCGAGGCCGAAGTACCTCTGGTTGGCTTCGCGCGTGTAGGCCGCGCGTAGCTCGAGTCGCATCCGCCCTGCCAACAGGTTCTTGTTGGTGAGCATCAAATAGAAGTCCTGGTAGGGCGAGCGGAACTGGTCGTCGACCGACTTGCCCGTGACGAACGCGACCCCTTCGAGCTTCCAGCGAAAGATCTGGGCGCCCGGAGCGGGCCGCGCGATGGAGCTAATCACGCCGCCACCGATGCCGACGTCGGTGTCTCCGCCGACGATAGGGACCACTGCGACTTCGATGCGGTCTTTCGGCGCTCCGGAAGCCGTCGCATCCGTCGCAGTCGGCGTCGGATCCGACATCGCAGACGCGGGCCATGCCGTCAGGCAGAGGGCAGCCAGGACCCCCGCGGTCAGGCGCACGGCGGGGGGCAAGCGGTTGCGGAAAGACGACGTCACCCGGGTAAGGTAAGTCGTCTCCCGCGTGCAAGCAGGTGGCGGGCCCGAGCGCAGCTCCCGCTGACGCCTGGCGCTCCGGGCGCCGCGGTCAGACCAGGGGGAAGATCTTGGAGAGCAGGAGGGTCGCCAGGAGGCCGACGATGCTGTTGAAGGTCAACACCGTGGTCCAGGTCCGCAGGGTCTGACGGTCGTTGAAGCCCGACAAGCGGCCGATGACGTAAAAGCCGCTGTCGTTCATCCAGGAGAAGATCATCCCGCCAAAGCCGATCGCCAGGAAGACGTAGATCGGGTGGTAGGGCAGGGCGCCGGCGCTGGCAATGACCGGCTGGACCATGGCCGCGGTGGTGAGCAGAGCGGCGGTGGTCGAGCCCTGCGCCACACGAATGACCGATGCGACCACCCAGGCGAAAAGGATGAAGTTCATGTCGCGACCCTCGGCCGAGGCCCGGATCGCGGCGCCGACGCCGGCGTTCTTCAGCATGAGGCCGAAGGCGCCACCGGCGCTGGTGATGAGGATGATGACGCCAGCGGTCTCGAAGGGCGGACCGATGAGATCGCTGACCGCCGCAAAGGTGATCTTGCGCTGCCGCATGACGACCCACATGGCGAGAGCCGCGCCGATGATGAGGGCAGTGTTGCGATTGCCAAGGAATTCGACCAGCCGGAGCAGCCCCGGGTTGTCGGTCGCCAGGCCCTTCATCGCGGCCAGCGTCGACGCGGTCGAGATGAGGATGATCGGCAACACGACGGGGAGGATCGACATCCAGAAAGGAGGCAGCTCGCTTTCGGGGCGGTCGAGAGCGGCGGTGTCGGACTGGTTGCCGGGCACCGGCATGCCGTAGCGAGCGTCGAGCCACTTGATGAGGAACCAAGAAGCCGTGAGCGGAATGGCGCCGACCAGCAGGGCGGCGATGATGGTCTGGCCAGCGTCGATGCCCATGATGCCCGCCATCGCAAGCGGGCCCGGATGCGGAATGACCAGGCCGTGCGTGATGACGCCGCCCGAGCAGATCGCCATGATGTAGAGCACATAGTTGCGCTTGGTACGCAGAGCCAAGGCGCGTGCGATCGGCAGCAGCAGGATGAAGAAGGTGTCGAAGAAGATCGGCATCGACAGCACGTAGCTGGCGACGAGGATGGCGACGCCGGAGCGCTTTTCGCCGAACAGGGCGAGGAAGCGACGGACCACCTTGTCCGCAGCGCCGCTCTCGGCGAGACACATGCCGATGATGGCGGCCAGGCCGACGACCAGCGCGACCTCGCCCGCAACGACGCCGAGCTCGCGGGTGACCAGCTCGATGGCGTAGACGAAGTGATTGCCGGTCTCGCCCGGGAGCTGCCCGGTGGGCGTGAGCACCCCGGCGGTGATGGCGGCGAGCACCAGGGCCAAAAAGGCGTGCAGCTTGACCACGGTGATGAGGACCACCACGAGCGCCACCGAGATCAACAACACGAAGAACGGCCAGTTCCCCGGGTCCGACGGCGCGGTGGCAAGCAAGGCGAGGGGGGTGTTCACGATGGCGCCCTTTTTACATCCCGGCCGCGAAAGTCCGGCGGAAAAACGTTGCCGGTGAACAGGTTCGATTGGAAACGGCAGCGGTGGGCGCCGGCTGGGCAGGCAGCCCGCGGATCATTCAAGGGAGGTGTCCCGCCAAGGGAGGTGTCCCGCGCCGCCCGGTGCGCAAGGACGTCGTCGGCGCGGCGCCTCCGCCGGAAGTCGGGCTGCGTGTTAGCGTGCCGCCCGTCATGACCCACTGGCGAATCGATAACCCAGCGAAGTCACGGGAAATGGATGGGGCAAAGTCGGGTCGAC
>JANNNO010000430.1:0-5864 GCA_031398585.1 Myxococcales bacterium | reverse complement strand
AAACGCGACCTCGCGGCTCGGCTTGAGAGTGCCCGTGCGGCCAAGATCCGGTGAACCGTCGAGTGGCAGCCCCGTCTCGAGCTTGGCGTTGAAAAGTTCCCAATGCATGCCCGACGAGCGTGGCGTCAGAACGTCGCGAAGGCGGCCTTTGGCTTCGTTGGCGCGTGGTGATCGGGGGAAGCGGCGGCTCAGGTCCTGGAGCAGGGCGGTGGCGTCGCGGCAGAACTTGAGGTTCACGTAGGCGTCGGCCATCAGCCACATCGCCTCGGCGACCTCACCGGACTTGGGGAAGCCTTCGAGCACGCGGTTGTATTCGGCGACCGCCTGCGTGTGTTTGGTCTCGAGCGCGTACGAGCGACCGATCTCGATGTGGGCCTGCGGGGCGCGCGCATCCTGCGGAAAGCGCTGTACGTAACCTCGGTAAAAGCGGCGAGCGTCCTCGCGCATGCCGGAGGACATGCGCTCCTGCGCCTGCCGCCACAGAGTGTCCTTGTCCTCGGCCATGGAGGGCGCCACGCGGTCGACGATCTTCTGCTGCCCCTGTTCGAGCGCCGTCAGTCGAGCGGTGTCGTCGGTCTGCTGCTTCTGCATCTGTTCGAGCAGATGCCGAGCCTCTTCCAGCTTGCCGGAGACAGCGCCGAGATCCATCTCGGCCTTCTGCACGCGCGCGCCGACGTCGGCGTTGTTGCGCGACAGGAGGGCGGTCGCCTCGTCGAGCACCTTGCGCAGCCGTTCGGTCTGCACCTCGGTCTCGGCGCCGCGCTTTTCCAGCGAGTCGACCCGGGAGGCCAGGCTGCGCACGTCATCACGCAAGACCTGACCGTCACCCTTGGTCATACAGCCCGTGACGGCCACCGCAATGAGGGCGGCCGTACTCCAGAGGTAGGGAAGGCGGGGCAGCCGCCCGAGGCCTTTCACTGCCATTCGGAATCGACCCGGCGGTCACGCGACCAGGTCGTCTCGTCGCCGCCTGCCGAATCGAGCTCGCCCCTGGGGACGGGCACCAGGCGGTTGTTGGCGATTCCCATGCGCTGCAGGTAGTCCTTCACGGCCTGCGCGCGCCGGTCCGAAAGGGCCATGTTGTATTCGGGCGTCCCGCGGGGATCCGCACGACCGATGAGATGAACCTGGCGTTCAGCTGACTTGAGGCAAACGGCGTTCTTGCCCAGCGCCGCGGTCGCTTCGTTCGACAGCGTCGCGCGGTCGAAGTCGAAGTAGACGGTCTCGAGGGGGCACGGTGGCCCGCCCGCGACCTTGGCCCGCGCGGCGACGCAAAAGCCGTTCTGACATTCCTGGTCTTGCGCACACTGATCATCGGTCGAGCAGGTGGGACGCTTGCACGATCCCCCCACGCAGCGGGTTCCGGTGGGGCACTCGGCGTCGCCGGTACACGCGCGACACTGATTCGCGATGCACTCCTGGCCGGCGGGACATTGCGCCCGTTCACGACAGAAACCCGAGATGGCGGCGCAGCGGCCGGCGTTGCACGAGGTGCCCTCGGGGCAATCCTGGTTGCCGCGGCACTGCTGGCAGCGCTTGTTGACGCAAAATTCCTTCACACGACAGTCGGTGTTGTCGTCGCAGGCCGGGTAGTCGGGCTTGCCGCAGCCACCGAGCCCCGCAAGGACCACCACCGTAGCCACCGCCAGAACCGACCGGATGTCCAAACCGAGGGGCGAATAGAGTGACCTGGTGTTCATCAAGCAAACCTCGTCGCTCGAACCCTAGGGGACCGCAAGGGGGGGTGTCAACCATTCGCATCGGCGCGGTATGTGGGCCTGACCGTGCGAACGGCGTGCGACCGTTACGGGGTCGTCACGCACGACCTCATTGCGAGGCCGACACGCACGAGACGTGTTATCTCGTTGGAGCGCGCCGCCGATGTGATCGTGCATCGGGTTTGTCGCAACGTCCCTGCCTCACCGTCATCGATTCGTCACCAGGAGTCGCTTTTCTGGAACGCCCTTATCTGGACCGCTTTCCTAGGGATCGCTTCCACATGACCTGCGTATTGCCGAACCGCTCCGCCGTGAACCGCTTCGTTGGGATCGCTTCGTGGAGTCGCTGATCGAGCACCTCGAGAGCCTGTCGCCGTCGTCGGTTCACCTGACGCTGGCCGGGATCCTGTTGTTGTGTGGGCTCGGCCTGCCGATCCCCGAGGACATCTCGTTGATCTCGGCCGGCTACATGGCTCACCGGGGCGTGGTGAACGTGCACACGGCTTTCGTGGTGTCGTTCAGCGCGGTGCTGGGTGGCGATGTGCTCGCCTTCCTGCTGGGCCGCAAATTCGGCCGCCGTTTTCTCGAATGGCCGCCGGCCAAGAGGTTCTTCAGCCCGCGCAAGCAGCTGCGGGTGCGCGCCTACTTTCGCAAGTTCGGCAGCAAGGTCGTCTTCATTGGCCGGTTCTTGCCCGGGCTGCGCTTCTCGATCTTTTTCTCGGCCGGCATGCTCTGTGTGCGACCGAGCGTCTTTCTCATCTGGGACACCCTGGCGGCGCTGCTCTCGGTGCCCTTCTTGGTCTACCTCGCCTGGATCTTCGGCGATCACATCGACACGGTCATCTCCTGGGTGCGACGTTCGGAGTACGGCATCCTGGTGGCCGCCATCGTCGTCGTCGCGATCATCGCCTTCAAGATCGTGAGAGGGCGACGCCTGCGCAAGACCGAGTTCAGCGAGGTCGCCGCACTCTCGTCAAGCGGTGGCCAGGGCAGTGGGTTGGCTCAGCCCAAGCCGCCGGGCGGGCGCGACTCCGACGAACCGACCGCGCAGCCGTGACACCATCGTTCAGGTGAGGGCGCTCGCTTCGGGGCCGCCCCATGTGGCCCACCAGCGCTGAAACGACAGCAAGGTCCAGAGCTGCTTGCGCCGGTCGCGACGGCTCTGCTGATGGTCGTCGATCAGCGTCTGTACCGTGGCCGGGTCGAAGATGCCCTGCTGCCGCAGTCGATCCGGGGCGAGCTCGTCGTTCAGCAACGGTCGAAGCTCTTGCCGCAACCAACGCGCGACAGGAACCGCGAAGCCCTGCTTCTTTCGATCGAGGATGCCATCGGGCAAGCGGCCCCGGAGCGCGCGTTTGAGCAGGATCTTGCCTGTGGCGTGGCGATGGCGCAGCCGCGGTGGCACGAGACAGGCGAAGCGCACCAGATCGCCATCGAGCAGGGGCGCGCGCACCTCGAGCCCGGCGGCTCCTGCGGCCCTGTCGACCTTCACGTTCACGTCGCCCGCCAGATAGCGTCGGGCATAAAAGGCGAGCAAACGGTCGGCGGGGTGGAATCGCTGCCAGCGGTCGGCCAGCCTACCGAGCTCGGCGAGCGGATCGAAGTCACGGACGCGGTCGCCGAGCAGCGCCGGCAGCTCCTCCGGGACGAACGAGGCGAGCCAGCGCTGGTGACGGATTGGGCCCGGGGTGGGGCCACCACGCAGCAGTTGGTGAAGGCGAAAATCGAGGCTGAAGTAGTCGCTGCTGGCGGGTAGGGCGGCGGTCAAGCGCCGGGCGGCACCAGCGATCGGCGCGGCCAGCGGGTGCAGCAGCCAGCGGGCGATGGGGTCTGCGGTGAAGGTCGGGTAGCCGGCAAAGAGCTCATCGCCGCCATCGCCGCCAAGAGCGACCTTGACGTGGGCTCGCGCAAAACGCGCGAGCAAGGTGGTCGGGATAATCGAAGCGTCGGCGAGAGGCTCGTCGAGAATTCGTTCGACCGCTGGCAGGAGCTGCAACATCCCGGCAGCATCGAGCCGCTCTTCGTGGTGGCGAGTGCCGAGGTGCTGGGCGACGGCGCGCGCGTGAGCGCTCTCGTCGAACGTTGGATCGGAAAAACCGATCGAGAAGCTCGCGATCTGATCCCGGCCAGTCAGCGACACCGCGGCGGCGGCGACGGCCGACGAATCGATCCCGCCTGACAGGAGAATGCCGACCGGAACATCGGCGCACAGACGCCGCTCCACCGACCGCCGAAGCAAGGTCCAGAGATCCTCGGCCGCGCCCGCGGGGTCGAGATCGGCGTGGCGATCGACCAGCGGAAGATCCCAGTAGCGAGCGACGTCGGGGCGGGCCCGGGGATCACGGGCAACATCCAACACGAGGCGTTCACCGGCGTCGAGCTTGCGGATCCCGGCAAAGATGGTGCGCGGGGGCGGCACGTATTCGTGCACGAGGTATTGCGCCAACGCTTCGTGATCGAGGCGTCGGTCGAGGCCAGCGGCGAGCAGCGCCTTGCATTCCGAGGCAAAGGCAAACAGCGGCGCAGCTCCCGGGCGTTCCACCTGCGCGAAGTAAAGAGGCTTTTTGCCCATGCGGTCGCGAGCCGCGAACAAGCGTCGCCTCGGCTCGTCCCAGATTGCGAAAGCGAACATGCCCTCGATGTGATCGACGACGGCGTCGCCCCACTCGGCGTAGGCCGCCAGCAGCACCTCGCTGTCGCTGCGGCCACGAAACTGATGGCCGCGTCCGAGCAGCTCGGCTCTCAGATCGAGGAAGTTGTAGATCTCACCGTTGTGAACCAGATGCAGTGTTCCCGAGGCGTCGGTCATCGGTTGCGCGCCGCTGGGCGATAGATCCAGCACCGCCAGTCGTTGGTGACCAAGCGCGATGCCGGGCGCGAAGAAAGTCCCTTCGCCGTCGGGCCCGCGAGGCCGCAAGGTGGCGGTCATGCGCCCCAGCGTGGATCGCACCTGCGGTGTGATGGCGGGGAAGTCGGGATCGACGATGCCAGCGAAGCCGCACATGGGTCAGCGAGACGCAGCGGGGGAGTCGGGCGCCATTCGCGTCACCCCTGTTTGCCTACATGTCTGGTGTGAGGTCGAAAACGTCATCTTGATGTTGATCGCGTAGTCGGGCCTTGCGCCGGAGAAAGCGGCTCGCCTAGCATGGCGCCGGATTGCAGGTGTGTTGGGAGTTTCATCGCACCTCGCGGTCCCGTTAGCCCTTTCTCGAGTTAAGGAGCCTAGACCATGCGGAGTCCGATCGCGGAGCGTGCCCTGTCGGTGTTTTTGGCCCTCGCCGTGGCGCCCAGCGCGTGTCGCGATGACAAGCCCCCGCCCCCGGTCGAGAACCCGGGCGGAAAAGGCGGCGGCGGTGCCAAGACGGGCGGCACGGGTGGCGCCAGAACCGGTGGCACAGGTGGCAGCCGAACCGGCGGTGCCAGCGGTACGGGCGGTGGCGGCGGCGTCGCCGCTCCCGATGCTTCGCCGGACTCGGTCGCGCCGGTGGATGGCGTCGTTGCGGGCGAGGTTGGATCGGTCGACGGGAGCGGCTCGGAAGTCGGTGGTGAAGTGGCGCCCTCCGATGGTCGCCCTTCGGACGCCGGTGGGCCCGCGGCGATGCGGCCCTTCTACAACCACCCGGTCTACCCGGCTGGTGTGATTCGCCCGACTGACCGGCAGCCGATGCTCGATTCGGCGGTGGGGACTTTCTACAACGCGTGGAAACGCGAGTATGTCGTCAACGGTTGCAGCGGCTCGTTCGTTGTCGCGCCGACCGACATCGTCCCGGGCGCCGGCACGTCCTCGGTCATTCATGGCGCGGGCATGATCGCCACCGTCGTGATGGCGGGCCACGACCCCGCGGCCAAAACCACCTACGACAACATGTTCAAGTTCGCCCGGCAGTGGAAGAGCGCCGGCTCGCCGGTTTTGATGGCGCACCTGGTGAATCGCACTGGTACGGGCCCGTGCTCCACGGTGGCCAACGTCGATGCACAGACCGACGGCGACATGCACATCGCCCTGTCGTTGTTGATGGCCGACAAGCAGTGGGGCAGCGCCGGCAGCATCAATTACCTGGAAGAGCGCCCTGGTCCGCCGCGTGGTCGAGACCGCGGTGGGCGGCGGCCAGGTGGTGGTGCGGCCCTGGCTGGGCGCCAAGACTG
>JANNNO010000072.1:0-8536 GCA_031398585.1 Myxococcales bacterium | reverse complement strand
GTCACGTGCTGACGGGCGCGAGCCGCATGCGGGCGCTGATCAGCGATCTGCTCAACTACGCCCGCGTGGGTAGGGGCGCTCTGGCCCGTCGCCTCTGCGACAGCGCCGAGGTACTCGACGATTCGTTGACCGACCTCGGCGCCATGATCAAGGACAGCGGTGCCACGGTCACGCGCGGCCCGCTGCCGACGGTGTCGGCCGATCGCGGACAGCTCGGCCAGCTGTTCAGCAACCTCATCAGCAATGCGATCCGCTTTCGTGGCGAGGGGCCCCCGCAGATCGACGTCCGCGCCGAACGCAAAGGCGACTTCTGGCACTTCTCGGTGAGGGACAACGGGATCGGAATCGATCCGCGCCACCACGACAAGATCTTCATCATCTTCCAGCGCCTGCACGGCCGCGATCGTCCTGGCACCGGGATTGGCCTGGCCATCTGCCGAAAGATCGTCGACCTGCACGGCGGCCACATCTGGGTCGAATCGGAGCCCGGCCTAGGATCGACCTTCACCTTCACGCTGCCCACCGGCCGAGACGCGGAGTCGAGCACCCGCCCGAACGCTGAAGCCACGGCGTGAGCCCGTGATCCCGCAGGCATTTGGCCCACGGGTCAAGTTGCTCCCCGATTCTGCTGATGTCCGGCCTCGGCGTGTCGTTCTCGGCGCATCGACACTGGATGGCAGCGATGCTCCTCATCGGAGCTGGCGGCTGCACCATGCCGAACCCGGCCTATGTGCGCCCGCGTGCGACACAGCCGGCCCCCGCCGACGCCGGTAGCGAGGCGCTGCCTTCCCCCCCGGACCAGGCTGGGGTCAGCGAGACGAGACAACCTCCCGACGTTGCCAAACCCGAACCGGTCGATGCCGGGACCCCCGAGGCAGCAGGCACCGACACCGACCCCATCGATCAGGCGCCCGCGCCCCCCGAGACCGATGTGGCGCAAGCGGTGCCGCCGGATCTGGCGCCCGATTCGCCGCCCCCGACGCCGGATCTCGGCCCACCGATGATGGACATGGCGCCGGTGGATCCACGCCCTGCAGACATGGTCGCCTTCTTCGCGCTCGACACACGCCCGGCCTCGGGAAATCGCATCACCTCCGGCGCCAACTCCGCGACCTTGACCATGATGAAGTGGAATGACGAGGCCGCGCCCGGGTTGCCGACCGCGGCGCAGTCACTCGAGTTCGACGGCACCGGCCACGTCAGAATGACGATAGCCGGCATGCCGCGCTCGCAGGATCGCAAGACCATCGCTCTGTGGTTCAAGGCGACCTCCTCGGGCGGCCTTCGCAACCTGATCGCGTTGTTCAACCAAGCACAGGGCCGATCGCAGGGCGTCCAGATCGGATTCAACGGCGCTCGCATCGCCGCCTGGCGCTTCGGCGCCGACTCATCCGAGATGGACGGCGCGGTCCCGATTGGCTCTTGGCACCACGTCACTTACACCTACAACCCGGACCTCCCGCTCCACCGCCTCTTTCTCGACGGCGTGGAGGTCGACACGTTCGGCGAGCGGCCGGCCAACGGCGAACTCACCGAGACGCTGCTCGGGACCTACGAAGTGGGCAAAGAGATGTACCGCGGCCTGATGAACGACGTGCGCATCTATAACCGGATTCTCAGCGACGGCGACATCGCGAGCCTGGCCCGCCGGCCGTAGGCGCTCCCTCGCGCCGCGAGGCGCGGCTTTGCGCTTTGCGCGCGACCGCGTGGTCAGCGGACGGTGGTCGGCTCTCCGCCGACGGCCTTTGCTGAGGCCTCGTCGTCGTCGTCCCCCTCCTCATCCTCTTCGCCGTCCGCGTCGGGCTCGGTCTGATCCGGGGGAACGATTCCCTGGCGGGGTTGCGGACGGCCGCCGGCGTCACGAGCCAGACGCGCCTCCTCTTCGCTCTCCTGCGTGCCGCTCGACAGGGCTCTGTCGGCTATCTCGTCGCCGCCAGCGGGTAGTCCCTGGTTGGCCCGCGCGGTGTCGAGTTCCTTGGGGCCCCGCTGGCTACCGCCGATCTGAGTCGTCTGCTTGGTGGTCATGCCGAGCAAGATGGATCCGCCCAGGCGCCCGGGCAGGGCCGAACCGTCAACGACGGAAGGCTTTGGAGAGCATGCGGCGTTCGGCGGCCACATCCTCGCGGGCACCGGCCGGGGGGCTGCGAGTGACCGCGATCACCGCTCGGACCGAGCTGGCCTCATCGTGGCATCGCCGGCATTTGTCGTCATTGCGGATGGGGAGGACCACGGTGACGTCGTTGCGGCCATGTGAAACCGTGCTCTGGCCCGAACGCAAGGCTTCGGCAATCTCGGCCGGCGGCGACGGCTTCCAGTTGATGTCGTGGAAGACGCGGCCTTCGCCATCGTGAACCACGACCGTCGAGAAGAGTCCGCTCCGATTGGCGTCGGTGAGGAACTTCTTGGTCAAGCGGCCCAGGCCGGTGAGCATGACGCGCTTGAGGGACGTGGTCAGCAACAGCGCCGCGGAGTCCGGTTTCACCGCCTTCGGATCGAGCTGCATGACGATCGCGCCTCGCATCTCCGATGGCTTGTGGCACGAGAGGCAGCGGGGGGCGTTGGGCAAGGGGATCGAGACCAAGGTGCTCTTGTCAGGGAGCTCGGTCGTGAAGGGCGCAACCGGGGAGACCGCGCGTTTGGCCACGTCGGCCGGGATCTCCATGAAGCCGTCGCCAAGGCTGGGGCGCCCGTCCCGACTGAAGACCGCAGCGGTCTTGATGCCCGGGATCTCCTTGGGCAGCGCGTTCATGAACGCATCGGCTTCCTCGGATTTGCCCAGCGTCATCATCGCGTCGAACGCCGCTTCGACCACCTGCCCGAGAGGGATGAGGGCGTCGTTGGGATTGGGCTTGGGAGTCAACTTGGCAAGCTCGAGAGTCATGACAGCGCGCACGTTGCCGCTGGGATGACAGGTCTTGCAGCGCTCTTCGTTGAGGATCGCAAACGAATGGCCACTGCCGGCGGCAGGTTGTGTCGGCTGCTGCGTCTCGAGAACCCTTTGCACCGAGGCGGGCAAGGACGAGCGGGGAGGCGGCGGGCCTGGCGGTGCGTAGACGCGCTCGCCGCTGGCGGCGTAGAGAGCCACCGAAACGCCGACGCTCGACTGCTGCAGATCCTGAACGTAGTCGCGCACCGTGAGGCCGTCGCCGGCCAGCATCGCGGTGCGCACGCCGGCTTTGATCACGCGCGCCAGAGCGTTGAGCTCACTCACGGAAGGCGACGGGGCAACCTCCCCGCAGATCTCAGCGCCCTCCGCAGCGCCCGAACGCGCACCTGCACACGAGGCGAGCAACGAGGCCGTGAGGCCCAGACCGACGACCGAAGCCGCGATCCCCGCCGGTCGCGTCCCACATTTTCTCGATGTTGCCACAGTCCTCCCGCTTGCTGACGCGGCCCGCGTCCCCCACGATTTTCGGCCTTTCCGGCCGCCCGCTTGAGAGCGGTCGACGCCTTCGGGGGGGGATGGGTGGGCGGACGCACCACAGTCAACGCGCCTGGCATCCGCACCGATCCCGAGGCAGCGGGGTCGATTCCATGCCGCGGGCGCTCGTCAGGAGAGACTGAACTCGAACGGGATCTCGACGACGACGCGGACCGGCCGGCCGTCGTGGCCGATGGCTGGTGTGAACCGCCACTGCAGCAGGGCCGCGATCGCGGCAGCATCCAGCTGGGGCAGCGATCGGAGCACGCGAATCTCATGGCGCTCGACGCGGCCCTCGCGATCGATCACGGCTCGCAATAGCACGAGCCCCACGATGTGCTCGCGTCTTGCCGCCGGTGGATAGTCGGGCGTCACCTGCGTGAGCACCCCCGGGGGCCGCGCGACCTGTCCCAGTGAGAGCGGCGATTCGCCAAGACCGCCCGGTGCCCCAGGTGGCGCATCGGTAGGACTGCCTTCACCTGCGGCGCCGCCCGCCTCGACGGTGTCTTCGGGGGACGACTCCGTGATCGGGTCCTCGAGCGATTCGACCGGCGCGGGATCAATTGCGGTTGCAGGGGCGACGATCGCCGGCGCCGGTACCGGGGCGAGCCGCCGGGGTGGCGGCGGGCGACGGGGTCGTGCGGGCGCCTCCTTGGCCCCCGCTGGCCGGCTCATGGCGAGTGACAAGCGCACCCGCACCGGCTCGGACTCCCTGCGGGGCGCAGGCGATTTTGCTTCGAGGCCAGCGGCCACCAGGCCGAGCGCCAGCACGTGGCCACCGATGGAAAGGAGTACACCGGCCGGACGCGCGCCGCGGGCCGATTGCGCCCGGAGCAGGCCCATGATCGATCGCGGGTCCGGAACCGGCGGTTGCGCAACCGGCTTCGGTGTCACGGGCGACGAAGATGCGAAACCAGGCAGAGATAGGGAGACGCGTTCCATTATCGTCCTTCGAGAGCCGGCAGTGCCCGCTACGTGTCCGCCCAGCGCCGCAAGAGGTTGTGATACACGCCAGTGAGCGCCAGGGCAGGATCTGCTTCGGCGCCGTGTGCGTCGGGTGCGAGGCGTTGGCCTGACTGGCGATTGACGGCCATGATGGCCATGTCGAGATCGAACAGCAGCGCCCTCTGTCCCGGATCACGGACCAGACTCTGCACCCAGAAAAAGGACGCGAGGCGAGCGCCACGGGTGATCGGCGTGACGTGATGAAGGCTGGAGGCCGGGTAGACGATGAGATCGCCGGCTGGCAGCTTTACTCGATGCTCGCCGTAGGTGTCTTCGACCACCAGCTCGCCACCGTCGTAACGGTCGGGATCGCTGAGAAACAACGTCGCCGAGACGTCAGTGCGCAGCCGCACCGGGCTGCCCGTGACCGCGCGGATCGCGTTGTCGACGTGAGATCCGAAGCTCATGCCCGCCTGGTAGCGATTGAAGAGGGGAGGAAACACCCGCTGCGGAAGCACGGCGGACATGAAGAGGGGCGATCGCTCGAGCGCCCGCAACACGATCTCGCCGAGCGCCAGAGCTGCCGGACTGCCTTCGGGCAGCTGCTGATTGTGCTTCACCTTCGCCGACTGGTGCCCCGCGGTGCTGCGACCGTCCTCCCAATCAGCGCGGGCCAGCAAGCCCCGACAGTGCTCGAGCGTCTCTCCCTCGAGCACCGCGGGGATCTGGATCATCATGACGAGCTCCGCCGCGAAGACCGGTCACAGGCTCATGCGTGCCGTGACCAGGACCATGCGTCCTTCGGCCGGCACCGCCTGCGCCCCCGACGCCTGATCGAAGTAGAGCGTGTTGGTCAGGTTCGATACGTTGAGCTGCAGGTCCACCTTGCGGAAGCCGTCGTAGCCAGCGATCGCGTCGGCGCGCCAGTAGGCCGGAACCTTGTTGAGAATCTGGTTCGCCGCCGACGGGTTGTTGACCGCCGTCTCGGACTGATGTGTCACGCCGCCGCCCAGGGTGAGGTGTTTGGCGATGGTGACCGTGCTCCAGAGTGAAAGGCTCCGCTCGGGCGTGCCGGGAAGTGACTGGCCGATCAG
This sequence comes from Myxococcales bacterium, assembly GCA_031398585.1. Taxonomy (GTDB): domain Bacteria; phylum Myxococcota_A; class Polyangia; order Fen-1088; family Fen-1088; genus JANNNO01. The sequence continues at coordinate 3,076 of JANNNO010000072.1, read as the reverse complement.
GAGCCGATTGGTGTGCTTTTCGATGCGCGACTTCATCACGGTCCCGCTGGCGATCAGCTTCCAGTTCGGCAAGAGGCTCCCTGCCCCACCGACATTGATGCCTTGGGCCCGCTGCTCGCCGTCGAGCACGGTCGGCGGGCCCATCGGATCCGCGCCGGGCACCCGAGCGTTGTTCTTCACGATGCGGAAGACCGATCCGCCGAGACTGAGCCGACCTCGCCAGAGGTCCGCCTTGGCGCCGAGCTCGGTGACCAAATTCTTCTCGGGCTCGAGGCTCACCGTGCCGGCGGCGAGCGTGCCCGCTTCGGCAGACGGATTGGCCGACGAGCCCATCATCGCGTAGAGGCTCGTCGCTTCGATCGGGTGGACGACCACGCCGCCGCGCCAGTTCAGCAGCGTATCGTCGCGGTCGAGCTCAACCACGGCCCCATCGGCGCCGAAAGATCGGTGACCGACGCCGAAGGAGTCGAGCCTCACCGATCCCAGCAGCTCGACGACCTTGGCGATCGCGATCTGGTCCGAGACGTAGAGCCCGAAAGTCCGCATCCGGCCGCGCTGGTAGCTCGAGAAGACGGGGTTGACCCGTGACAGGTCGGGAGCCGCGTTGGGATTGCGAAGATCGCCCGTGACGTTGACTGCGGTCCCCATGCCCGGCTGCTCGAGATTGTGGCGGGTCTGCTTGCGCTGCTCCCACGACAGCTCGAGGCCAACGTTGGCAGCATGGGTCAGAGCGCCGGTCTCGAGGTCGAAGCGCAGATCGGTCTGGTTGATCAAACTGACGTTGGCCACCTGAGTCTGAAAGCGATTGCGACCGAGGGTCACCGGATCGATCGCGGGGGCCAGGTTGCGCGGAGCCGTCGGGATCGCAAGGCGATCCACCGCCCCGACCCGGGAGGCGTTCGACAGGCGGACCCTGTCGCCCAGCCCCTGCTCGAGGCGGAGCGTGGAGACGTGTGCATCGACGTTCTCCTTGTCCGCGCCGGGAACGCCGTAGAAGGTGTTGCGCGAAACCCCATAGCCCTTCGAGACGGGACGACCGTTGTAAAACGGCTGACCGTAGTCGGGGATGCTGCGTTCGCGCTGATAGAGGTAATCGAGCCACATCGTGGTCCTCTCGCCGAGGCGAAAGCGCAGCGACGGGGCGAAGCCTGCGCGGCTCTGCTCGACGTGATCGCGGCCGACCACCTTGCCCTGCTGGACCACGGCGTTGGCGCGCACCTGCACCGATTCGCTGAGAGCGTCGTTCACGTCGGCTTCGATGCGGCCCGAAGGCGCGCTGCCGCCGGTGAGCGAGACCTCGGCGAAGCTGCCCTGCCGGGGTGCCTTGGTCACGAGGTTCACGGCGCCGCCGGTGGAGCCACGGCCGAAGAGAACCGCCGAGGGCCCGAAGAAGACCTCGACGCCCTCGAGGTTGAAGGTGTCGCGGGTGTACCAGCCGAGATCGCGAGCCCCGTCGCGGAACATGTCGTTCTGAGCGGAGAAGCCTCGCAGGATGAAGGTGTCACCTTGACGGCCGCCCTCGCCCGCCGAGATCGTGATCCCCGAGACGTTGCGAAGCGCTTCTCTGACCGTGTTCGCCCTCTGCTCGTCGATCACGTCTTCCGAGACGATGGCAACCGTCTGGGGCGTGTCGACGAGCGGCTTGTTCAGGCGGGGCAGCTGGCTCTCGGTGGCGTTGTAACGCGCGCCTTGACCCTCGACCTTCACGGTGGGCAGTACCAGAGCAGGACCCGCCGAGGCCGAAACGCCGTCTTGTGCACCACCTGACGCATGAGGCGGCGTAGGACTCTGGGCCGCGGCGAGGGGAGCGACGGCGGGCAAGGTCAGCGAAGCGGGCCGCTTGCCTGCCGACGGAGTCTCGGGGATTGCGGTCTCGCTGGGACTGGGGCCGGCGGGCGCGGGGTCCGGGGAGGAGGCGCTGGGCGTGGTCGAAGGATGAGGAGGGGCCGCGACCTCGGGCGCCGGTTCACTGGGAGCCTGCTCGGCGGTTGGCTGGCCGTACCCGGCGCTGGGCAGCAGGACGGTTCCAAATCCCAACGTCGCGCCGAGCGGTAAGCAGGCGCCCTGCCAATTCCTCACACCGGATCGCATCCACGCTGCTCTGGCCATGTCGTCATCCCTCACTGAAGTTGAGAACCAATTTCAATTTGTAGGTAGACCAGGCGCCAGGTCACTGTCAATACGATCTTGCACGTCACTTTCATCTTTGTGACCTGCCAAGGGCGAAAGCCGCCCACACGGCCGCGGCAGCGCGTGATGTCTAGCAGCGCGTGGCTGCTAGCGGCCGCGGGTGCCCTGGCACTTGGCGCAGAGGCCGAACAGCTCGTGGCGATGCCGGCGCAGCACGAAACCGTGGCGCCCGGCGATCCGCTCTTGCAGCTTTTCGATCTGATCGTTCACGAATTCGACCACGGTCCCGCATCGCTCGCAGATCAGGTGGTCGTGGTGAGAACGGCCATGGGCGATCTCGTAGATCGTGCTGCCACCGCCGAAGTCACGAGCGTGGGCCACACCGGCATCGACCAGCAGGCGCATCGTTCGGTAGACGGTCGCGAAGCTGATGCTGGGATTCTTGCGCCGCGCGCGCTCGAGGATGGCTTCGAGCCCCATGTGCTGCTCGGTCTCGAGAAAGCAGTCGACGATGATGTCGCGCACCTTGGATTCGTGAAGACGGTTCTCCTTCACGAAGGCACGCAAAGGCTCTTTCGCCGCCTCTGGATTCCATTTGCGCTTACCCCGTGAACCGCTCGAACCGGTCGCCATGCCGCGGATCTAACAGCAAAGGCGCGGAGAATCCTATCGCCGTGGTTGCGCGCGATGCGACGCCGGCCCGATGACGGCTCAGTCACGCGGGGGGACCGGGTGTAACTCGGCGACGCAGTCCCGGCAGAGGCCTTCGATCTCGTGCCGATGGGCGAGCAGCGTGAACCCACGACGGCGCGCGATCCGCTCGCCATGATCCAGGGCGCCAGCGATCAGCCGAGCACCGCCTTTGATCCGGTAGCGGTCGGTCATTGCAGTTGGAACGAGTTGACGACCAGCGACCTCGCGGCTGGGCTGGCGTTCTACACTGGCC
>JANNNO010000037.1:0-9953 GCA_031398585.1 Myxococcales bacterium | reverse complement strand
CGGCCTGGGAGCGGACTGGCGCCTGCAGCAACGAGTATCGGGTCATCCGCCACGACGGGCAGGTGGCCTGGCTTTCGTCGCACGGCAGGACGCTCGCCGACGCCTCGGGCCGGGTCTACCGCATGATCGGCGTTTCGCAGGACATCACGGAACGCAAGCGCCAGGAGGAAGAGGCGAGGTTTCTCGCCTACCACGACACGCTGACGGGCCTGCCCAACCGGCGCTTGCTCGACGACCGCCTGAGTCAGGCCGTATTCCTCGCCCAGCGCCGCAGCACCCGGGTCGCGGTGATGGTGGTGGACCTGGACCGCTTCAAGCAGGTGAACGACCAGATGGGCCACCGCGCGGGCGACTCGGTGCTGCGCGAGGCCGCGCACCGCATCGCCGGCTGCGTGCGCAAGGCCGACACGCTGGCGCGCCATGGCGGTGACGAATTCGTCGTAGTGATCCCCGACCTGAACCAGGACAGCGACTGCCAGGTGGTCGCCGAGAAGATCCTGCGGGCACTGGAGCCTGTCTTCGTGGTCGACAGCCGCGAATTCGTCATCGGGGCCAGCATCGGCATCTCGCTGTTCCCCGCGGACGCGGGTGATGGCGAGGCGATACTGCGCAACGCCGATGCCGCCATGTACCGCGCCAAGGAGCGCGGGCGCAACAACTACCGCTTTTACGGCCGATAGGCCGACCTGCTATTACGGCAGGTAGCTTTATCCGGGGTAGAGTGCATGCCTATGAAGCATGCGCTGCGCCTGGCGCGTTTTGTCGCACCCTACCGCCTGAAGGTGGCCGTGGCGATGCTTGCGCTGGTGGTGGCTGCGGGCTGCGTGCTGGCGCTCGGCCAGGGCCTGAAGTTCGTCGTGGACCGGGGTTTCGGCAGCGGCAGCCCAGCGCTGCTCGATGGCGCGCTCGCGGCGATGATCGGCGTAGCGGGGCTCCTGTCGGCGGCGACGTTCACGCGCTTCTACCTGATGATGACGCTGGGAGAGCGCGTCGTCACCGACCTGCGGCGCACGGTGTTCAACCACATCCTCGCGCTGGAGCCGGGCTATTTCGAGGCCACGCGCACGGGCGAGGTGATCTCGCGCCTGACCAACGACACCACGTTGCTGCAGCAGGTGATCGGCTACGGGCTTTCGATGTTCGTGCGCAACCTGCTGATGATGCTCGGCGCCGCGGTGATGATGTTCGTGGTGAGCTGGAAACTCGCCGCTTTCGTACTGCTCGGCATACCGGCCACGCTGGTGCCGATCCTGCTGCTCGGCCGGCGCGTGCGGCGCCTGTCGCGCGACAACCAGGACCGCGTCGCCGATGTTTCGGCCTATGTTGACGAGGCGGTGCACGAAATCCGCACCGTGCAGGCCTACGCGCACGAGGGCGCGGACCGCGAGGCCTTCGGCCGCCACGCCGAGGCGGCTTACCGCTCCGGCGTGTCGCGCATCGGCCAGAAGGCGTTCCTGATCACTCTCGTTCGCCCGGTACGAGATGCTGCGCCTGCTCGGGTTCACCCGCGAGGGACGGATGCCGATGGCCAGCGCGATCGCGCGGCTGCAGGTGCACCCCACGAGCGTCACGAACACCGTCGACCGCCTCGTGCGCGACGGGCTGGTCGAGCGCGAGCCGCACCCCGGCGATGGCCGGGCCGCGATGCTCGTGCTGACGGCATCCGGTCGCGAGCTCGTCGAGCGCGCCACCGACGCGCTGAACACCCAGGTGTTCGCCGAGCCCGGGCTCTCGGAGTCCGACACTGCGGAGCTTGTCGCGATCATCGCGCGTCTGCGCAAGAACGCCGGCGACTTCGCCGACCCGCGCCCGCTGCCCGAGCCCCTCTGACCCCTCGCCCTTCCCGCGAGACTGCAACGGCGCGCCGAGACTGAGGGGAATCCCCACGGTCTCGGCGTCCGGCTGCAGTCTCACGGTGTGATCGGGGATGCCGGCTGTCAGCGGTTCTGGAAGTCGGGGGCGCGCTTCTCACGGAACGCCGCCATCCCTTCCTTCTGGTCGGCGGTGTCGAACAGCGCCGCGAAGGTGTGCTTCTCGAACCGCAGCCCCTCGGCGAGCGTCGACTCCAGTGCGGTGTCCAGCGCGGCCTTGGCGGCGTACACCGAGGGCAGCGACTTCGCCGCGATCGTGTCGGCGACCCTGCCGGCCTCCTCGAGCAGCTCGGCCGCCGGAACCACGCGCGACACCAGTCCCGCGCGCTCGGCCTCGGCGGCATCCATCATGCGGCCGGTCAGCACGAGCTCCGCCGCCTTGTAATACCCGACGGCGCGGACGAGGCGCTGGGAGCCCCCCATCCCGGGGATGACTCCGAGGGTTATCTCGGGCTGCCCGAACTTCGCGGTGTCGGCGGCCAGGATGATGTCGCACATCATCGCGAGCTCGCAGCCGCCACCCAGGGCGTAGCCCGCCACCGCGGCGATCACCGGCGTGCGCACCGCCGCGAACCGCGCCCAGCCGCCGAAGTGGTCTTCCATGACCATGTCGAGCCCCGACTTGGACTCCATCTCCTTGATGTCGGCGCCGGCAGCGAACGCGCGCTCGGACCCCGTGACGACGATCGCGCCGACGCGCGGGTCGGCGTCGAAGACGGATGCCGCCGCGACGATGTCGTGCATGACCTGCGAGTTCAGCGCGTTGAGCGCCTCGGGCCGGTCGAGGGTGATCCACCCGACCCGCCCTCGGGTCTCGGCCAGGATCGTCTCATAGGTGTAGCTGGTCATGCGGGGGTGCTCCTCAGGCTCGGCTCTCGGCGCGGATCGTGTTGATGATCCCCGAGAAATCCTGCCCGGCGCCGGCGCCGTCCGCGAACTCTTTGTAGATCTCGCGCGCCAGACGCCCCATCTTGGCCTCCACGCCGGTGAGGTCGATCGCCTGCTCTGCCAGGCCCAGGTCCTTCGACATGAGCGCGCCGGCGAAACCGGGCTGATACTCGCGATTCGCGGGGCTCGTGGGCACCGGGCCGGGCACCGGGCAGTTCGTGGTGAGCGCCCAGCACTGCCCCGACGCGTTCGACGCGACATCGAACAGCGCCTGATGGCTCAGCCCCAGCCGCTCGCCGAGCACGAAGGCCTCGGCGACGGCGATCTGCGAGATGCCGAGGATCATGTTGTTGCAGACCTTCGCCGCCTGGCCGAGCCCGGCGCCGCCGCAGTGCACGACCCGGCGCCCCATGGCCTCGAGCAGCGGACGCGCGGCTTCGAAGTCCTCTTCGGTGCCCCCCACCATGAATGCGAGCGTCGCGTTCTCGGCCCCGACGACGCCGCCCGACACGGGCGCGTCGAGCGAGCGGTGTCCGGCGGCCTCGGCGAGCGCGTGCGCCTCGCGGGCCTCGTCGACCGCGATCGTGGATGAGTCGATGAACAGCGTTCCGGATGCCGCCACCGCGAGCAGACCGGTCGCCTCAGCCGATCCGCGGTACGAGTCGATCACGTGCCGCCCGCTGGGGAACATCGTGATGACGACTCCCCCCGGTTCCCCAGCCTGCCGGAGGACGGCATCCTGTCCCGACTCCGCCACCGGAATGCCGGCGGCGCGCGCGGCGTCGATCGCCGCGGGCACGACGTCGAAGCCGACGACGTCGTGACCGGCCTTCACGAGGTTCTGCGCCATGGGCAGGCCCATGTGGCCGAGGCCCAGGAACGAGATTCTCATCGGACACCGCTCTCTCTTGAATGCGAACTCATCGCGCAGCACCCAAGAGCTCGCGCCCGATGATCACTCGCATGATCTCGTTCGTCCCCTCGAGGATCTGGTGCACGCGCAGGTCGCGCACCACCTTCTCGATGCCGTACTCGTGCAGGTACCCGTACCCGCCGTGCAGCTGCAGTGCCTCATTCGCGATGCGGAAGCCCGCATCCGTCGCGTAGCGCTTGGCCATCGCGCACTGCAGCGCGACGTCCGGCGCCTTCTCATCGATCGCACGGGCCGCATCGCGCACGAGGGCGCGCGCGGCGCGCAGCTCGGTCGCCATGTCGGCGAGCGTGAAGACGACCGACTGCTTCTCGGCCAGCGGCTCACCGAACGTGAAACGCTCGTGCACGTACTGAACGGCCCGGTCGAGCGCCCACTGGGCACCGCCGAGCGAGCAGGCGGCGATGTTGACGCGCCCGCCGTTCAGGGCCGACATCGCGATCTTGAAGCCCTGTCCCAGAGCGCCGAGGATCGCGGAGGCGGGGACCCGCACCTCGTCGAGGATCACCTGGCGGGTGGGCTGGGCGTTCCAGCCCATCTTCTTCTCGTTCTGGCCGAACGACAGGCCTGCGGCGTCCGCCGGCACGAGGAAGGCGGTGATCCCGCGCGCACCCGGCTCGCCCGTGCGAGCCATGACGACGTAGACGGACGCCTCTCCCCCGCCCGAGATGAACTGCTTGACACCGGTGAGGACGTAATCCTCGCCGTCCTTGATCGCACTGGTCGCGATGGCGGCGGCATCCGACCCCGCACCCGGCTCGGTGAGGCAGTAGCTGCCGAAGTCCGTCATGGCCGTCAGTCGGGGCAGCCACGCGTGACGCTGCTCCTCCGTCCCGTAGGAGTCGATCATCCAGGCGACCATGTTGTGGATCGTGATGTACGCCGCGATGGAGGGGTCGGCCTTGGCAAGCTCCTCGACGATCGCGACCGCGTCGAAGCGGCTCAGCGCAGAGCCGCCGACGTCTTCGCGGACGTAGATGCCGCCGAGGCCGAGCTCACCGGCCATCCGGAGGGCATCGCGCGGAAAGTGCTTCTGCTCGTCCCATTCGAGCGCGTGCGGCGCGAGCTCGGTCTGGGCGAAGTCGCGCACCGCGTCGAGGATCGCCGCGCGTTCGTCGGCACTGATCGTCGGCGCGGGGTCCCCGGTGGCGTGCGCTTCGTCCACCCGAAAGGTCGTGCTCTGCGTCATTGTGCGGACTCCCTTCGTGCCGTCATTGGCACGATGATCATTTTAGCTGGACTTCCAACTATATGCGAGGAGGACCATGGTTCAGACCGTTCGGCCACCGTTCACCGGATCGACACCCCGCATCAGTACGAAAGGAAGGCGCGCACCCGTGCGCACACTCCCCACAGAGGACACCGATGCCTTCGCTCCCTCCCGCCCGCCGGTCGACCACCCGGCGCGCCGCGTCCCTCACCACCGCCGCGGCCGCGGCCTGCGCGCTCGCCCTTGTTCCCCTCGGCGCGGCATCCGCGGCCGTCGTCCCCGACCCGATCACCTACTCCGCCGCCGACGCCGCACTCACCCTCAGCCCGCTGGGCAGCTTCGAGACGGGCGTGTTCGACGAGTCCGCGGCAGAGATCGTGGCCGCCTACGGTGACCGGCTGTTCGTCGTGAACGCCCTCGCCGGCTCGGTGAGCGTTCTCGACTACGCCGACCCGACCGCCATCGCACAGGAGTTCTCCCTCGGCTCGGACGGAGTAGCCAACTCGGTCGCGGTCCGCGCGGACGGCCTCGGCGTGATCGCCTTCGAGGCGCCGGTGAAGACCGACCCGGGTCGCCTCGTCTTCTTCGATGCGGATGCCGCCACCGCGGAGTCCGCGATCCTCGGAAGCGTCGTGGTCGGCGCCCTGCCCGATATGGTGAGCATCAGCGCCGACGGCAAGTACGCGGTCTCCGCGAACGAGGGTGAGCCCGCGGAGGACTTCTCGGTTGACCCCGAGGGCTCCGTGAGCGTCGTCAAGCTGAATCCGGCGCAGAAGCGGGCGCCGAAGCAGAAGGACGTGCGGACCGCGACGTTCCACGCGTTCGAAGCCGGCGGATCACAGGCCCTCCCCGACGACGTGCGCGTGTTCGGGCCCGCCCCGAGCGGTGCCGACAAGCCGGTCTCGCGCAACCTCGAGCCGGAGTACGTCGCGATCGACGGACGCACCGCCTACGTCGCGCTGCAGGAAGCGAACGCGATCGCGGTCGTGGATCTGAACCGCGCTCTGGTCACCGCGATCAACCCGCTCGGCTTCAAGGACCTCGGTGTCGCCGGCAACGGCATCGACGCGAGCGACCGAGACCCCCAAGGTGCCCCGACGTTCAACATCCGCACCTACCCGGGCCTGTACGGCGCCTACATGCCCGACGGACTGAACGCCTACTCCGCCGGCGGTCGGACTTATCTGGTCACCGCGAACGAAGGCGACGCGCGCGAGTGGGGCGACTATGTCGAACCCGTCCGCGTGAAGGACCTCGGAAAGAGCGGCGTCGCCCCGGTGTGCGCGTCCAGCCCGCTCGCCGCGCTCACGAAGGACGGCGACCTGGGTCGTCTCAACGTGACCCGCGAACTCGGTCTCGACGAGTCCCAGGGCTGCTACGACGAGCTCTACGCCTTCGGCGGGCGGTCGTTCTCGATCTGGACCACCGCGGGCGAGCAGGTGTTCGACTCGGGCGACGCGTTCGAGCAGATCACCCATGCCGCGGTGCCGGCGTTCTTCAACTCGAGTCACACGACGTCCTCGCTCGAGAACCGCAGCGATGACAAGGGACCCGAGCCGGAGAACCTGACCATCGGCGAGATCGATGGACGCACCTACGCGTTCATCGGATTCGAGCGCGTAGGCGGCGTCGCGGTGTTCGACATCACCGACCCGGCGGCATCGCGCTTCGTCACCTACGTGAACAACCGCGACTTCTCGGTCTCGGTCGACGACGCCGATGACCCGGCAGCCGTGCTGTCGCAGGCGGGCGACCTCGGACCGGAGGGGCTGGCGTTCATCCCGGCCGCCTCGTCGCCGACCGGCGCGCCGCTGCTGGCCGTGGCCAACGAGGTCTCGGGCACGACGACGCTGTTCTCGATCTCCGCAGCGCTCGCTCCGTAGCCTCACCGCGAAAAGGTGCGTTCGAGCGCGAGGTGGTGGGCGAAGTCAAGCGGTGGGAGCAACGCGGGGTTTCATGCTGCGAGTAGCAGCTGGTTGAGTCGGTTGGCGGGGGTTTGCAGGTCCAGCGTGGGGCGGGGCCGGCGGTTCAGGGTCGCCGCTATTCGGCGGAGGTCCTCGGGGCTGTGGGCGGCAAGGTCGCTGCCCTTCTCGAACCAGAACCGGAGCAGCCGGTTGGTGTTCTCGTTGCTGCCGCGCTGCCAGGGCGAGTGTGGATCGCAGAAGTAGAGCGTCGCGTCTAACGCGATCTGGATGCGGGCATACTCGGCAAGCTCGGTCCCGCGATCCCATGTGATCGAGCGGCGCAGGTGCGCAGGCAGCGCGCTCATCTCCTGGATCATCGCCGCGGCGACGGTATCTGCGGTGTGATCGCCTGGCAGGTGCAGCAGGATCGTGAACCGCGTCATACGCTCCACGAGAGTGCCTATCGCGGTTCCGTCACGACCGATGATCAAGTCGCCTTCCCAATGCCCGGGAACCGCCCTGCTGTCAACGTCGGCCGGTCGATCACTGATCGTGAACGCGTCCTTGTAAGGGCTGCGGGTGTGCCGGTCCGCCGTGTGCGGGACACGACTCTTCCGCTTCAAACTGAGCTTCTCCGCCAGATCCGCCCGCAGATTCCCGCGGGTTTGGACGTAGAGAGCTTGGTAGATCGTCTCGTGACTCACCTGCATACTCTGATCATCCGCGAACTCCACGGCCAACATCGACGAGACCAGCTTCGGGCTCCACCCATCATCCATCCAGGCAGCGATCTGCCGACAGAGCACGTCGTTCTGCAGCAGCTTCAACGGCTTCGGGCGACGCCTGCTCTGGTGAGCTCTCGTATGCGCGACCGAGGCGTAGTAGACGCCGTCCGGGCTCGTGTTGCGAGTCACCTCCCTCCAGACCACGGACTTGTCCCGACCGATCGCCACGCCAATCTCGGCATAACTGAGCTGCTGCCGACGCCCCATCTGGATCATGCCGCGCTGGTCCAACGTCAACGCACGCCTTCCCCCGCCGCCAGAACCCAGCACAGGATCAGCAAGGCCACCACCAAGCCCAGGCTTCAACGTCACCGCCCCAGACTGCAGCCACCACTTCACAGCCGTCGTACGGCAAGCACCAACACGCCGCCCCGCAGCCTGCACACTCATCCCGGCACACACCAGATCCACAAAACACTCACGCGTGCCATCAGGAAACAGCTTGACCATCGAACGCTCCTCACATCAGAGCGTTGCTCCCACCGTATGACTCCGCCCACCTTCTCGGCGCGGAACCCACCTCCTCGGCGCCGAACCCACCTCCTCGCCACGTGGGAAGGCGCGGAGACGTGGCGGACCGGGGACTACTCGTTCCCGATGCTCTTGTCGACGTTGTTGCGAACGCCGTCCACCGTCTCGTGCGCGGTCTCGGGGGCGACCTTCTGCACGAACTCGGTCGCGGCATCCAGAGCGCCGTCGCTGACCTGCTCGGCCTGGTCGCTGTTCAGCGAGTCCGCGATCTTGTCCTTGTTCTGGTCCAGGAAGTCCTTGCCCTGATTCACCAGGTCCTCGATGCCCATACTGATCTCCTTCGATTCGTGTGCGATCGTTCGCGCCCCCAGTCTGGAGGGCGGGCGGACCGTCGGGGAAGCCCGGCGTCACGGGCAGGTCACGATTGCAGACTCCGATCACATCGTCAGGAGCGCTCCGGGCGGTTTGGTGGCACAATGGCAGGGTTGCGGCGACCGTCGCCGGCGTTCTGGGGACGCTACGGACGGGCATCACCCACGGGTGGTCTTCGCGCGCGAAAGGGGAGTAGTGGCGACCAATCTCGTCCGCTCGGCGAGGAAGCCGGCGGCTGGACCCAGTGTGGTCCACGGCGGTCGTGTGTCCGGCGCACCCGATGTCCCGCGCGATCCCGGCTCGGGCGGAGCCGCCCGGAAGCACGCCGCCGACTGGCGCGCGCGCTACGCGCGGCGGCTGTGGATCAGTGACCTGGCGGTGCTGATCGTCGTCGCCTTCGGCACGCAGATCGCCTGGTTCGGGCTCGGCAACGCCCAGGTCTCGATCCGCGAGGACTCGCGCCTCAGCGTGGTGTCGTACTGGTTCTTCTCCGCGCTGCTCGTGCTCGCCTGGATGTGGTCGCTCAGCCTGATCGACTCCCGCAGCGACCGCACGATCGGCACGGGCTCCACCGAATACATCCGCATCTTCTCCGTCAGCCTGCGCCTGTTCGGCATCATCGCGATCCTGGCGTTCCTGCTGCGCGTCGACGTCGCCCGCGGCTACTTGCTGATCGCCTTCCCGCTCGGGATGCTGTTCCTCCTGCTCGAGCGCTGGCTCTGGCGTCAGTGGCTCGTGGTCCAGCGCGCGCGCGGCGAGTTCAGCGCGCGCGTCGTGCTGGTGGGGTCGGAGAGCTCCGTCGCGCAGATCAGCGACGCGCTGCGCCGCACGCCCAGCGCCGGTTACCTCGTGGTGGGGGCGTGCGTCCCGCTCGCGGTGCCGGGCGGAACGGTGCGCGGGACCGACATCCCCATCGTGGGCTCGGTGCTGTCGATCTCCGACGCTCTGGCCGCCGTCCGGGCAGACACCGTGGCGATCTCGAGTACGGACGAGCTGCCGCCCTCGGTGGTCAAGCGCATCTCGTGGCAGCTCGAAGCCGGGCGGCAGCACCTCGTGCTCGCCCCCAGCATCATCGACGTGGTGGGTCCGCGCATCCAGACCAGGCCGGTCGCGGGCCTGCCCCTGATCCACGTGGAGACCCCGCGCTACAGCAAGGGGCAGCGGCTGGCCAAGCGCGGGCTCGACGTCCTGCTCGCGACCGTGGGCCTGCTCATCCTGAGTCCTGCCATCGCGGTCATCGCGGTCGCGATCCGCGCCACGACACCGGGCTCGGTGCTGTTCCGGCAGATGCGCGTGGGGCTGGACGGCCGCGAGTTCCGGCTGCTGAAGTTCCGCACGATGGTGCAGAACGCCGAGGAGCTGCTGCCCGACCTCGAGCCTCGCCGCGATGCCGGCAACGAAGTGCTGTTCAAGATGACCGCCGATCCCCGCGTCACCCGGCTCGGGCGCTTCCTGCGCCGCTACAGCCTGGACGAGCTGCCGCAGCTGCTGAACGTGCTGGGCGGATCCATGTCGCTCGTC
>JANNNO010000030.1:0-18214 GCA_031398585.1 Myxococcales bacterium | reverse complement strand
CCTGCTGAAGGGCAACCTCGTCGAGCTGGCCGTCGCCTTCATCATGGGCGTGGCCTTCGCCTCGGTGGTGACAGCCTTCACCGGTGTCCTCACCGGAACCATCGGCCGCATCTTCGGCACCAACCCGAACTTCGACAGCGTCCAGTGGTTCCGCAACGACGAAGGCGTCGGCATCCCGGTCGGCATCTTCTTCACCGCCCTGATCGCGTTCCTCATCATGGCCACGGTGCTCTACTTCTTCGTCGTGACGCCGTACACCCGTGCGAAGGAGAAGTTCTTCCCGACCCAGCCCGAGGGCACCCCCGCCGACATCGCGCTCCTGACCGAGATCCGCGACGCGCTGCGCGCCCAGGGCAGCACGCCCCCCGGCGGCACCGTCTGACCCACCCGCACGCCGTACGAGGGCCGCTCCCGACCGGGGGCGGCCCTCGCTGCGTGCTCACCCGGGTTTGGCAGCCCCAGCCCGCAATGCTCGCCTCAACCCGGTTTCGACCCCCTCGAAAGCGGGCTGGAGGAGCCAAAGCGGGTTGAGCCTGCCAAACCCCCCGGCCACCGCTCAGCCGTGGTGCGGGGGGACCTGACGGCGCAGCCACTCCTCGGAGGTGGCGGTGTCCTCGGCGTCGCCGCGCTCGTCCGAGGTCGTCTCGGGGAGGACGTCACCGAAGATCTTGGCCCGGAGGCGTCGCTTCCGCTCGAGCTCGGCGGCGTCGGGTTGGTCGGTCACGAGACGGGGGCGGGGGTCACCGCGTCCAGCCACGAGGGCTCGAAGGTGAGGTGGCTCGGAGCCCAGCCGGTGGCGCGGGTGAACGCCTCGGACGAGACGCGCAGCGAGCGGGAGAACGGCTCCACGCGGAGGCCGGCGACCCGGCGCATGAGTGGGCCGAGGAAGTCGCCGTGGTCGCGGCCGGCGGCCCGGGCGAACGCCTGCACGACCTCGCCGCGACGGACGGGCTCGGCGCCGACGTTGTAGACCCCGCTGGGGGCGTCCAGGGCGGCGAGCAGTGCGCCGCCGACGTCCTCGCCGTGCAGCAGGTGGGTCCAGGCCTCCGGTTCGCCGACCCCGATCGGACGGCCGTTGCGGGCGGCCCGCAGTCGCCCGCGGGTCGCCTCGTCGTCGGCGACCACGGAGCCGATGCGGAGGACGACGCCGGTGCGCGACGTGCAGCGGAACTCCTCGACCATCGCCTCCCCGACGGACACGGGCTCGGTGGCGCGGTTGATCCCGAGCGCCGAACGCTCGGTCACCCAGTCGTCGCCGGCATCGGCGTACAGGCAGGACACGCTCTCCTGGACGACCCGTCGTACGCCGGCCTCGCGGGCGGCAGTGAGGACACGGCGGACGCCCTCGGTGCGGAGCCGGTCGCTGACCTTCCAGGCCGCGGGGAGTGCGGAGGCGTAGCCGTGCGGGGTGTGCGAGGCGACGTTAGCGACGGCGTCGCAGCCCGACAGCGCGCCGAGCAGGGCGTCGGCGTCGTAGATGCTGCCGACGTGCACGTCGACCCCGCGGGCGGCGAGCTCGCTGCCCTTCTGCGGGTTGCGGACGAGGGCCACGACGTGGTGGCCGGCCTCCAGAAGCGTCGGGACGAGCAACCGACCGAGGACGCCGGTGGCGCCGGTGACCGCAACCTTCACGCGGATGTTCTCCTTGGGCAGCTGTCGTGCTGGCTCGGGTGGCCGCAGGGCGTGGACCCGGACCCGATAACAGAAACGTAACGGCACCCCGGCCCAGACGCCAGCATCGGAAGGTTTTATCACCGATCAAGCCCCCGCGCGCAATTGTGCCGGTCCTGCGACGAGCGGACGAAAGATGTCGACGAACGGTCAGTCGCAAGTGCGGGCAATTCGCCAGCACGGGACCAACCGGCGAAACCGGGCAGCCGTCGGGGTCCCTCGGTGCGTCGCCCCGTTCGGGGGGGCGCCGTCCCTAGAGTGACGGCCATGTACGTCGACCTGGAGGCGGGCACACGCAAGCGCCGTGTGCCCCAACAGAGCCGCAGTCGTGACCGTGTGGAGCGGATCCTCGACGCCGCGGCCGCGCTGGTCTGCGCCGACGGCGTCGAGAACCTCTCCACCCGACTCATCGCCGAGCGCGCCGAGGTCCCGGTGGCCTCGCTCTACCAGTACTTCGCGGACAAGGACGAGATCCTGCTCGCCCTCGTCGAACGCGACGTCGAGCGCATGGACGCTCAGGTCGCCGAAGACCTCGGCCGACTCCGCACGCTGTCCGTGCGCAGCATCGTGCAGGCCACCATGGACGCGTTCGTCAAGGTCTACCTCGAGCGGCCCGCATTCGTGATGATCTGGCTGCGCGGGCGCACCAACCAGGCGATCACCGACTACGGCCGGCAGCAGAACCTGCGGACCGCCCACGACCTGCTGACGTTCGCGCGCCTCTCGGGGCTGGTGCGCGAGGACATCTCGCCCGTGGTCCCGGAGATCGCCGTGGAGATGGGCGACCGCTGTTTCCAGCTGGCCTTCGAGCACTCCATGACCGGGGACCCCACGATCCTGGCCGAGGCCAAGGAGCTCGTCACGTCGTACCTCGAGGGCTACGCGACGCCGGCCGGGCTGGCCGGCATCCCCGCTCCCCACTGACGCACCCGACGGCCGCTACTCAGGCGCAGAGACCGTTGGCCTCCGCCGCAGCGGCGGCATCCGGGTCCGGGGACGGCGACTCGGTCGGGCCGTCGGTCCCGCCGGTGCCACCCGTGGCGCCCCCGTCCTCGTCGGTGGGATCCGCGGCACTCGTGGCACCGGTCAGCTGGGCCCGCGTCAGGGCGCGGTCGAAGCGGAGCGCCCGCCACAGGCCCTCGGCCTCGGGCGCGGCCGCGAGACGGTTCGGGTCGGGCTCGTAGGCCATGATCGGCATCGTCAGGAACTGGATGCGGCCGAGCCCGATGTTCTGGAACTGGTTCGCCAGCGAGTAGAGCTTGCTCAGCTTGCTCAGCTCGTCGTCGGTGCTGATGGAGTTGGTGACGGCGTTGAGGAACTTCACCAGCTTCGGCGGGTTGAGCAGGGTGCCGCGGGAGATGGCCTTGTTGGTCATCGCCGCCAGGAACGACTGCTGACGCTTCATCCGGCCGATGTCGCCGTTGTTGGAGATGACGTAGCGGACCCGCACGTAGTCCAGGGCCTGGTTGCCGGTCATCGTGTAGGTGCCGGCGGGCAGGTAGATGCGGCCGATGTCGTCGTCGATCTGACGGGGAACGCAGATGTCGACGCCGCCCAGGGCGTCGACCATGTTCTTGAAGCCGTTGAAGTCGACGACGATCGCGTGGTTGACCCGGATGTTGGTCATCGCCTCGAACTGCGCGACCGTGCAGACCGGGCCTCCGTAGGAGTACGCCGCATTCCACTGGTCGAGCCCGCCCGCGATCGTGGAGTCGCTGTCCTTGTCGGGGCACTCCGGGCGCTCGACCATGAGGTCACGCGGCACGCTCACGCCGTACGCGCGCTGCCGGTCCGCGGAGAGGTGCAGCAGGATCGTGGTGTCCGACAGTCCGGAGCCGGTGTCGCCGAGCACGCCGCTCTGGCCGACGCGGGTGTCGCTGCCCAGGAGCAGGATGTTCAGCGGCTTGGTGGGCTTGTCGTTCTCCACCTCGGTGGGACGGTCGGTCAGCGTGTCGTCGATGTCGAACGCCGTGATGTTGCCCTCGAGGTGGCGGTAGAGGACGAACCCGCCCGTGGCCAACGCAAGTAGGACCACCGCCGTTGACATGGCGATGGCCCGGACGACCCGCCGCTTCCGCGACGTGACGATGCGGTGCTTACCGACGTACCCCATGGGATCCCTGCATAGCTGAACAGTCCCCCCATGATGCCGTCTGGGTGGGGACGTCCGTTAATCCGGCACGGCCCTGGGGCGAAACTCTCAGGGCCTTCTCACCTGGATCAGCCGCCGGCGCCGGGTGCGCACAGGCCGTATCGCTCCGCTTCCGCGGCGTCGAGATCCTGGTTGGCCACGCCGTACGACGAGGTGACCACGCCCCTCCCGGTGGTGCTCTCCTCCTCGGTGGGGTCGGCCTCGGGCGTCTGCTCCGCCGAGGTCGAGCCGGCCACCTGCTCGTCGGTGAGGGGCTCGTCGTTGCGCAGCCGCTGCCAGATGTCGTCGGCGCCCGGACCGACCGCCAGCCGGTTCGGGTCCGGCGCGTACGGCGCGATCGGCATGGTCAGGAACTTCACCCGGTCGAGGCCGATGGTGCGCAGGTCCCGGCCGAGCCCGGCGAGGTCGCCCAGGTCGCTGAGCCCCTCGGAAACGATGAGGGAGGCGGTCGCCGCATCGAGGAAGGAGTAGAGCTTGAACGGGTTGCCCAGCACCCCGAGCGAGACCACCTTGTTCGTCATCGCCGCGAGGAACGCCTGCTGGCGCTTCATCCGGCCGACGTCGCTGCCGTCGCCGAGCCCGACGCGGACCCGGACGTAGTCCAGCGCCCGGTCGCCCTTGGCGGTGAAGGAGCCCGCCGGCAGCTGGGTGTCGTAGGTGTCGACGGCCTTCGGGACGCAGACCGGCACCCCGCCGATCGCGTCCACGACCTCCTTGAAGGCGTCGAACTTGACCACGACGACGTCGTCGATGCGGATGTTGGTGAGCTTCTCGACCGTGAGGATCGTGCAGCCCTCCTTGCCGACCCCGTAGGCGGTGTTGAACATGACGGCACTCGCCGGCGGGACCCGCCCGGAACCCGTGTCCGACGGGCACTCCGGCCGGTCGACGATCAGGTCGCGCGGGATGCTGACGCCGTACGCCCGGGTCCGGCTCGCGGACAGGTGCAGCAGGATCGTGGTGTCGGACAGGTCGCCGCCGGGGTTGCTGTCGAACCCGGACTGGCCCGCCCGGGTGTCGGATCCGATCAGCAGCAGGTTGACCGGCTGCTTGGGTCCCTCGACCTCCACACGCGTCGGCCGCTCCACGTCGTACGGCAACGGGTCGACGACCTCGAGGTTGCCCTCCAGGTCGCGGTAGAGCCACCAACCCCCGCCCGCCAGCACGACGAGCAGCAGCACCAGTCCCAGCGCCGTACGCCGCAGGATCTTGTTCCGCCGCGCGTGCGGCTCGGCCGCCTGCTCGGGGGCGGGAACGGCCTCCGCGCCGTCCTCGACGGGGGCGTCGTCCGGGGTCTGCTCAGGCATGGGTCTCCGTTCGGGGTGCGGCACCAGTGTCGCAGTCGAGGCCCCTCGCGACTCGGATACCCTCGTCCCCGACGAACGCCCCGGCACGACCGCGCGGCCCGGTGCCCGCCCGCGAGCGCGCAGATCGGTGGAGGTGCAGCATGGCTGTGGTGGACAACGCCGTGTACGTGGACGGGTGTCGTCACGTGGAGCCGCCGTCGCTCGAGGAGACCTACGAGCTCCTGCGCGAGCAGAAGGGCATGGCCTGGATCGGGCTCTACCGGCCCGACGCCGGTGAGATCCGATCGGTCGCCGCGGAGTTCGAGATCCACGACCTCGCCGTCGAGGACACCGTCTCCGCGCATCAGCGACCCAAGACGGAGCGCTACGGAAACGTGCTGTTCACCGTGCTGCGCCCGGCCCGCTACATCGAGGCCGAGGAACGCGTCGAGTTCGGTGAGCTGCACGTGTTCACCGGCGAGGACTTCATCGTCACCGTCCGGCACGCCGAGTCACCGAACCTCGGGCGCGTGCGCCGCCGCATGGAGGCCGACCGGGACCTGCTGCGCTTGGGTCCGGAGGCGATCCTCTACGCCATCCTAGACGAGGTCGTCGACGAGTACCTGCCGGTCGTCGAGTGTCTCGAGAACGACATCGACGAGATCGAGGATCAGGTCTTCGAGGGCGATCCCGAGGTCTCGCGTCGTATCTACGAGCTGTTCCGCGAGGTGATCGAGTTCCAGCGAGCGACGAAGCCGCTCCTCAAGATCGTGGCCGACCTGTCCGGGGGCTTCGAGAAGTACCACGTCGACGAGGAGATGCAGCGGTACCTGCGCGACGTGCAGGACCACGCCATCCGCATCGTCGAACGCGTCGACGGCTTCCGCGCTCTGCTGCAGAACATCCTGACGGTGAACGCGACGCTGGTCGCGCAACGTCAGAACGAGGAGACCCAGCGGCTCAGCGAGACGAGCCTGCAGCAGAACGAGGAGGTCAAAAAGATCTCCTCGTGGGCCGCGATCCTGTTCGCGCCCACCCTCGTGGGGACCATCTACGGCATGAACTTCTCGAGCATGCCCGAGCTGGAGTGGCGCTTCGGCTACCCCATGGCGATCGCGATGATGCTCGCCATGGGGCTGGGCCTCTACCTGGTGTTCAAGCGACGCGGCTGGCTCTGACCATCCCGTCTCCTCCCGAGTCGGTTTCGGTCCTCCCGCCCGGTCCTGACAAGATGTGCAGCGCCACCGTGAGTTTCACCGAGACGCACCCGTCCAGCCCCAGTAGGACCTGCGTAAAACTGTAGGCAGTCGTCGTGAACTGGGCTTTCCTCGCACGCGTGGGATCGGCCAGAAGGACGATCTGCCTCATCTGGAAGGACGAGGCTGACCACTACTGACCGGATTTGACCGGACTCCACGACAGTCTGAACGTTCCGTCTCCCCTGGGGATCGGCGCTTCGTACCGGTAGAGGAGCCTCCGTCCCGGAGCGATCAATGGGGCTCGATACGGGCCGAACGCATCAGTGCCACCGCGAGAGAGACGATCCAACGCGATCTGCGCTGCACTCTCGCTTGACGCGACCGACCTCCTGACTTTCGGGCCCAACGCCCAGTGGCCCTCCCGGCTGATGAAGACCTGGCGACGCCACCTCTCGTGTTCCTTGCGCTGCAGCGAAATGCGCGCTGCCGCCCAAGGAAGGGCAACGTACAGGTCGTGCGCAGCCCGCCAGGCGGCGTCGCACTCTCGGGCGAGGTGCTCCGGCGATCTCGCCAACTCGTCTCCCGGCACAGTAGCTACCACGTCGGCGAGCTTGTACGCCGCCTGACTTCGCGTATAGGCATCGGACTCGTCGAGAATGACCAGGGGAATGCAGGCGAAGACCTGCTCGACCCACTCATCCCAGAACCCCAACACCCCCAGCTTCATATCTGACCATTTGCGCTCGCCCCGCTCCAGCCGCCCCCAGGCCGCCACAAAGCGGCGGTTGTCGATATCCAACCGAAGCATCTCCAGTGCCTCTGCTGAACGTGCAATCCTTGCGCGACTTCCCTGATCAGTCGCCATCGGCCAATTCCTCTTGTAACTCGGCGATGGCCGAAGCCTGGGCAGCTACCTGCTCGAAGAGCCACCCGTTGTCGGCTGCACTTGCGTGCCGAAGAACGAGCTCCGCAGCCCGCAGCACAAGGGGCGGGTCGGAGGTGGTGATCAGGATCTCCGTTACACGGTCCATTGCCAAGGCTCGCATATCTCGCAGTACGGCAGTGGTCTGCCGCCGAGCATCGGCGTACTCCTCCGCAACAGCCGCCTGGACATAGGGGTCACGCAAGCGTCGCCGAGCTGTGCTCTCGGACATGCCCGCAGCCTGCGCAGACATCGTCAGCGACTGTCCTGCCCCGATAGAGGCGATGAGTACTTCGACGTTCCCCTTCGTTCTTCCCATCTCGATTCCTTTCCGAAGGTGTGTTCACCCCTTCGCGTGTCATCCCTGCGCGCGAGACAGGTCACGAGATCCCCCCAGGCCTTGCGGCCGCACGCGAATTGACATGCGACCAGGCCCGCCCGACGTCTTGCATCGAAAGGTGTCACGTGCCCGCGTTGAGCGGCACGCGCAAAGTGACCCGTCCCTGACAAGCCAGGCGAGGCGGAACGCGCCGGGTCTCGCGGGCTCAACTGGGACTATCTATACCGCGCCGGGCCAGTCGCCCCGAGTCTGGTCGCGGCAGAGCTGGCCGACCTAGGGCATCTCGACGCCAAGCTCGGTGGCACCGCGCCGCCGCAGGCTGAGCGGCCGCACCGCCCGATGACGGCGTCCGCGCAGACCGCCGCGGGCGGACGATACGACCTGACCCGATCGCTACTTCGCTACTGAGCACCGCCGGCTGGTCGTACGCATGCGGCGGGGAGCCAACCGAAGAACTTCGCATACGTCGGGGGCCTGTGCCGGCAACGAGATCGGTGCACTTTGCCCCCGTGCCTGCCACGCGCCTTGACCGGAACCGCCGGCTTGGCCCAGCCGTTAACGAACTGGCTTCCCCAACCGGGCAGATGATCATGCGGGCACGCAACCGGGCCGATCCACGTAACGATCCTGCGTGTTCGCGAGTCGACTTTCACTCCACACCATCCCCACGAGCAGACAGTGAAGACACGAGGATCAGCCTCTCGATCTCCACCGTGATTCGTGGCCATCAGTTGAGGTTGCCCTTGCCCTGTCCCTTCGCTCATGTTCACTGAAGGTTCATCACCGAGGGCAATGTCGCACACGTCGGCCTCCTCACCTTGGACATCTCCATCAGTACTGGCTGGACGAGCCCGAACCAGACGTAAATCCCACCCCGCTGCGTCCCGTCGGTCAGCTGCGTCGTCCTGTGCGACGATCCGGGGCCGTCAGGAGGCCGATTGCCCAAGGGGCAGGGGAGTCGTCAGCGTACGAAGGGCCCGCGTTCGGAGCAATGCCTTTCCCATAGACCGTGGCGCTCGCCCCATCGACAGCCTCGTGACACGACTGAGGGGACAACTGACCCCGCATCACGGATCGTCGTGGTCGTGGCAGGTTCGGGATCGAGGGTTCGCAGCCTCCGGTACGGGCGGACGAACTGTCCCCTAGCGATGCAACCTAACGGGTGAGAGCGCCAGACAAGAGAGCGTTGACGACCTCTAGAACGTCACCTCTAGCCACCTTCACACTCAGAGCCTCGCATGCAGCGGGCAGAACGTCCGGATCTGCCGCAAGGAGTGCGTCATACCGCCGCGAGTGACGCGGATGGCACACCGTGTGGGCACGATCCGGGCAGGCTAAATCGCAGCCTGGAGGTTCTGCTCCGCTACTCCAACTTCACAATTGGGAAGAACCTGGCGGCTCTTTTTGACAATCCGGACACATTTATCGACTCAACAACGGTGGAACGGCCCCGCAGACAAAAGATCGAGGACCGGTTGGGCTCCGAGACGGTTGCGCAGCTGCTGGCGCAGTACGAAGCGGGTGCCACCACAGCCTAGCTGGTGCGGACGTACGGCTTGAGCAAGAACAGCGTCCTTGGGAAAGACTCGTACACGATGCTGAAGCAGCGTTTAGTCGCGAGCACACCATGTGGGTTAGCCGCCGCCAAAGTCCCAGCGCTTAGCAGAGCTATCGATGCTTTGACAAAGCTATCGGCACTCGCGCTTTGCGAACTAATCGGCGCAAATTATTGTTTGGGTGGTTTAAGGCGCGTCAGGTCGCGGAGAGTTCGATAGAGTGATCTGCTGAGCCTTACCGTTCCCTCCGCAGTAGTCAACTCCACCTCCGGCAGCCCCAACAGGTTTCTTTTTTCTGTTGAATTTGAGCCCCTGACGTACTGAAGCGCGTATCCGACGTAGCTAGTCAAATAGGCTCGGACGTCTTCGTCGAGCGTGTCTTCCTCGAACTTGTCCAGACTGAAACCGCCGTTTACTTCTAGCGCGAACCACCTGTCGCCAGGCGATGACACCACGGCCCATCGATGAGTGTCGGGAGACGAAATCCGGACGAATGCGATGTCTCGCCTAGTCCCCACTTCGGACAAGAGACCTGGATCCGGTGGAACCAGAGATGAGAGCACCTTTAACGCGTCTAGGGTCCTCATCTCCAGTCTCCCCAAAGCCGCCAACTACGCCCACTCGGGTTGTACGTTACTCCTCCACGAGCGCGCTCCATATGTACGTGGATGGGCTGCATCGCTCGTCTCCAAGCGGGCATTTTCGCCCAGTACTTTTGCTGCGCACCTATGGACACTCGAAACGCGCCCCCCTCCGTCACCGGACCAGCGCGGAAAATTTGATTCTTCTTCGGCAATGAGCAGTTGTGCACCAGCAGTTGAGCGTCAGAGACATAGTAGTTGTGAGTGCCATGCACTGTGAAGTTGTAGACGACGGCGCCTCCGCGGCGTTCGTCAATCTTCACAATCGTCGCGATCCCACCGGTCCGCTCAGCGATTGCATCTCCGATCCTCAAGTCGCCAGACATTACCCATCCGACGTCAGGCAGAAAGAAGGGATGCTCCTTGGTCACGGTAACAGTTGTTCCGGCACTGACGGTAATCTGCATAAGCTCATCAGCACGCTTCCGGAATAGCGCCGTTACGTTCTGAATCTTGCTTTCGCCGGTTGCGAAGTCGCGCGCCCACACGCGGTCGCCGACCTCTATCTTCTCGATCGCCTTCTCTCCACCCGCCGTCCTTACCTTTGTCCCAGACACGAAACAATTGCAGGCCAGGTCATCGACGTTGGCCAATGCTCGGCCCTGCGACCGGCCCGAGGTCAATCCCTCAGCTGCCTCCGATATCCTGCCGGACCGGTAAACGGACCTTCCCGCTGTAGCGGTTCCCCCGGACACCCCCGCAAGGACGAGATCGGTGAAGAACCCACCGCAATCACTTCCAATGCTCCCAGAGCCCATAGCGCATTTCATGAAGTTATCGGCTGTTTGCTCCGCGACACCTTTGACGGCACCAAGAGGATCGGTAGCTACTGCTTTCACACCATTAGCAAGCGTGCTCGCGGCTGAAGCAGCCTTATCGGCGGCGGCGCCGACTCCGTCGCCGACCGCGTCCGCCGCCTTACCGAGATTGCACAGCACGCCGCACGACGCGCTCGCGGGTGACGGCGCTGGGGTTTGCGGAGCTGGCGCGGGTTTCGGCGATGGCTTGGCTTTCGGCGGGGTGTAGCCGCAAGCCCCGATCGTACAAACTCCATCGACGAGCACGGCGAGACCTGTGGAGTCTGTGTAACCAATGGGGTTGTTCTCCGCATAAGCGTAAGGGTTGTGATGTTGAGGGTTGTAGGTACTTAGGAGGGGGTCAGGGGTGGTAAGGATGTTGAGGGTCGGCGTGTAGGGACGGTGATCGAGGCGGACGTCGTTCGTCCAGTCGTGGGTCTTGCCGAGGTAGCCGAGATTGCTGGGTGTGGTGAGTTCTTCTGTGGGATTCCCGTAGGGGTAGTAGGTGGGCCGGGTGATGGCTCCGGTTGCTGTTGTTTTGGTTAGGCGAATGTTGCCTTGAGGGTCGGTGAGCATCCATGTCCACCCGGTGGCGCTGTCTTGGGCAGCCACAGCGCCTGCGGTGGCTGAGTAGTGTCGCGTGCTGGTGGTCGTGATGGCCGAGGTTGCTTGGGTGCGAGTGATCTCGCCGCCACCGGGGAGGTAGACCGTGGTGCGAGTCTGTCCGTTGCGTGTCTCGCGTCGGGCGAGGCGAACTCCGCTCGTGTCATAGGCGTGCTGCGCGGTGACCGCTTCAGCTGCTTGGGCGGGTGTGGCGCCGGTAAGGTCGGGGGTTGTGCTCTTCAGATTCCCCGCCCGATCGTAGGCGTGCGTGATTGTCAGTTGACCAGTGGGCGCGGATCGTGTGATTCGGCCAGCAGCGTCGTACTCCATGGTTCCGGCGCCGGGGAGCGAGGGGTCTGCGCTTGTGGAGGTGGACTGGATGCTCGTCGTGGCGTGCGCTGATGTGGGTTCTTGATAGCCGTAAGTGGCTTCATCGCCCGTGACACCATTCGTGACTGTATCCAGACGGGGAAGTCCGTCGACGAACGTGTAGTCCAAGTCGTGGGGAGTGCCTACAACGGCGAGCTCACCGGCACTGGTGCCGGCATCACATTCTGGGGCCACTTCAGTCCCGCCGTTAACAGGTGACGTGATCCCGGTGTTGGCGCGGACGAGCCGATTGGCACCGTCGTAGGCGTAGCACCAGGAGGCGGTCTCCATCGGAGCGGTGAGACTCGAGCGCACTTGGCCGGTGACTGCAGTGGGGTTGCCGATCTTGTCGTAGGTGTAGCCCAGTCGCAGGTGAATCAGCTCCGAGGCACCGGTCCCGACGGATCCGGTAAGGGTAGCGATTCGACCAGAGTCTTCCGCCCAGTCGTAGTGTCGATTCAGGCCGTGTCCGGTAATGCCTTCGCTCGGGCTCGAGTTCAGCCTGACGAGCTGTGCGAGGCTGTCATAGGTGGCGTCGGCAACCGTGGTCGCCGTCCCACCCCCGCCCGTGAGGGTGGCGGTCAGGGTTTTCGGGAGCGCGCCGGTCGTGTAAGTCTGTGTCAGTGTCTGAGCCGGAAGGCCAGGCAACGCTGGCTCGGTAGTGCTGGTGACATCGCCACGCGCGTTGTAGTTGGTGACCCACTCCTTGGTGGTGTGAGTGGCACTCGGGGATGTCGGAGTCTCTCCGGTCAAGACTGAGGGGTAGGTGACTTGGGTGGTCGTGGGGTTGCCTACCACGTCGTAGGTGAGGGTGCGACTGGTGAAGTCTCCAAGTTGCGTCTTGCTGGTCGCGGTCGCGGGCAGGCCCTTGCCGCGGGTCGCGGTGTCGTAGGTCCACGTGGCCAGGACCTCGGTCGGTGCGCCTTCGTTCTGCCAGGAACGTTGCAGAGGCCGGTTGAGGTCGTCAAAACTCGTGTGGATCGCTCCCGGTTCTCCTGCCGTGGTCACGGAGGTCTGGTTGCCGCGTACGTCGTACGTGTAGGCGGTGGCTCCGGTGTCGGGATCGCTCGCTGAGATGCGCCGGCCTGCGATGTCGTACCCGTAGGTGTAGGCCTTAGTGACCTCGGACGGACTCTTGGCGAAAAGCGTCGCCATTGATGCAAGTTGTCCGACAGGGGTGTACGCGTAGTCGGCGCGTCCGAGCGTAGCCCCGCTAACGCCGTCCTTTTGAGTGACGCGAGTGGTGCGCCCCAGGAGGTCGGTGTCAGTGACGGTTATCCCACCTACGGGGGAGGTGACGGTTGTGGTGCCGTTGTTGTACGCGTATGCGGTCGTCGCGACCACAGCGGAGTCTGACTTCCTGAGCCAGGCTGTCCCGGTGCGACGAGGCGGCGCTTGATCCAGCGTCTTCAGTTCAACCGGCCCTACCCACCCCTGGCGCACCCTTCGGCGGATTGTCCCAGTAGCTGACGTAGAAGTACTGGATGCGGTTGGCGCTGATCACGATGCTGCCGTGCTTGAACCGCTCTGGCTGCGAGTTCGGCTTCGTGATCCTGAGTGGCGCCGAGAGCGTAAGTTCTCGCTCGGCGGTCTCGTTTGCGGAGGGGTTGAGTGAGGTAAGCCAGCCCTCGATCACGGTTTCGTCGTCCAATGTGCACGTGAGCCGGCGGTAGGACTCTGGCTCCATGACTTTGAGTAACTTCCACCAGGCCGAATCCATGGTTACGCCCGCTGGCGGCACGAGCCACTGCGTCAACTTGCCCAGCATGCTCTGCATGCCGGGACGGTTTAGCAAGCCAGCCGCGATAACTGCAGTGAGTAGGGCGAAGAGGAAGACAGCCAGCGCCCAGCCAGTGACCAGACCTATGTAGGCGGCGAAGTAGGGCTTTCCCTCACTGAGGAGTCTTGACGGACTCGGGGTCTCAAACCAGCCGTAGTGGCGTGCCAAAGCGAAGACGACTCCAGCGGCGGCGTTACACGCGAGGCTCGCCAGAACGATCGTCGCGGTCTCACGCAGCACCGACCGTTCAAGGGCGGGACGTGCGCCTCGTTCAAATACCACGAGGAACGCGAAGCCGGGCGCGAGGAGCGCTAGGAAGACAAGGAGCCCGGTGAGTGTCGTGGGCACCCTCGGCTACTCGTCGTCATCGTCCGGGGTCGGTCCGGGTTGGCTCTGCGGGACTATGGCCTTGTTCGGCTCGACCTGCCCGTACTCCTTTTTCTCGCGCTCCTCGCGAATCTTCCGTTCGAAGCGCTCTCGCTCTTCGCGATCTTCGCTTGCCATCTCTGGATCCCCGTTCTCGAAGGTGTGCGTGCGCATCGCGGCCTGCCTACGCAGAACTAGCTCGTCCCGACGCTAGGCGAGCTCAGGGTAATCGTTCACGTGCCGTGCTCGCCAACATGGCGGTGAAGCACAAGGTTTCGGCGCTCGTCGCCCATTCGCACACCCGCGTCATCGCCGCCAATGACGCGGATGACACACCGTGTGGGCACGATCCGGGCAGGACAAATCCCAGCTTGGAGGTTCTGATCCGCTACTCCAACTACACAATTGGGAAGACCTGACGGCGATCGTTGGCACTCCGGACACATCGACAGAATCAGACACCCCCGGCGAAAGACTGGGGTAGTCGGACGTCTTCGCCACCCATCAGTTCTACGTCAGGTACTCCCCGCCCTGCGCCAAGTCGTCTTCCGTCCACGACTGGTGGGAGCCTCTACTCCCCATAGCCTCCGACGAAGCCAACAAGTTCAACCGCTGCGAGTACTTGCGTACCTGCCACATCTGAGGAGCACGAGCGCCTGTACGGGATGAGGCAGGACACTGAAAGTCTCAACGCTCAGCTAGAGCGGGCCTTCTACGGCCAGCGCATCCCCGCCTGGGGCGTTCACAATCGGACGGTCGTAGTGCTGATTTCTGCGCTAGCCGAGAACGCCTGGGCGCGCTCCGTAAACGCACGGTCAGGACCACGGACATCAGCTGACGGCGAAGTCAGTCCCACGAGACGCGGACACGCACGTACGTCGACCGCACGGTCATTTCGCCCAGAATGACGCAGCTTCTAAGTCTTGAGGCGGCGGACTCCATCTGACGAACGAAGAGAACCTCCCACCACGGCAGTGTTACCCGCCCTAGGGTTCAGATGAAGATGGGTCGAGACATGTAGGCGGGAGCCGAGTATGACTGCGTCGCCGACGGGAGTAGCGACCTCAGAACTTCCCATGCCCTCTGGAGGGCAGCCGCTCGTGTTCAGCGGCCCGCCTGTTCCACCCGCCCACCGTGTCTACTTCTATTCCAGTACGGATTGGGAAGAGTTCATCAAGGAATGGGCACTGGGGCTGGACGACAACTATGACCAGGTCAAACGCCTGGGCGGCTCTGGCGACGAAGGTATTGACGTTGCTGGCTTCAAGACGACCCAGCAGCTCGAGGGACCTTGGGACTGCTTCCAAGGAAAACACTACGCAGATCCAATCGCTCCAGCTGACGCTTGGCCCGAGATGCTCAAAGTCTTTCTGCACGTATGCGCCGGCGACTACGTGCTACCCGATACCTACCGGTTTCTCGCACCAAAGGGCTGCAGTACGACCCTCAACCGGCTTCTGAGCAAGCCATCGAAACTCAAGAAGAGGTTCCTGGAAGCAGTAGGTGATGACAAACCACTGGCCGACGGAGTCGCCCCCGAGGTTCTTGACAGCATCCGTGCCCTTGCTGTCAGCACCGATTTCGCAATGTTCAAGTCGGTGGAGCTCCACGAGGCGCTCGATACTCATCGGAATACCCCCTACTACGTCGCGCGGTTCGGTACAGATGCGCTTCCTGCTCCGTCTCCCTTTCCTGATCCACCAGACGCCCTCGGGGATCATGAGGTGACCTACGTCAGCGAGTTGCGACGGGTCTATGCCGAGCACTCTGACGATGAGATGGAGGACCTCGATGCTGTGGGGGCGCACCCTGTCTTCGGTGAGCATTTCAAGCGCCAGAGGTACTCGTTCTACGCCGCTGAATCAATCCGCATGGACGCCAGAGACGCTGTTCCCGACGGCACCTTCGAGCGGCTGCAGGACGACGTCCATGCGGGGGTAGTCGAGACCGCCGAAGCTCAGCACGAATCGGGGATGACGCGCTTGACTGCCGTGCTGGAGCATTCGACAGCAATCGATCTCAGTTCGCACCCGCTCGTCGCTTGGGCAAGCCCGCAAGCACGCAAGGGAATGTGCCACCAGTTAGCCAACGACGAGCGCTTGACCTGGGTCGCCGGGGACAAGACATGAAGCCGCTGAACAGTCCGCTCGAGGTTGGTCTTCGCGTGCTGATGCTTCTGCAAGAGGCATTTCCCCAGCATCTGGACCTGAACCAACTTGTCTTGCTGGACCATTCCCTTTTGCACAGCGCGGACTTAGGTGGGCCCGTGAGCCTGCATCCACCAGTTCCGATTCGCGCGAGCGAGCTAGGCATGAAACGCGAAGCAATCGAGGCAGGGCTTGAGGTAATCGTTCGCGCCCAACTTGCCCATGCCGGGCTAGGGGACGGCGGGGTTGAGTTTTGGGCAAGCGAGACAGCGGACGGATTCACACGCCTACTGGAAACGGAATATGCGGGCCAGCTTCACTCGCGCGCTACATGGGTGATCGACCACTTCCGGCCGCTAGATGAGCAATCCTTGAGGACGGGCCTGTCGTCCGTAACGACGCACTGGTCGGAGGAGTTTTCTCCTGCAGGTGATGAGGAGTTGTACTGACGATGCTCCAAATGAGACTCCTTCACTTGACCTTTATTGGCACGAACGTCGTGCCTGCTTCTGTCGAGTTCGGCCCAGCGGTAACCGTGGTGCGCGGACCGTCGGATACGGGCAAGTCGTTCATAGTTGATGCCATCGACTTCATGCTGGGCGCAAACGCATTGAAGGAGATCCCTGAACGCGATGGGTACTCGACCGTGTTGCTTGGCGTCGAACTACCGGACGCGAGCGTTGTCACTCTGACTCGCTCGGTCGACGGCGGAAACTTCGGTGTTTACTACTCCGATGTCAGAGTTGGACCACTCGCCGTACCAGACGACACATTGATGGCAAAGCACAATCCGAGCTCGCTTGGAAACCTGTCGCGTTACCTACTGTCATCGGTCGGACTCGATGGACGCAAGGTCCGCAAGAACGCACGCAACGAGACGGACAGTCTCAGCTTCCGCAATGTTGCCCACCTATGCGTCGTAGACGAGACGCAGATGCAGGCCGAGATCCCCCCGGCTATGACCGGAAGTTATGTCACAAAGACAAAGGAGCTGTCCGTCCTCAAGGTTTTCCTTCAAGACGAAGATGACTCAAGTCTCGTCGCAGTCGAATCCAAGTCTGAGTTGGCGAAGCTAAGCAACGCAAAGGTTGATGTCGTAGACAGACTCATCCGTGACCTCGAAGCGCAACTTGCGGATACCCCCGAGGAAACGGGTCTCAGGGATCAACTAGCGCGCCTGAACGCCACGATTGACGATCAGAGCGGATCCGTGAGCCAGCTCGTTGAGTCTCGTAGTGAGGTCACACGTTCGCTCGGCAATGAACAGCGAAGGTTCGCCGAGTTCGAGACCGAGTGGGGCGACACAAACGCACTGAAGAGCCGGTTTGCGATCCTTTCGCAGCGGTACGAGTCTGACCTCGCCCGCCTTGCGACGGTGCGGGAGGCAGGGACCCTGCTCGGGTACTTCGCCGCAGGTACCTGCGTTTTCTGCGGTGCTGAGCCAGTCGATCAGCACAAGAACACCGAGTGCGAGGGCGACGAGACCAGTTTCGGAACCGCTGTCGATGAGCAGGCCCGACGTACTCGCGCTCTGGCTGATGACCTCAAAGCCACGATGACTGACATCGAGAACAGGCGCGAAGAACTTCGCACACTTGCGATCCAGTCGAATGATTCACGACAGGAACTCGAGTCGAGGCTTGCAGACCTCGAGCTCTCGCTGTCCTCCGATAACAGCGAGTTGAAGGAGCTTATTTCTACGAGGACCAGCCTTGAGCGCCAACTCAACCTCTACGACCAACTGGAAACGCTCGAGAAGATGAAACGAGTCGTAGTCGACGAGTCGACTGCCGAGACCGCGGTGGTGGCCGCAAGCGTGAGCCTCCGGGCACAGCGAGAGTTCTCTGCAGAACTTGTTGCACGGCTTGAAGCGTGGCGATTCCCCGATCCAAAGGACGTTAGATACGACGCACTGTCGCAGGACGTGATCGCGGGCGACCAACTTCGGTCTGCTCACGGCAAAGGTGTTCGATCGATTCTCCACGCCGCTTTCACGTTGAGCCTTGCAAAGTACTGCGCTGACCGGGAGATTCCCCACCCTGGATTTGTGGTTTTGGATACGCCCGTCTTGACCTATAGGCCACCGGACCAGGACCCGCGGATTGATGGCGAGCCTCCTCGGCAAGTCGTCGACGGCTTCTATCGCGACATCCAGCGTCAGGCCACTGGTCAGGTGATCGTCATGGAAAACACCGACCCCAGCGAGCCGCTAGACGGGCAGACCGTTGACGTTGTCTTTACGGCCCGAGAGCACGGCAGGTATGGCTTCTTTCCTGCCCGAAGGCAGGAGTGAGTTGAGGATCCCGCGCCGCGTCTTCGCAGGACAAGACGCTGTGTCTAGGCTCCATCCACGAACTGCGAGGCTTCGCGGCTTGCGCGTTCCAT
>JANNNO010000015.1:0-5743 GCA_031398585.1 Myxococcales bacterium | reverse complement strand
GAGGGCCTCCGCTATCCGGCGTTGGAACGGGTGGCCAGCAAACCCGATCTGCTGACCGCTATCCTCACCCGCAAGGGGGGGTGAAGCGGGGTCAGACGGCGGCCGCGCTCTCGTGCACCGAGATGACGAGCGGTTCGCCGGCGCAGAGAAAGGCCATCCGATTGACGAGGCCGTTGTCTTGACTGGCGAGCTCGTCGACGGGTCGTGGCAGGCCGATCTCACTCGGAGGCGGCATCAAGATCTTCAAGTTGCCGGCGACGACGTTGGCCAGCTCGCGGGTGGCATCGACGATGTCGTCGAGGTTCACGTCGCCCTCGTCGAGGCCGAACATCTGGGCCGCCAGTCGGCGCGCGAGGGATTCGCTGCAGCCCACCACCACGCTGCCACAGAAGGCGCCGGTGACGTCGACGCGGCTGGCTTGCGGATGCCGGCCGAGTGCGGCGGGGCCGTAGTGCGGATCGCAGGGAGCGGCGAGTAGAGTTTCGCCCAGGGTTCGTGCCACGGTCACGATGTCGTCATCGAGGAGCTTCGTCATGTTCCCTTCACTTTCCCGATGATCGGTAGAACGTGGAGGCGCCGTGCGTCTCCGGTACCAGACCTGCGCAGAGGCCGTGTGGCGATTCCGTGGTTCCAAGAAAGAGAGCGGCATGTGGCTGCATCAGCTTGCGGGCGCGCTCGAGGATGTTCCCGCGTACTTCGGGCTTGAAGTAGATGAGCACGTTGCGAATGAAGATGAGGTCGAGCGGCGGCATCGCGGGCCAGGGGCCGGCGAGATTGAGCTGGAACCACTCGAAGGGCTGGCGCAGGTGCGGCTTGACCTGAAATTCAGTGCCTACGCGTTCGAAGTGTTTGACGAGGGCCAAGGCAGGCAGTCCTCGCCCCATCTCGAGCTGGTTGAAGCGACCCGCCTTGCAGCGGTTGACCATCGCTTCGGAGAAGTCGGAGCCGAAGAAGCGAATGTTCCAGGTGGCCAGCTGCGGGAACTCGTCCCGGATCATCATCATGACGCTGAAGGGCTCTTGGCCACTCGACGTGGCGGCGCACCAGATGTTCAGTCTGCGGTCGTTGGTCCGCTTCTCGATGATGGCGGGCAGGATCTTGCGTTTGAGAGCCTCGAAAGGATGCACGTCGCGAAAGAAGCTGGTCTCGTTGGTGGTCATGGCTTCGACCACCTTCTTGTGCTGCTCGCCGTAGGGACGAGCACGCAGCATGTCGACCAGACCCGGTACGTCGTTGAGCCCCGCCTCGCGCGCCAGCGGCAAGAGCCGCGCTTCGACCAGATAGTGCTGATTCGAATCGAGCGCGATGGCTGACCGCGACAGCACGAGGTCGCGGACGAAGTCCATGTGATGCGGGGCGAGGGTCATCCCGGAGCTCGCAGGTTACGGATATCGGCCCGACCGCTCCTTGTCGCTTCGGCGAGGGCGTCGGCCAATTTCGACAGCGGCAGCACCTGCTCGGCGAGGCCAGCGCGCGTGACGGCGCCCGCCATGCCCCAGACCACCGAGCTTGCTTCGTCCTGCGCCCAGATGCGTCCGCCCTTGCTGCGAATGGCTTCGGCGCCCCGCAGTCCGTCGACACCCATGCCGGTGAGGATGAGTCCCAGGACCCGGTCGCCGTAGATCTCGGCGACCGATTTGAACATCGGATCGACGGCGGGGCGGCAGCCGTTTTCGTGCGGATTCTGATTGAGCGTGAGCCGAGGGGAGCCGAGCTCTCGCCCCATCACCATGTGAAAGTCGCCGGGGGCGATGAGCGCCAGACCCGGTTCGGCTGCCTGCCCGCTGCGCGCCTCCTCCACGCGGATCTTGCATTGCGAGGAGAGCCGCTCGGCCAGCATGCGCGTGAAGAGCGCGGGCATGTGCTGGACAATGAGGATAGGAACCGAAAGGTTGGCGGGCAGCCTGGGCAGAAACTCACCGAGCGCCGCGGGACCGCCGGTCGACACACCGATCGCGATGAGCTCGATGCGGGTGGCGCGGGGAGCGGCGAGGTTCAGCCGGGGCGGGGGCGCCGAGGTCGGGGCCGCCCCACCGACAGAGCCGGGCGCTTGCCAGGAGCGGGCCTTGGCCACCAGTGCCTTGACCCGCGGGATGAGCTCGTTCCTCACGCGCTCGACCGCATTGCCGCTGCCATCGCCTGTCTTGCACAGGTAGTCGTTGGCGCCGGCCGTGAGCGCCTCGATGGTGGTTCGCGCTCCCCGCTCGGTCAGCGCGGAGAACATGATCACCGGTAAGCTGCGATGGGTCTGGCGGATCGCCTTCAGGGTGGCGAGGCCATCGAGCTCGGGCATCTCGACGTCGAGGGTGACGATGTCGAATTTGTGTCGCCCGATCTGTTCGAGCGCGACCTTGCCGTTGGGAGCGGTGCCCGCCAGCTCGAGATCGGGATCCTGCGAGACGGCATCGCCGACGATGCGTCGAATCGCCGCGGAGTCGTCAACCACCAGAACGCGAATCTTATCCGCCACGGTGCTTATCCGATCACGCCGAGGAGTTGCAGCTTGTCGCGGATGGCGTCTTTGGTGAACGGCTTCATGATGTACTCGTTGGCCCCCGCTTCGAGCGCCTTGGTCATCTTTTCGATCTCCGATTCGGTCGTCACCATGATCAGGCGGACCTGTGCCCACGTGTCGTCCGCCCTCACGGCCTGAACGAACTCGAAGCCGTTCATCTCGGGCATGTTCCAGTCGACCAGAGCAACATCCACCTGGCCAGCGGCCTTGAGCTGCTCGAGCGCCTCTTTGCCGTTGCCCGCCTCGGCGACTACCTCGAGACCGTGCGATTTCAACATGTTCTTGAGCAGGCTTCGCATCGCCCGCGAGTCGTCGACCACCATCGCGCGCATGAAATCTCCTTGGTTCTCAATAAGTGAAGCCCGAGACGACCTTGCGGAGCTCGGAGGCCATCTTGGCCAGCTCGCCGGCGGCGCGCTGGGTATCGGAGGCACCTGACGAAGTGCTGCGGGCGGCCTGTGCGACGCCCGCGATGTTGGCGCTGATCTCCTCGGTCCCGCGGGCGCCGTGATTGACGTTCTTCTCGATCTCGGTCGTGGTGGTCGCCTGCTGCTGAATCGCGGTCGCGACCGTGGATTGAATGTCGTTCACGCGATTGATGGCGCTGCGAATCTCGCCGATGGCGCCGACCGCGCCACCGGTGTCGGTCTGGATGGTTTCGATCTTTCGCGCAATGTCCTGGGTCGCCTTGGCCGTCTCTTTGGCAAGCTCTTTGACCTCGTTGGCGACGACGGCGAAGCCCTTGCCGGCTTCACCCGCACGCGCCGCCTCGATGGTTGCGTTGAGCGCGAGCAGGTTGGTCTGCTCGGCGATGCTGTTGATCACCTTGATGACCTTGCCGATCTCGGTGCTGGAGTCGCCGAGGCGCAAGACGGCGCCGTTGGCGTTCTCGGCGATGCGGACCGCGTCCGAGGTGACCGAGGCGGCCTGGTTGGTGTTGCCCGCGATGTCGCGGATGCTGCCGTTCATCTGCTCCGCCGAGACAGCGACCGTCTTGACGCTCCTCATGACCTGCTCGGACGCGGCCGAGACGACGTTCGCCTGGGCCGCGGTCTCCTCGGCGTTCGCGCTCATCTGCTCGCTGACTAGCTTGAGCTCGTCGGAGGCCGTCGACAGCGTCTCGGCGTGGCGCGCGATGCTGGTCAGGGCTTCGCGGATCGAAGTGCCTGCCTGGTTCACGGCGTCGGCAATCTCGGACATGTCGCCGTCCGCCTCGAGGCGCACGGTGAAGTTGCGGTTCGCGAAGGCCCGGAAGACCTCCATACTGTTGCGGAGCGGAGTGAGAATGGCCTTCTGGGCGATGTTGCCCATGATGAACATCAGCACGCAGAGCCCGGCGGCCAGCGCGACGAGGATCGTGGTGTTCTTCGAGACTGCCGCAGCGGTCGCCTTCTCCACCCGCTCGACGTTGGTCCGGGCCAGCCCAACCACGCGCTCGACGTGGCCGTAGTGGCTACGGTACGCCCGCTCCATGTCGCCGTTGAGGACGAGCAAAGCTTCGTCCTTCTTGCCGGCCAGCAGTGCCGGGGAGAAGCGCGTGTCACGCGCCACGAAGAAGGCCTCCGCCGAGCTCCACGATTCGTCGAGAGCGTGGCGCAGGTTGGAATCGATCTCCGCTCCGGTCCAGTGGCGGCGCCGATCTTCGAACGCGCTCTTGAGCTGGTTGCCCTTGTCGATCAAGGTGCGAATTCGACTGGGGTCGGCCGTCATCATCTCGAGAGTGATGGCGTGCGATTCGACCAGGAAGAGCGGAGGCGGCAACACGTCGCTGATCACGTCCTTGGCCGCGACGATTTCGCCGTAGCTCGAGCCGTTGACCTGCACCGCCCGAAGCGTGCTGAGGAAACCCGCGAGCAGGGTGGCGGTGCCGGCGGCGAAGAACGCCACCATCACCATGATTTTCGACCTGATGCTCAGTCTTGCGAACCAACCCATGGCGTTTTCCTTTTGTTCCCCTAAACCTGAGGACTTCCGTCCTGCTCCGTCACGTCCACCGCCTGGTCGGCGTCGAGGCTCAACAGCAACCGGTCCGAGAGCTTGAAGGCACCTCGGATCAACTGGCGGGCGGGTCCTTGCAGCGTTTCGGGGACGCTGGAGAAGTTTTCGGCCGCCAGCTCTTGCACGTCACCGACCCGATCGACCAGCAGGCTGACGGGACCGTGCGGCGTGCGGACGAGTACGTTGATCTGAGGTGCGCCATCCTTGCGCGGCGGCAGACCGAGGCGGACGCGCAGGTCGACCACGGGTACGATGTGACCGCGCAGGTTGATGAGGCCCCGCAGCGCACTGTTGGCCAGCGGAACCTCGGTCGGCTCCTGTCCGCGCAGGACCTCGTGGACTCGGCGTGCTTCAACGGCGAGGTAGAGCTCGTCGAGGTAAAAAGTGCAGTACTGGGTCGTGTCGCTGTTCATGCGCTCGCCTCCAGCTGGTCGTCGCCGACGTTCACGCCGGAGAGCACGTAATCGAGGTCGAGCAGCTCGGTCACCCGGTCATGAATGACCACGCATCCTGTGACGCCCGGGCGAGAACCGACGCGGCGGTTCTTGAGCGAGATGTCGACCACGTCGAGGATGTCGTCCACGATGAGACCGACGGCAACGCCGTGGCGTTGAACCACGACCACGTTGAGGGGCGTGTCCTCGGCCCCGGCCTCATCGCCGTTACGGAAGACCGTCCGTCGTTCGGGGATGACCGCGTTGACCGAGACCAGAGGCATGATGTCTTCGCCGTGACGAAGCACGCGCTGGCCACCGACCTCCTCCACCAGCTTGCGCGAGACAGTCTCGAGCCGGCTGACCCGTGATAGGGGCAGGGCCATGCGGCCGTCATCCGGGCTTCGCAACAGCAGCATGGTGACCAGATCGCCGTCGTCCTTCCGATTGATCGAGGCCGAGGTCGGGGTGGTCGAGCTGCGCATATCCGAGACGATGCGAGACTGCTGCGCGATGCCCATCACGTCGAGGATGAGTGCCACGCGCCCGTCGCCGAGGATCGTTGCACCGGCGAAGATGGGGATCCCCTTGACTTGCCGGGCCAGCGGCTTCACGACAATTTCTTGCTGATCGATGATCCGGTCGACGACCAGGCCGAAGCGACGGTCCGCGACCTGCAACACGACGATGCGGACGGAACCCTCGGCTTTTTCCGTGTGTTGCCCGATCTCACGGTCGAGAAAGACCAGCGGCAAGAGCTGTCCGCGCAGACGGAAGACCGGGGCGCCGTGGAAGT
>JANNNO010000603.1:0-5966 GCA_031398585.1 Myxococcales bacterium | reverse complement strand
CATCGGCATCTGGCGGCTGCTCTGCAGCTGCGCATGGAAGGCAAAGAGGAAGAGGCCCTTCGCCGCTATCAGGCTGTCTTGCGCGAGCGAGGCAGCACCGCTGCCGAGCGTTCCGAGGCCGAGCACAACGTGCTGTCGCTCAAACGAAAGTTTGGCGAGATCGAGATCATCTCCGAGGTATACGGCGCGAGCGTCGTCGTCGATGGCAAGCCGCGCGGCCGGACACCGCTGGGCCAGACGATTTTGGTGCGCCCGGGTGAACACACCGTCTCGATCACGGCACCGGGTCAGGTGATGCGGAACTTTCCCGTCTCGGTCGGCGCTGCGCGAAAAGAAGTCGTGAAGTTCAAACGCTGACCGAGCAGCTAGTTTCGCTCTGCCTTCGGGCACGAGAAAATCGCAGTGGCCTTGACGGCCAGCGAAATTTTCGCACCCGAAACCGTTTGCACCTCCAGCAGTAACAACGAGGAGCGTTTTCGCTCGGACGAATTGTCACTTGCCCCATTCACAGATTGGCCAGGTCTGATAAAAGGCGCCTTCTCGGGAGCTCGTCGTAACACTGGCGGCAGAAAAAGCCGCGCGGTGGGTCAGGGGGAGGGACGACAAGTGGGTGGAAGAATCAGGGGCTCCCCGGGCACTTCCCTGTTCGCGATTTGGGCACCCGGATCGACTTACCGTGCGTCTTGTGATGACGCCCGGCAACTGGCTTCGTCTTCACTTTCGTCATGAGAAAGGACCCGTCGATGTCGAAAGCGCGTCTTCTTGTTGCGGTGGTTGCACTGCTCTCTGTTCCCTCCCTTGCGCACGCGCAAGGCGGCGCAAGCGGCTCCATCGTCGGCTACGTCTTTGACGAAGCCGGCATGCCGCTCAAGGGCGTGAAGTTGACGGCGTCGTCGCCCACGCAGATCGGCGGATTCAAGAACGCCTATACCAACGACGAGGGCTCCTTCCGCATCCCGTCGCTGGCCCCCGGCACCTTCGAGCTGCGCGCTTCGGCGCCGAAGCTCGAGACGATCGTGAACAAGGGGATCAAGGTCGGCATCACCTCGGCCACCGAGGTCAACGTGATCATGAAGGTGCAGACGAAGACCGAGGTCGTCGCCATCATCGAGAAGCCGCCGATGATCAAGACGACCAAGTCGAACATCACCGAGACGTTCGACCTCGACATGGTCGAGGCGTTGCCGCACGCCAACCGCGACAACATTCACAACCAGGTCATCAATGACGTCGCCGGCGGCATGAACGGCCGCGTGCGGGGCGGTTCGACGACCCAGACGCTGTTCACCCAGGACGGGTTCGAGATGCGCGGTCAGTTCCCGACCTTGAAGTCGTCGGCCGCCTACGAGGTCAACACCGGTGGCTTCGGTGTCGACAACCCGATGGCTTCGGGTGGTTCGGTCAACCTGGTGACGAAGTCGGGCTCGAACAAGTACGAGTTCGAGTTCAACGCCGACATGGCGAGCAACCGCTTCGAGTTCTTCAAGGACGAGCAGGACAATCCCGCCCCGTCCTACACGTACATCGTCAACCCGATGTTCTCGGGTCCGATCATCAAGGACAAGCTCTGGTTCCACTTCAACACCGAGTCGCACATCATCCAGACCGGTCGCGACCCCGACTTCGAGGGGACGCTGTCCACTCCGCCGACCTACCGCAAGTTCATCCAGAAGGGCACGCTGAAGCTCACCTGGCAGATCAACGGTCGTAACAAGGTCTCGTCGCTGACCAACTTCGACTCGCCCCACGAGTGGAACATGATCGACAAGCTCGGCGTCGAGCTCGATGCGCAGCGCACCCGCCACGGCTTCCGCTTCATGCAGGGCCTCGTGTGGGAGTCGATCCTCTCGGACGCGCTCGTGTTTCGCAGCCAGGCCGGGTTCATCATGATCCCGCAGCACATGTACCCGGCGCAGTGTGATACCAACCCGTCGACCTGTGATCACACCCCGGCGGTCCTGGTGAATGGCCGCCGCGAGCTCCGCCTCGGCAACCTGTCCTCGAACCCGCACGAGCGGCTCGACAACTACAGCATCCAGTTCACCAACGGCCTCGAGTACTTCATCGACCAGAGCTTCCTCGGGAGCCACGCGATCAAGCTCAAGCAGAACTTCCTCGCTGAGCAGGACATCAAGCGCGTCTCGCGCCCTGGCGACCGCCTCGACGAGTACCAGCCGACCAGCGACAGCGGCACCGGCGGCTCGCTCTCCCCCGTCGCTCGCACCGAGTACTTCTCGAACGACCCGCGCCGCGCGGACGCCCGCTACGGCTGGTTCATCTCCAGCAGCAACGTGGCCCGCAACACGCTCACCTTGTCGGACACCTGGAAGGCGACGCGCTTTCTCACCATCATCCCGGCCATCTCGCATGTCTGGGCGATGGGCGAGAACAGCAGCGGTCAGACCGTGCTCAACGCGCAGGCTTTCGCGCCGGCGGTCTCGCTGGCCTGGGATGCGACCCACGACGGTCGCACGGTGCTCCGCTCGAGCTACAACCAGTACGCCGATCTGAACGTCTTCGACGTCGCCAAGCACGCCATTGGCGACCAGGTCGCGCGCAAGTGCCAGTACGATCCGGCCACCGGCCAGTTCGACCGCAACTGTGAGTTCTCGGGCGGTGGCGCTGCCAACCGCACCATCGGTCTGCCGTGCGGTCCG
Source organism: Myxococcales bacterium (assembly GCA_031398585.1). Classification (GTDB taxonomy): domain Bacteria; phylum Myxococcota_A; class Polyangia; order Fen-1088; family Fen-1088; genus JANNNO01. The sequence goes on along the minus strand of JANNNO010000603.1, from coordinate 3,309 downwards.
CAGGGCTTCGACCAGCAGGGGCGCAGCTGCAAGGAAGCCCTCAAGGTGCCCCGCACTTACGAGTACACCCTCGGCGCCGAGCGCGAGGTTGTCCCGGGGGTCGCGCTCGCACTCGACCTCGTCTACAAGGACTTCCGCAACCAGTACGAGACCCGCGAGACCAACCGCATCTGGAACAACGCCGGCACTGGCTTCGCCGCCACCGGCGCTTACCGAAACGGCAAGAACGAGCGGATCCTCGACATGGGGACCCCGGAAGAGGCGCGCCGCACCTACCAGGGCGCCACGCTCGGCATCAACAAGCGCGAGGGGCGCTTCAAGGCCAAGGTCTCGTACACCCTGTCGGCGCTCGAGGGTAACGTGTTCGACGGCACCGACAACTACTGGGGCGACGTCGAGCCGCAGAACGTCTACACCTGGGGTTCGCTCAAGGACGACCACCGTCACGAGGTCAAGTTCCAGTCGACCTATTCCTTCACGTCTTGGCTCTCGAGCGGCTTCCGCTACCGCTACTACTCGGGCACGCCTTACAACCGGAAGTTCTCGGACTTCGAGAACAAGTTCACGTTGCTCAAGGCGCGCACCGGCTTCAACCCGGGCAACGACCTCAACAACCCGGAAGACGACCGCGAGCTGCGTCTGCCCGACATTCAGGACTTCAACCTGAAGATGACGTTGAACATGCTGCCGCTCATCGGCCAGCAGCTCGACTTCTCGGTCGACATGATCAACATCCTCGGCCTGCGCACCGCGACCGAATACAACGAAGAGGATCGCACCTTCGGTACGATCTCGAAGCGCATGGCGCCCTTCCGCATCCGTCTCTCGATGAACTACCGCTACTAGGAGGCACCCGCCTGGAGGCCCGCTCGGCGGGTTCCGGACCCCCACTTGCGACCGCAACCGCGGCCCGCCAGTGGGGGTTTCGCTTTTTGGATGCCCCGGCGAGCGGTTTTTTACCCCCCTTTGATCCGAAGCGCCGAGCACAGTCTCGGCCTTGTAAAAACCACGGGTGTCGCCCGCGCGGCACGGGTGACCGCGACCGCTGTCCGCTATATCGGGGTCAACGTCTGCCGATGGGCGCAGGTAGGGCTCGAGGGGACGGGGAGCCCGTCATGCTGCTGGTCGGTTGGAAGAAAAAACATACGTCACGTCTCGGCTCGGTCTTTGCGCGCTCAACCCGGCAACTCGGTCGCCCGTTTCGGCTAGGTGCCAGGCTTGGGCTGCTCGTCGGGCTGACCACCGCTGGCTGCCACGAGGCTGCGCCCGGGACCACGCCCTCGTCGAAGCCCGAGGCCGAGGCTCGCAACGTGGTCTCGCGTGGCGACTTTCGCCAGGTCCTGCCGCTGTCGGGAGAGATCGACGCGGTCACCGCGGTGGAGCTAAAGGGCCCGCGTGTGCCGACCGGCAAGAGCCCCCTGCGCTTTTTGGCTGCCGAGGGCGCGGAGGTGAAGGCCGGGGACGTCGTCGCCGAGCTCGATAGCTCTTCGTTCGTTGCCGAGATCAAAGATCGGTCCTTGCAACTTTCGCAGGCCGAGATCGATCTGCAACGTCAGATCTCGCAGAACGGTGTGCTCGAGGCCGACAAGGCCCTCGAGGTCGAGCGCAAGCGGGCCGCAGTCAAGCGGGCCGAGGTCGACGCCGATCTGCCCGAAGGGATCTTGCCCAAACGCGATTTTCTCGAAAAACAGCTGGTCTTGCGCCGCATGCGCGTCGATCTGGAAAAGGCCGTCGAGGCGCTGGCATTGCAACGCCGTGGTGCCGAGGCCGACGTCGGCATCAAACGCATCGCGATCGCGAAGCTCCGCCGCGCCATGACCGAAGCCGAGCAGTCGATCGGCTCGCTCACCCTGCGCGCGCCTGCCGCCGGAACGGTGATCATCGCGGATCATCCCGAGGAGCGACGCAAGTTGCAGGAGGCCGACGAAGTCTTCATGGGCATGACGGTGGCGCGGGTCACCGCCTCGCGAGCACGCCGGGTGCGCGCGATTCTGGTCGACGTCGACGACGGCAAGGTGTCGCCGGGCATGACCGCCACCGTCGTGCTCGACGCCCATCCTCAACAGCGGTTCGAGGCCACCGTGCGCGACGTTGCGCCGATCGCGCGCACGCCCGGGGATACCCGCGGTGCTCAGCGCCGGATCTTCACCGTCAACGTCGACCTCAACGACGCCGAGTCGCCCATCCTACGGCCGGGGCTGTCCGCGCGGGTCGAGGTCGTGCTCGCGCAATACAAAGACGTGCTGCTCGCGCCCCGCGCCGCCGTGGACTGGACCGACGGCGAAGCGCGCGTCCGTCTGCCGGATCGGAAGCTCACCGCGGTCAGCATCGCTGGTTGCAATCGGGATGTCTGCGTCGTGAAGTCCGGCATCGCCGAAGGAATGACGCTGGGGGATCCGCGTTCATGAACCAGTTCCGTCTCACGGCGATGATTGGCCTTTTGGCAGCGGGTTGTACCGGCGCGGTTGACGCGGACACCACCACCGCCGAGGTCAAACGAGGCGATCTCGTCATCGAGGTCGACGTCGCGGGAACTCTCACGGCGGCCCGTTCGGCCTTTCTCGGCCCGCCCGGGGCGATCGAGGAGCGCGACTTCAAGATCGCGCGCCTCGTGGCGGAAGGCACCGACGTCAAGAAGGGCGACAAGGTCGTCTGGTTCGACGTCAGCGATCTTCAGAAGGATCTGCTCGAACGGCGTGCCGAGAGGGACAGCGCCGCCCGCGAGATCGAACGCAAACGGGCCGAGATCGAAGTTGCCCGCAGGGACGGAGAGCTGCGCGTGGCGGAGGCCGCCGCCGCCGCCGACAAGGCGCGCCTGCGTGCCGATCTGCCCGAGAAGTTCACCGCCGCGGTCGAGATGAAGCTGGCCAAGATCGATGAAGAGGCAGCGCTGGCCGAGCGGCGTATGGCCGAGCAGCGCCTCGCGCATACCGTGAAGCTGGGGGACGCCGAGCTCGCCTATCTGCGCGATCGTCACACCCGTTTTGCCACCCGTGTGGACCGCATCGAAAAGGCGATCGACTTGATGGCGGTGACGGCGCCGATCGACGGCGTGGTCGTCTACCGAAGCAATTGGCGCGGAGAGAAGAAGAAGGTGGGCGATCCCTGCTGGGTGGGCGAGCCGTGCGTCTCGGTGACCGACACCGCCGAGATGATCGCGTCGGGTGAGGTCGACGAGGTCGAATCGGCCAACGTCGCCGTGAGGCAGCGCGTGCGTCTGCGGCTCGAGGCGTTGCTCGAGCAGGAATGGGCGGGAACGGTGAAGAGCTTGCGTCCCAACGTCTACCGGCAGTCCCCACGCAATCCCCT
>JANNNO010000565.1:0-18614 GCA_031398585.1 Myxococcales bacterium | reverse complement strand
CAAATGGACCGGCCAATACGAGTTTCTCGAGCGCATCCAGGCCCGGATGAAGGTCGTCATTCCGCTCACATTGCTCATCGTCTTTCTCATCCTCTACTTCAACTTTCGCGGCGTGACCCAAAGCTTGATGGTCATGATGGCGGTTCCCTTCGCGGCCATCGGCTCGGTCTGGCTGATGTGGGCAGTCGGCTTCAACACGTCCATCGCCGTCTGGGTCGGGATGATCGCTCTTCTAGGGGTTGCGGCCGAGACCGCCTCCATGATGGTCGTCTACCTTGACCAGGGGTTTCACGAGGCGAGACGGGCGGGGCGAATCCGGACGATGGCCGATCTCATCGAAAGCACGATCGCGTCGGCCACGCTGCGGGTACGCCCCCTGCTCATGACCGTGGGAATGAACATCGTCGGGCTCATCCCGCTGATGCTCGACGATGACATCGGCTCGGACGTGGCAAAACGCATCGCCGCGCCGCTGTGGGGCGGCTTGGTGTCGCTCACGATTCTCACCCTCGCTGGCATCCCCTTGCTCCACCTCATCTGGCGCTCTTTCCAGCTGCGACGCGAGCTTCGAGCCACGGGCCCGATCGCGGTGGTGAAAACGTGAACAAAGCGGTCCCCGATCGTCCGTCTTCGGGTGTCGATCCAGCGGATAGGATGCTTGCGCCCTTCGCTCGCGCGATCGCCCGTCACGGCCACGAGGTGGTCGCCCTCGACCTGCCCGGCTCTACCGACAACCCTCCGATGAACAGTAGGTAGTCCGAGTGTAGCCGGACGTTGCTCGCCAGGAATTGGCCGAAGGCCACGGGCAGAGCGAGCGCCACGCCGAGCCGGAGAAGCGCGGCGTGCGAAGTGAGCAAATAAACGCCGACCGACATCATCATGATGCCGAACGAAACGATGAAGCCTCCCCACGTACGAAAGACGATCCGCAGCCACGCCAGCATCTCCGGCTTCAGAAGGCTAGGATCCGTCCCGGCGAAGAGGACGTCTTCGGGCAGCATCGCGGGGCGGATGAAGACGAAGTGAAGGCCCGTGCCGAGCGTGAGCACTCCCAAGACGACGAGCAGAAACGCTCCCATGCGGTCGGCTTTCATGAGCGGCGCCTCGCCCACCACCGTGCGGATCAGGGTGCCCACACGTTCCACCCGGATTGTCGGTGGGCTCGCTCCGGCCACTTCGAGTTGGTGCCTTGTCGAGGACGCGACGGCCTCGTCGGAGGTCTCTCGGGGCTGGCGACCACCCGGGCCAAGAGCGCTTCCGGTTCGCTTTCCCGGGAAACGGGAGCGGAAGCGGGCGTGGCGGAGCGGAGGCTGCGTCCATCGGCACGGGTTAACACCACCACCTTGGACGTGGCCGCCGTGGGCGCTGCGCGCGAGATGCGCGGTCATGTGGCAGGCGCGAAAAAAATGCGCGTGCTGGTCGCCGTCCGTCGAGGACCGTCGCCATTCTGGTCCCGAACGCTCCTGGCATGCAGCTTGCGCTGAAGCGTGGACTAGAAACGAGGAGGAATCATCCATGGCCCACTCTCAGACCTTGCGTTCGACGGCATGCGCGGCGATCGCGCTTTGCTCACTTTTCTTGTCAGGGGCGGCTGCTGCCCAGTCGCCGCCGGGCGGCCCAGACGGGACAGTTCGCCCGCCTGAGTCGCGACCTCAGCCGGTCTATGCCGGGCCCGCCCATCATGGCCCACGTGAGCCCTACTTTTTGTCGAGTGAGCCCGAGTACCGCAGCCCTGGCCTGGCCGTGGCACTGTCTCTGACGCCGCTCCCAGTCGATTTCGGGAACCTCTACGCCGGAAATCTGGCCTGGGGCGTGGCGTACACGGCGATTGAGGTCTCGCTGATGGCACCGATGATGTGGTTCGCGGGAACCCACATGGACCACGGCGGTAACGTCGGGCGCAGCTGGAGCACTGGGGAGCGGGGCACGATGATCGGGCTCGTCGCTGGCTACGTCGGCGTTAAGCTCGTGGCGGGGCTGCATGCTGGGTACGCGGCCCGGGGTTTCAATGCGAGGTATGGGCGGGGCCCGATGCTTGGGGCACTTCCCGTCCCCGGCGGAGGGATGCTCGCGCTGAGCGGGGGGCTCTGAGAGTTCTGGGAACCCGAACCGTCACCCGAGGGCGCCTGCGAATTCCCCGCGGCCTGAGCACGCGGGTCACGCAGGTCCAGCCGGTCGCGGGCAAGCCACTGGACCTCGTCGAGGCTGGGCACCGGCGCCACGCATGCTGGTCATGCGTCGTTTACCAGGCCGACTTCGGCGCGAGGTTCACCACCCGCGTGAACCCCATCCGATCGAGAGCTGCCTTTGCACGTCCACTATGCGCGCCACTGCGGCAGTAGGTCACCACTGGGCGGATGGGCGGACGGATCTCGGCGGCCCTGCGATCGATTTCGTCGACAGGAATGTTGATGGCACCCGGCAGATGGCCGCCGGCAAACTCGGCCGGCGTGCGTACGTCCACCAGCGCGGCACCACCGGCCACCGCTCGTGCGCCATCGCAGAGGTCCTCTTGTTGTCCCTGAACAGTCCGAACATGGCTGCCCCCCTTTTCAGATCTGGTGCATGCGCCATCAAGGTTGGGCCCAGGAATCCGACCACGGCGATGGTCATGACGACCACGGCGAACCCGCGGCGCAGTACGCGCTGGGGCACCCGGTTAGCGAATAGCGATCCCAGCAGGCTGCCGATGGCACAGCTGCGATCAGGCGCCAGGACGAAGCCTGGATCGGCGTTGAACAATATGCTTATGGCCCCGAACCAAGCCCAAGCACGAAGGGCGTGAATCCAGCAGGAGCGCACCTTGACGAAAGTTCCCTGTGATTCTGCGGGATAGGTGAAGCAAGATTGCGTCTCCGGCTATCGCGCAAAGCTTGCGTCGGCGCACGAACGACGCGCAGGGAATGCGAGGAACGGAGACGGCTGGGACGTTGTTCGCTCGCTCAGATTCCGCTCGGTCAGCTCGTACGCATCGAAGCGGCCCTCGGTTCGCCGATGCTCACTTTCGAGGGCGGCTCTCTCGCAGGATGGATCTACGTCGACGTCACCAGCGACGACATCGGTGGGTACGTCCAGCGCGCCAAAGCGGAGGTGAGCGGCCGCCTCCAGCTCAAACCCGGCCACCATCTCAAGTGGACCGGCCAATACGAGTTTCTCGAGCGCATCCCGGGTACGACCGTTGCTCATGACCGTGGGGATGAACATCGTGGGGCTCATCCCGCTGATGCTCGACGATGACATCGGCTCGGACGTGGCAAAACGCATAGCCGCGCCGCTGTGGGGCGGCCTGGTGTCGCTCACGATTATCAACCTCGCCGGCATCCCATTGCTTCACCTCATCTGGCGCTCTTTGCAGCTGCGACGCGAACTTCGAGCCCCGGGCCCGATCGCGGTGGTGAAGACGTGAACTAGGCGGTCCCCGATCACTCAAGCGCGCCGCGGTCGGGTCGGGCCCGGTAGGCTCGAACCAGCGGCGCCTTGCCGACCACCGTGCGAACCAGGGTGCCCACGCGTTCCACCCGGATTGTCGGTGGGCTCGCTCCGGCCACTTCGAGTTCGTGCTTTATCGAAGACGCGATGGCCTCGTCGGAGGTCTCGGGGCTGGCGACCACCCGTACCACGAGCGCTTCCGGTTCCTGTGCGACCTGCCACTCGTGAATGGTGGGGCCCTCCAGAGCTCGGTGAAACACGTTGGGATGGATGGGCAGCTCGCTGCCGTCCGGCCGGCGCAGAAGGAGGACGTCCTCCGCGCGTCCCTCGACCGCACCAACCAGGGCAAAAGTCCGGCCGCATGCGCAGCGGTCGGGCGAGACGCTGAGTGTGTCGCTCATCTCGTACCGGATGATCGGTTGTGTGCGGCTGAAGAGCACCGTCACGAGGACCTTGGCACCGACCGTGCCGTCCGGCACCGGGAGATTCCTTTCGTCGACGATCTCGACGATGACGAGATCTTCGAAGAGATGCATGCGGTGAAGTTCGCAGTCGGCGGCGATGCCCGCAGTCTCCGTCGCGGCGTAGACGTTGAATGCAGTCACGCCGAAGGCTTGAAGGATGCGGCGGCGAGTCTCGTCGGTCAGAACCTCGGAGGAGCACATCACCGCCCTGGGCGAAATCTTCAGCCGTCCCGCGCGCTGTTCGTCGGCGAGGACCCGCGCCATGGAGGCGTAGCAGATCAGATTCTCGGGGCCCCAGTCGTTCAGTCCCGATACGATCTCTTGCAGGGGCGATGTTGCGTCGAAGCGGCGGACGGGGACAACGGGGCTGTCCACGCTCAATCCCACAAGCGCGGACTGGTGCCATGGCACCCGCGAGCTCACCACCGCCAAGCGGGTGCGGGACGTGAGGGTTGCCTTTATGCCGGCCCACTCCTGTGCCCTCGAGTAGGAGGCGATGATTGTCGCCCATTCCCGGCCGTCAGCCAGGAAGACTCCGGATCGTCCCGTGCTGCCGGAGGTCTTGGCGACCCAGTAATGGTCTTGGTAGCGCTGGTATCCGGAAAGTCCCGCCAGGAAGGCGTTTACATCGTCGAGGCGGACGGACCGGTCGGTAACTAGCTCATCGAAGGACTGCATCAGCTCCGCCTTCGTGAGCACTGGCAGTTCCGCGAGCGGTCGCTGCTCGAGCCCGCGGTGGAACCGCTGGTAGAAGGGAGAGCGCGCGTACGCGAACCGTCGGAGTTCCGCGAGAGCCCCATCTTGATGCGCATGAAGGGCGGACCGCGACCATCGCTCACGATGGCGCAGGCGCGGCCGGGTCGCCAGCACCCGAGCTATGAGTCCGATCTCCACGAGAGGTTCTCAGGTGATATCCGCGGCCACGACGAACGCCCGAGCCGCTGGCGAGTCTTTGCTCAATTGATCTTGGCCGCGGTTTCCGGCGTGGCCTTGGCCTGCTGGAGGAGAAGCTCAGTCGTCATTTTTTGCTCTCCGGCAAGCGCGTCGGTCTTTACGGCGATCTGCTTGCAGTGTTTGACCCAACGGTTCCCGCGTGAGTCTCCTACAGATCGGATTGATCGAGTGTTCGTAGAAGGTCGTCCAACATCTGGTGCCGATTTTCAGCGTCCGTGCTCAGGAGTCTCGTCACGCTGGTTCGCAGATGCTGATGCAGCAGGATGCGTGAGACTTTGGCGAGCGCCGCTCGTGCAGCGCTCACTTGCATGACGACATCAATGCAGGATCTCTGTTCGTCCACCATTCGCTGGATTCCGCCGACCTGACCGGCGATCCGTTTCAGGCGAGCGCGAAGATCATTCTTGTCTTTGGTCTCCATCAGGCTCCGACGGGTGGTCACCACGACGTACCCGGGACGGGTACACCGGGTTTCGCAGCAACTTGCGTGCCCCCCGCGCTCTCGCCACGTGACCCGGGAGAACGCGCAATTTCCGCGTGTCAGGGTGCGAGAGCGCGAAAATGATGCGCGGATCGTGACCGAGCACCTGTGGCTGCTGCGGTCACACTGGCTGCCGTCAAGCGTCTGAGGGCATTGGCTGCCCGCAGACTCCCGCCGCGAACGCGATCTCGTCGCGCTTGCTCGTGCGTTGGAACGACAGCTGCATACTCCCGTACCGGTACCCAACACCAAAAAAGGAGATATCGATGAGGACCATTCAGACTCTGGCTGCGGCGCTGGCGCTTGGAACGATCGTGATCGCAGGCGGTGCGGCTCGCGCCGATGACGTGAAGATCCCGATGACCACGTCGGACCACGAAGCGTTGGCGAAAACCTATCAAGAGAAGGCAGCCAGCAACCGGAAGGAATCCGACTGGCACAAGGAGATGGCCATCGCCTACGGCAAGGGCCACGCGGACAGCAAGGGCGGCGTCAAGAACCCGTGGAACCAGAAAATGCAGAAGCACTGCCAGTCGATGGCGAGCGGCGCCGAGAAGCTGGCCAAGGAAGCCGAGAAGGCGGCCGAGTTCCACTCCCTTCGCGCCAAAGAGACGCCGGGCAAGTAGGGCGCGAACATCAAGCTCACAGAAACCAGACGACCAGTCGGAAAGAAAGACAGAGGAGGAATCCCATGCTTCGAAGAACCGTCATGAGTCTCGCACTCGGCCTCGCCCTCGTTACTGGCGGCAACATGGCTGCGGCCGAACCGAAAGTGCCAGCCACGTCGAAAGAGCATTTCGAACTGGCCAAGCAGTACAAGGAGAAGGCCGACACCTACCGCAAGGAGGCCGCTGATCACAAGAAGATGGCCGCTGCCTATCGCAACAGTCCAGCTCACGCGCCCGCCAAGGCACGCGGGGACAGGAACCCCCAGGTCAAGAAGATGGACGAGCATTGTGCGGCGATCGTCGATGCCGCCGAGAAGCTCGCCGTGGAGAACGAGAAGGCCGCCGACTTCCACAAGCTCCGGGGCAACGAGCTCGAGGGCAAGTAATGCTTGAGGGGCTGGGCCATCCGGTCGGACATGCCGGCGGATGGCCCGAGCAGCGGCCTAAACAACGATCTGAATGACGACGCGTCCCCGGGCATGTCCCTCTCCGACTTGGCGGAGGGCCTCCGCGGCCTCGTTCAGGGCGAAGCGACGCTCGATGAAAGGTTTCGCCTTTCCGGCCTCGCCGAGCTCGTTCAAAGCCAGGAGGTCCGCTCGGTTGGGAGACACGATGAACGTCTTCAGTTTTTGCCGCGTGAAGAGGGACGCCAAGTCCGATAGCGCGCGGTTTCCGACCGTGTCGAATCTCAGAGCGAAGCGCGCCCCACGTGAGACGAAGTCCTCCTTCGTGTAATCGATGACGGCATCGGCGCCGAGCGTGCGCACCATCTCCGCGTTGCGCCCGCTGCATACCGCGGTCACGTCGGCCCCGAGGCCCTTTGCGATCTGTGGCTACAGCCACGAGTCTCGACGCTAGAACGTCACCGGGACATCCACCTGAACCGCAGTCGCCTGCGCCGTTATCAAGGGAGCGGCGAAGCCGCGCGCGTCGAGCCCCCGCACGAAGGAAAGGCCGGGACGAGCCCAGGCGTGCTTTCCCAACCTGAAGTGGACACGCGGGCCAACGGCGACGGACGTCGTGTTCATGCCGGCGTCCGAGAACGTGATGCGAGGTCCTGCGTTCGCGCCGACGGTCGTCGGGTGCGAGAGCCAACGCCGATAGTGAAGATCGCTGCTCAGGGAGACGTGAGAACCGATGAAGTAGCCCAGATGCAGTCCCACCGCTGCCTGGGTCCGGAACGCGTCGGTAGCGCCGCCGCTGTCGCCTCCGCGGACGCGAAAGAATTGCAGCAAGGTCATCTCAGCCTGGGCAGTGAAGCCGCGGCTCATATAGGCAAAATCAACCCCAGCGATCCCCGTCATGTAATTGACCGCGAACATTGCGGCCTCAGCGGGACGAGCCGATATCGATGCTGCGTTCGCCTCGGCGGCCCGGAGATTCGGAGAGTCGCCCCCTCCGGTCCCGATGGGAATCGTCGTCGCGACGAACAGGGCGAGCCCGTAAGTGCTGACAGCGCGCGCGTAGGTCGCGCCCAGAAGCGGGTTGGCGAAAGCGGTGCCATCGAGAGCGGCGCCAGGGGCGTTGTTGGCGACGACGCCGAGTTTGATGATGGGCGCCCAGTTGGGTGTCAGCACGTAAGTCGCGGCGAGGACCGTGGGAACCGCGATATCGACGTTGCCGTGCGCATCGTTGAAGACGGCGGCGGTGGTGTCGATACGAACCATGTTGTTCGCGGTCATCGGCCGCAGCTGCCAGGGAAGAGAGTGGCTCTGCAGGTTCACCGGCACCTCGCGCGGTGCTGGCGGCGTCGGCGTGTTGATCACGCGCCCCTCAGGCTCGCTCGCAACCGTCCCGGTCCGCGCAACACTTGCAGACGCAATCATTGTTGGCAGTGTCGACAGGAGGGTCGACAGCAGTGCCCAGGCCTTCACGGACCTCATTCTGAAAATGGTCATGTCAGTACCTTCCTTCTCTGCAGTGGGCTGGAGAGGCTGGAAAAGCGTCACGGTGACACCGCAGGCAACAGGGCCAAGATGGCGCGCACAACCTCATCGGGTCGATCGCCCTGTATGTCGTGACTCGCGCCTTGGACGAGGACCTGCGCGCCGTCGGAGGCCTCGGCGGCGAGCGCTGCGTGCATCGACTTCCAGAGCGCTTGTCGCGACGTCGATCCCGAAATGTCGCTCGCCGTGAGGACGCGAACCGGATAGGTGCCAAAGCCACCGGCCGCGCGGATCTCCTCGGAGGCCCTGGCGTACGCGCGGTACTCTGCGATCACGACCGGCGCTTGCGTGGCCAGCGTAGACTCGGAGATGCCGCAGAGGTCGAGCTTGGCCGCCTCGCAGGTCGCCAAGAAATCGCGGTGGCGTGGATCCAGGAGGACGACGCCCGTGACCTCGTTCGGGTGTGACTTCGCAAACAGCTCCATGTACGCCCCGCCGTTTGAGTGCCCGACAAGGAGGTACGGCGGCGCGTAACCCATGGCAGCGAGCAGCGTGCGCAGCTCTTCGACGATGGTCTTCGGATTTCTCGGTGTCGTCGCGGGGCCGCTTGCGCCGTAGCCGGGGCGGGAGTAGGCAAAGATCCGGGCATGCTGCGCGACCCGGCTGGCGACCTCGTCCCAGGTGGTCCAATCACCGCCGAGGCCGGACTCGAAGACGACGGTGGCAGCGCCGCCCATGCCGGCGGTCGCGATCTCGACTTGGCGGCCGTCGACCACCTCGATCCTTGCGGGAACCGTGCTGCTGCAGGCACCGAGAAGGACGGCGACCGAGAGGAATGCGACGTGGGCGAGGGCGCGGGGACGGATGCGGTGTTCGAGGGTCATGGGGAGCTCCTTTCACTTGCGAGGAGCTCCACAAATACGGCGTCCGGCGGGCGCGGACTTGAACGGAAGGGCTACATCAAGCGCAGCGAGTCCGCGGCGATCCCGAACATTCGCCGGAACGTCCGGCTGAGGTGGGACGAATCCGAGAAGCCTGCCTTATGGGCGGCTTCGGTGAGCGATGAGCCCGCCGAGAAAAGCTCGGCTGCGCGCATCAGTCGCCGCCAGAGCAGGTAGGTGCGGAAAGGCAGCCCCGTCTCGTCGACGAAAAGGTGGCGGGCCCTTCCCGTCGACAGCCCGACGTGCGCAGCGGCGTCGGCCAGGCTCACCGGCTGGTCGAGCCGCCCGGCGGCCCACGCCGACATTCTCCGAACGCGAGCCTCGGGCCGTTCATCCCGCTCACTGCCAGGAGCCAGCGTCGCGAGGAGGGCGCGGCCGAGGTCGATCAAAGATTGATCACTTCGCTGCGGCGACTCGAACCCGGCACGGAGGCGCTCGCCGAAGCCGGCGAGTCGAGGCGCGGGAATCGAGACCAAGGTCTCGCCGGAGAACAAGGTGCGCTGCAACTCGCGACCCGGCTCGCCTTCCGGATCGACGAACAGCTGAGCTACCAGGCCTTCGCCCGCGAATGCGTGCTGTGTGTCCGGCGCGACCGCCGCCGCGTCGCCGCCGATCTGGCGGTCGCGAGTCTCGAGCGTGAACCATCCGCGCAGCAAGAGGGTCACCTGGACCGCGTGGTGAGCGTGGAACTTGGTCTTCGGGTAGGCCCCTTCCCCCGGCCGCGTGCCGAGGACCCACAAGCTGGCTCCCTCCCAGAAGACCATGCGGCCGTAGGCCTTGGTCGGCATTGGTGGAGCCTACTGCGTTTGGCGTGAACTAGCCCCTTCGTTCAAGTCCCGCGCGACCAAGGTAACTAGTGTCGAGGTCGTCGAACACCGGAGGTTTCCATGACCACGACTGTCCCAGCACTCCCTCTTTCCGATTCTCCCACCCCGCAGCTCCGCGCGATCCCTTTCGGGCGTGAGCCGCGCGAGGTTCACGTCAACCTCGAAGCGCGCGAGACAGTCTGGCAGATTTCGCCGGGACGCAGGGTCTCCGCCTGGGGGTACGAGGGAACGATCCCGGGGCCGACGATCTTCGCGCACGCCGGCGACATCCTCGTTGCGCACCTCGTGAACAATCTGCCCGAGCCCACGAGCATCCACTGGCACGGGCTGCGCCTGCCCGCAGCGATGGACGGTACGCAATTGGTGCAGCAGCTGGTGCAGCCGGGCGATAGCTTCGAATACCGCTTCGGGCTGCCCGACGCGGGCACGTTCTGGTACCACTCACATGCGAACGAGACGGTGCAGATCGAGCGTGGGCTCTACGGCGCGATCGTCGTCCTGGGACCGAACGAACCCCTCTTCGACGCCGATCGCCTCCTGGTGCTCGACGACGTGAAGCTCGATCGCCACGGCAACATCGCGAAGACGGCGCTCTTCGATCGGCACAGCGGGCGCGAGGGCAACGTGCTCGTGATCAACGGCCGCAGCGACCCTGAGTATCAGATTGCGGCGGGACAGGTCGAGCGCTGGCGCATCGTAAACGCCTGCAGCGCACGCTACGTTCGGCTATCGCTCGGCGGTCGATCGTTCCGGATCATCGGTGGCGATGGCGGCCTGCGGAGTGAGCCGGTCACGGTCAGCGAGACGCTCCTTCCCCCCGCCGCGCGCGTCGAGCTGGCGGTCGGCCCGTTCGAGGACGAAGGCGCCGAGATCGCGATCGAGTCCTTGCCCTATCGGCGGACGGCGATGAAGCGACCACGCCATGACGTGTGGGCCACCCTGCACGTGGGGCCGCGCGAGCCGTCCGTGGCTTCGATCCCGACCGCCCTGGCGACGATTGCGCCGCTCGTGCCACCAGGCCCGATTCAGCCCACTCGGACCGTCCGCCTAGGCGCGCGCATGACCTTGCACGGCCACGACTGGCTCATCAACGACGAGACCCATCACCACGACGCACCGGTGAAGGTGGGCGAGTTGCAGGTCTGGGACCTCATCAACGAGACGGGCATGGACCATCCGTTTCACCTGCACGGGTTCTTCTTTCAGGTCATCGCGGAGGACGGCCTGCCGACGGTCCCGAAGTCATGGCAGGACACGGTGAACGTCGTTGCGAAGGGTCGGGTGACTATCGCCTTTCGCCCGGATGACCGACCCGGCAAGTGGATGTACCACTGCCACATCCTCGAGCACCACGCGGCGGGGATGATGGGGCACTTCGAAGTGGTGCGGCCCTAACGGTGTGTCGCCCCTCGATCCTGCGGTCACTGCGACAGATGGACTGTCCAACCCGGCTTCACCTCGTCTGCCGCTCGTTCCAGCTGCGACGAGACCTATGAGTGCCGGGTCCGATCGCGGTGCTGAAGACGGCGGTACCACCGGCACGAGCAAGTAGGGCCGGGCTACATCGGGCAGGTTGCGCAGGTTCGAAATCCGGTCTTGCCGGCGGGGCCGGTGAGCTCGCGGGTGCAGCAGGTCCCGGGGCGGGAGCAGTCGCTGTCGCGGTAGCAGAGGCGGGCGCATTTGCCTTCCAGGCAGGTGAGGCCGGCGGCGCAGGCGTCGGTGCTGTCGCCCTTGAAGCAAGCGTCACCCTCTTGCCCGATCCAGATCCCGACGCACTTGCCGGTCTGCGGGACGTCGGAGACATCACAGCGCAAGAGTGCGGGGCAACCTGTGTTGCACACCGGCTCACAAACTTCGACCTTGAAGGGTGGGGCGCACGAGGCTTTGCCGTCCGTGGCGGAGGCGGTGTCTGCGGGGGTACCAGGAACGAGGTCAACCGATGCCGCCACCTCGGGCGCTGCCGTCGCGACGTCGGCCACAGTGTGCGGCGGCACGCCCGTGTCGGCGCCTGCTCGACCCGCTTTCCCACCCGCACCACCATCGGCGATCGGAGATGGCGCCTCGGGCCCACCTACGCGACAGGCCGCAAACATCGTCACCAAGAAGGCAACGCCGGTGATTCTTCGCGCGACGCTCGCGACTCGTTTGCGCCTTGCAGCCGGTGTCATGTCGGCTCCTCAAAAACGAAAGGTAACGTGCAGGCTCTGGCCAAAGATCCAGCCGGCTGTGGTGTAGCCCGGCCAACCAGGGTTGTTCGTTTGCAATCCAATTCGTCCCGCCAACGGAACTCCGCCCACCACGGCGTCGTCCGGCACTTCATCGATCACGCCATCGCGGCCGCCGATCGCCGTCTTGACCGTGGTTCGGCGCTGCAGTCGATGCACCTGCGCCTGCAAGCCGATGCGCATCGATCCACCCGAGAGGTCGAAACCGAAATCGAACCCGGCGTTCAGTGACGTGCGCGCGCTGTCGACGTAGTTGGTTCGTCCGGTCTGGTCGGGCACGGGCGACGGTTGGTAGCCGACGTCGACGAAAGCGCGGCCGGCGCCGTCGCGATAGCGCGCCCCCACGGCGCCCGAGAACGTGTCGTACCAGCGATAGGCGCCCGCGGGTCTGATGCCATGACGATCGATGTATTGCGACCAGCGCGCGTAAAGGCCGCTGGCCACCAGCTGAAAGCCGCGCGCGGCGCCGGGTGAAAAGTCATGCGAGACGCCTGCGCCGAACATCCACGGCAGATAGGCGTGTGTGAAGCGGAGTGTGGCCGATTGCTCGATTCCGTTCGACAGCAGGAAGCTGAAGTCGGTGACAATCTCCAGCTTTTGCGGGGTGTGCACCGTGGCCGACAGCCGCGTGCCAGGTGTGGCGGCAAAGACGGCGCTGAAGTGCGGTGCCAGCGCCATGCTGACGTCGACCTTCGAGTCGACCAGGATGCCTTGAAAATTTCCGACGTCGCTCACGTAAGTCGGGGTCGTGGCGACGGTGCGCAAAGAGAGCGTGAACGCCGCGCCCAGGGACAGCCGAGGCAATACGCGCGCGCCGAGGCCAAAGGCGAGGGCGGTTGCCGTCAACCGGTCCGAGGTGAGCTCGGGATGCAGACTGTTCGAGAAGTACTGCTCGCGCTCGTCGCTGTAAAAAGCGGCGGCGCCAGTAAATTGACCGTACGGCACCATTGCGTAGAGCCCGACGCCCACCCGCCCTTGCCAGAGCTTCGCCGCGAGGCCGACGACCTGGTAGAGGCGCCAGTTGTGACCCGTGCCGGCCCCTTGCCTGGGGCGCGCGCGCAGCGGGAGATCGGGCGGCTCGGCGGCGCGGCCGTTTTGCAACCATGCCGTGGGCACGCCGTAATGCGGGTACCGGCCGCCGCCCGGCATCTCCATGTCCACCGACGCGGCGGGAACGTCCGCGTCCTGGCTGGGGCGGCCGCGCAGCTGCACACCGACCTGATCCGCGAGGCTGAACCACCCGATCTGCAGCCCGGGTTCGGCGTCAGGTAGAAACGCGGGATTGAAGTACGCGCTGGCGGCGCCCGACTCGAGCGCACGCGCGTTGAGGCCACCTTGCCCCTGCACCGCACCCGTCAATTCGAAAAGAGGGGATGCCAGTGCGATGCCGCTGCTGTCGGCGACCCATACGGCCGTCAACGCCAAGCCGGCACGCAAGAGGGAGTGGCTCATTGGGCGGCTTCGGGAAGTAGCTGGTCCTTCAGCATGCGCACGGCCGCGCAGATCTGCTCGGGAGTCCCCGCCGCCTGTCCATCGCCGAGGCGCGCGAACCAGGCGTAGTGCTGCGCAGGATCGCTCGACAGCGATGATTTCGATTCGATGGCCTGGGGCGCACCCATCGATCGACCGAGCGGCACATGCTCGCTGCCGTAGCCGATCGACACCTTGAACTTCGGACCATGGGCACTCGCGATGCCTTCGTAGCGGGTCCAATCACGCTGAACCGAGTAGAGGGTGCCGCTGGCAAGCGATGACGACACCTTCAGGCTGATGCCCGGTTGACCGTCGCCGTCCCAGTCCTCCCATCCGGGTGTCGTTCCCGTCGCTTTCTCGGTGCGCGTGGGCAGTGGCCGTTTCGGGTCGGTATAGGCCGCCACAGTGGCCCCACGCACGACGTATTCGGTATCGAGCAGCAGGCGACAGTTGCTGCCGTCCTTCACGTACGTGCCCCGTCGCCCCGTGCTGGTGTTCTTCTCTAACAGCACGGGCCAGCTGCTCGAGCTGTCGACGCTCGCCGCCAGGCTGGTCTTCTTGACGACCGCGAATCCGCAGTGCAGTCCCCGCGTGACGACCAGGTTCGCGTCCCTCTGTTCGATCTCGTAATAAAACCAGGTGTGCGCGGCTTGTTGCTGACCGAGCGCTGTCGTCAGCACACGTTGCGCGATCAACCACCGGCCGCTGAGATCGCAAGATCCCGCAGCCGTCCCGCCGTCGCTGCCGGTGGTCATGGTGGGTGACGGCGTGGGCGGGGTCATGGCAGGCGGCACGGAAGAGGGCATACGCACGAATCCATCAGGCTCGACGACGTCCGGCGCGCACCCGACCGAGGTCAGGGCGACGATGAACAGGGGGAGAGCTCCGGCGCGCATCGCCTCGATCTCGAAAGTTAACGAGCCCCGAAAGACGTCAGGGCGTATGGGCTTCGAGGCCTTCGGTGTCGACCATCAGGACATGGCCCGCTTTGTTGGCGGCGACGAAGCGCAGGGTGAACGGACCGGGCGCGACCTTCGTGTCGGTGGGCAAGGTGAGGGTGTTGGTCGAGTGCACACCGTCCTTCGCTGCCGAATCGCCGCGCTCTCCGGTGTCTTCCAGCGGCCAGTGCAGCCAAGGCGTTGCGCCCAGGCGAAGGCCGCCGCGCAAGGCGACCGTGTTCACTTCGCTCACCTCGGCGTCGGTCACGGTGGCGAAGATCGATGCGGCCTTCGAGCCGTCGTTGGGCACGCTCTTGAGCGTCGTCGCGGTGCCGGCGATGGTCGGAGCACCGGTGTTGGTCGGCGGCTCGAAGTCGACCACGACGATCTGATGGGGCCTGCCCTGGTCGGTGGACTCGGGTCCTTCGATCACGATACAGGCCCGGCGTGCATCGCCGGTCAGCGTGACCATCACCGGTTTGCCGAGCGGGATGGAATTGCTACCCGAATCGATGGCGTCGTAGGGCGCCACCTTGCCGGTGTCCAGCAGGCGCAAGCCGCTACCGAGGGCCGCTGTGGCTCCGGTGCCGGGCATGTGCATCCAGTAGCCTTCAGAGTACGTGATGCCTGTGTAGACGACCGAGGCGCCGCCCCCCCACGGGCCGATCGTCACGGCGGATTTGAGACCGTCTTCGACGTTCCACGCGACCTTGGTGCCATCGCCGCTGATCCGCACTAGCTTCAGCGTTCGGTTCTCAGGCATCAGGAATTGCGTCAGCTGCTTGAGGCCCGCGCCGTCTCCGGTCATCGCGAAGGCGTCCCACAGGAACGTGAAGACGACTTTGCTGCCGTCGTCGGAGATGTCCATCACGCCGCGCCAGTGGTTGCCGTTGGCATCGACGCCGTTGGCCTTGGCCACGTCGGCGGTCGCCATGACCACTTTCATGCCCGTGCCGTCGGCGGGCAGCTTCAGCAGGCCGCCGGCGTCGGGCGCGACCTGGTAGATCTGGTCGCCCGCCGCGGTCATGCGTAGTCCCTTGATGCCGAGCGTACCGGGCAATTTGATCTTGCCCGACCCGTCGCTGGCAGCCACGAACCCGTCGACGCTGTTCTCGTACCAGACCACCTTCTTTCCATCGGCCGAGATGTCGACGTGTCCGTTGTTGCGCACGGTGCTGAGCGTAACCAGGTTCGTGCCGTCGCTGGCGATGGTGTAGGTACCGGCGAAGGTGCCGAAGATGATCCTGGATCCGTCGGCACTGATGCGCGCGTCGCTGATGAATTTGGCGTCGGCACCCCGGGGGAAACTCGTGATGCGCCGATAGCTGGTCCGACGCACGGGGGTCAGGGCGAAGCGGGCGCCGATTGCGCCGTCGGCGGTGCCCGCGTCCCCGGATAAAGAGCTGTCAGCGACTTCGCCGCCGCTGTCGCTCCCGCCGCCGTCACCGCCATCGAGGGGCGCTGTTCGGCTCGATCCGCAGCCCTGCGCGACGACCGCCGCCAGGGTCATCAGCCAAAAGGCCCCAGCCCGAGTCTCCCGATTCCGCTTCATCGTGCCTCCCTGATTGCCCCAGTTGAACGTCGGATGCAGGCTTCGTCCCGCCAGCTTGCCCCGAAATCCCGTCACCGTGTGACGCAAAAGGCGGCGTCCCGGTCCGCGTTGCCCGCAAGGAGCCGGTTCGCGGGTAGCGCGATCTCAGCGAACCCGCATCTCGCCCATCATGCCGCGCTCGGCGTGTTCGAGAATGTGGCAGTGGTACATCCAATGGCCTGCTGCCCCTGCCCGTGAATCGATCTCGAGGACGAGGCGCACCGTTTTGCGGGCGGGGATGTTGATCGTGTCCTTGCGTTCGGCTCCACCAGGCGGCCGGAAGAAAAAGCCGTGCACGTGGAGCGGGTGGTCCATGTCCGCCTCGTTGACGACGTCCCAGATCTCCGAGGTCCCGCGAGTCGCGTCCAAGACCGTGACGTTCGGAGAGATCTGGTCGTTGATGGTGAATGCGAATCCCCCGTGTGACATCCGTTCGCCGAGCCGAACACGGCGGGTGATACCTGTGGCGGGGGGAGGCGGTAGGGGCGGGCGTAGGGCATCGGGAAGCGCGGGTGCCGTCGCTGGGGCGGTCGGCGCGCCTGGCAGGTGAATGAGCTCGAGAGGTGTCGTTGCGCCAGCCCCCACGGCGCGTTCGTAGGGCAGCGAGCGGAGAGAGGCTTCAGCCGCGGAGGGTGTGGGCCACACGATGAGGTCGACCCGCTCGCCCGGGACGACAAGGATCTCGGACAGCTCGCGCGGCGTCTCGAGCAGGCCGCCATCGCCGCCTACCTGAACCATCCTTCCATTGTGAAAGGCGAGGCGGAAGAAGCGCGCGTTGGCGACGTTCACGATGCGCCACCGGCGAGCTTGCCCCACGTCCGTCGGCACGACGAGGTTGGCCGGCCCGCCATTGACGAGGATGAAGTTGCCCTCGCGCCCCATCATTTCCGTGCGTGCGTCGTGACCTCCCCTGGGTTGGCCCGAAACCGAGTCGATCGACACGTCGTCGAGGAGGACTACGTCCTGGGTGGACGAGAGGGCGGGTTCGGCGGGATCGGTGACGACGAACGGGGCGTAAAGGCCCCTTTCGACCTGTACGTCAGATCGGACGTGCGGATGGAACCAGAAGGCTCCCGCATCCGGGACGACGAAGTCGTAGGTAAAGGTTCCGCCGGGCGGCACCGGCGACATCACCGCCGTTACCCCATCCATTGCATTCGGGACACGGATGCCGTGCCAATGGATGGTGGTGGCTTCAGGCAGCTGGTTGGTGAAGTGAACGATCACCCGATCGCCGACGTTCGCCTTCAGCATGGGGCCCGGAATCCGCCCCTCGTAGGTCCAGGCGGTTACTGGTTTACCGGGTAGATAGGCCACCTCGGCCGTCATCGCCCGAAGGTTCACTTCGACGACGTGAGGATCAGGGTTCAGATCCGCGAGGATGGGGAGGTCGAGAGAGCCGGCCCTCCTTTCGACTTCGAGCATCGGCTCGGCGCGCGGAATGGCGTGGTGGCCAGCGGGATGCGCGGATCCGTGGTCCATGCCCGTGCAGCCGCCCGCTGCGCCGAGGAGGATCAGGACGGCTCTTCGACCGGACGATCTGAGATGCACGCTCACGGCAGCTGCAACTCGCGCGCCGCCAATCAACCCCATCAGCCGCGTCGTAGGCCGAGCTCCGCTCGCATGGACCACGAGCACTTCTTGCGCCCGGCGAACGGTCCAGGCGCAAGAAGTGCGCAGACGGCCCGGTGAGCCCACTGCGAGAGTCGATGTTCCGTCATCGCTGGTGGCAGTCCAGGACTCAGACCTTTGCTCGGCGGAGACGAAGCGCGTTGCCGATCACCGACACCGAGCTTGCCGCCATCGCAGCGGCTGCGAACATCGGCGACAGGAGAAGGCCGAAGGAAGGGTAGAGCACGCCGGCTCCAATAGGCACGCCGATGGAGTTGTAGACGAACGCGAAGAAGAGGTTCTGGCGGATGTTCGCCATCGTCGCGCGGGAGAGCCTGCGCGCCCGAACGATGCCGCGGAGATCGCCTTTCACCAGGGTAACGGCCGCGCTCTCCATGGCGACGTCGGTTCCCGTTCCCATCGCGATGCCCACATCGGCCAGGGCCAGCGCGGGCGCGTCGTTGACCCCGTCGCCCGCCATCGCCACCACGTGCCCGGCTTTGCGGAGGCGATCGACCTGGTCGGCCTTCTGTTTCGGTAGCACGTCGGCGATGACCTCGTCGATGCCCAGCTTGCGGGCGACCGCCTCGGCCGTCACGCGGTTGTCGCCGGTCAGCATCACGATGCGGACACCCTCGGCGTGTAGCGCCGCGATGGCCTCGGGCGCTGTGCTTTTGATCGGATCGGCGACGCCCAGAAGGCCTGCCAGTTTGCCGTCGATCGCCACGTACATCACGGTTTGCAAGACCCCGTCCTCGGCGCGGAGCGCGTCGGCTTTGGCCAACGCCGGCCCCACCGCGATGCCGCCTTCCTCGAGCATCTTGCGGTTTCCGAGCCACACGCTCTTTCCCAGAACCACACCTTTTACGCCCTGGCCGGTGAGTGAGGAGAACTGCGTCGCCTCCGAGAGTTGAAGACCGCGTTCCAGGGCGCCCTTGACGATGGCCGCGGCGAGGGGATGTTCGCTGCCCTGTTCGAGGCTGGCGGCGACCGACAGCAACTCGTTGTCGTCATGGGCCGCCAGCGGCGTGACGGTAACGAGCGTCGGCTTGCCCTCGGTGAGCGTGCCAGGCTTGTCGACGACCAGGGTGGCGACCGTGTGCAGAAGCTCCATGGCTTCGGCGTT